>QHSQ01000113.1 GCA_003221615.1 Candidatus Rokuibacteriota bacterium | reverse complement strand
ACGCGCATGATCGACTCGACGCCGCGCGGCCGCGCCGTTTTCGAGCAGACCGGTAAGTGGCCGAGCGAGCAAGCGGTCGGGACCGATCGCGATCCCGACAACGTCGCGCCGATCGTGGTCTACCTCGCGAGCGACGCCGCTGCGAACGTCAACGGGCAGGTCTTCCACGCGCGCGGGTTCGGCTACACCTTGCTCGCCCAGCCCCACGCCGTGCGGCACATCAAGCACGGACGTCGCTGGGATCCCGAGGAGCTGACGAAGATCTTCCCGGAGACCCTCGGCGGCAACCTCAAACAGCCCCCGAGCATCGAGTTCGGCCAGAAGATCGACGAGCGCCCCGCCGACGAGTGGCGGGATCTCGGGGGAGGCCGGCGGTTCTGGAAGTCGCGGTACGAGGAGCCGTGAAAACCGTCCTGATGGTGTGCCACGCCAACACCGCTCGGAGCGTCATGGCCCAGGTGCTGCTGGAGCGGATGTTGGCGCAGCACGGCGTCGACGGTGCCGTCCGCGTCAGGTCCGGCGGGATCGCGAACTACGCGCGAGACGGCATGATCGCCTCCCTCGACGCGCGGCTGGCACTCCGGGAGGAGGGCATCCAGCTGGGCGAGAACGACTTCGTCTCGACGGATCTCCGTCGCCACCGCGAGCTTCTCGCCGGGGCGGACCTGATCCTGACGATGACCGTGCTCCAGAAGCAGATGCTGGCCGGTTTCGACGAGGTCCGCGACCGGCCGGTGTTCACGCTCCGGGAGTTCGTCGGCGAGGAGGGCGACATCGACGATCCCGCCACCCAGGGTGAGGACGTCTTCCGCGCCTGCCGTGACGAGATCAAGCGCTGCCTGGAAAAATCGGTCCCGCGGCTGCTGATGATATTGTCGGGGTGAAGCGGGAGTCGTGACACCCCGAGGCCATCTCTTCCGGAAGTACGTCATCATCATCGCCGGGCTGGTCAGTGGAGCCCTGTTGGCGTCCGGCGCCATCGAGATCTACTTCTCCTACTACGAGAACCGCGAGGCGCTCGTCGCGCTGCAGCGCGAGAAGGCGATCGGCGTCGCGGCGCGCATCGAGGCGTACATCAAGGAGATCGAGCAGCAGATCAGCTGGACCACCCAGCCTCAGCTCGGGCCGGCCGCGGCCGCTACCTACCAGCGCCGCGTCGACAATCTTCGCCTCCTGCGCCAGGTGCTGGCGATCACGGAAATCAGCTACCTGGACGCGGAGGGCAAGGAGCAGCTGCGCGTCTCGCGCCTGGCGATGGACGTCACCGGCAGCGGCACCGATTACTCGCACGAGCCGGAGTTCCTCGAGGCCAAGGCCGGCAAGATCTATCACGGGCCCGTCTCCTTCCGGAAGGAGTCCGAGCCCTACATGACGATCGCCATGGCCGGCAGCGGCAAGGAGTCGGGCGTCACCGTCGCCGCGGTGAATCTCAAGTTCATCTGGGACGTCGTCTCGCGGATCACGATCGGCAAGGCCGGTCACGCCTTCGTCGTCGACGGCGAGGGCGTGCTCATCGCGCATCCGGACATCAGCCTGGTCCTCCAGAAGACGACCTTCGCCAACCTCGAGCAGGTCAAGGCGGCGCTGTCCGCCGGCCCGGCCCCCGGCGCGGCGCGCCCTCAAGTCACGATCGCGCGAGACTTCAAAAACCGCCGGGTCATGACCGCCTACGCCACGATCGCGTCGCTCAAATGGTCGGTGTTCGTGGAGCAGCCCCTCGAGGAGGCGTTCGAGAGCCTCTACGCCTCGATCCAGCGCACGATCGTCCTGCTCGTCCTGGGTGTTCTCCTGGCGGTCGGGGCCAGTCTCGTCCTGGCCCGCCGCATGGTCACGCCCATCCAGGCGCTCCAGGCCGGCGCGGCCCGGATCGGCACGGGCGAGCTCGACCAGCGCATCGACGTCCGCACGGGCGACGAGCTGGAGGCGCTCGGTGACCAGTTCAACAGCATGGCCGCCCAGCTCAAGGAATCGTACGCGGGGCTCGAGCGCAAGGTCGAGGAGCGCACGCATGAGCTCACCGAGTCGCTCGAGCAGCAGACCGCGACCAGCGAAATCTTACGGGTCATCAGCAGCTCTCCGACCGACACCCAGCCGGTGTTCGATGCCATCCTGGACAATGCCACTCGGCTGTGCTCGGCGCGTCACGGCATTCTTTACCTCTACGATGGCGCGACATTCAGAACCGTGGCGTTCCGCGGTCTCAGTGCGGAAGCCGAGCGCCTGTTCCGCGGGCCGATCGGACAACCTGGGCCGACGACCGGCATCGGGCGCATGCTCGCGGAGCGACGGCCGATCCAGATCACCGACGTGACCGATGACATCGCGTACCGACAGGGCGACCCCTTGAGAGTTCGGACGGTTCAGGTGCTCGGGGCCCGTTCGGCTGTTTGGCTGCCGCTGCTCAAAGCCGATGCGGTCGTCGGTGCCGTGGCGGTCTATCGTCACGAGGTCCGAGCGTTCTCCGACAAGCAGATCGAGCTCGTACAGACCTTTGCGGGCACCGACGGCGGCGCGATCTACGAATACGACGAAGAGACGGAAGAGTTCCAGCTGCGCGCAACCCAGAACCTGGACATCAACTTCGTTGAGCTCCTGCGCTCGACCCGCATCCGCAAAGGCGAGGGGGCGGTCGGGCGGATGGCGGTCACGTTCGAGCCGACCCAGATACCGGACATCGAGCATGACCCGACGTACCAGAGCCGCCTGAGAACGGCGGCCCTCCGCGAGGGCTATCACGCGCTGCTGGCGGTGCCGCTGCTCCGCGAGAGTCGCATCATCGGCGGGCTCATCGTGAACCGCAAGGCGCCCGGCGAGTTCCCGCCCGACGTCATCGAGCTCCTGCGGACGTTCGCCGCCCAGTCGGCCCTGGCGATCCAGAACGCGCAGCTCTTCCAGGAGATCGAGGAGAAGAGCCGTCAGCTCGAGGTCGCCGACCGGCACAAGTCCGAGTTCCTGGCCAGCATGTCGCACGAGCTGCGCACGCCGCTCAACGCAGTCATCGGCTTCTCCGAGGTGCTCCTCGACCGGATGTTCGGCGAGCTCAACCCCAAGCAGGACGAGTACCTGCAAGACATCCTCACGTCCGGTCGCCACCTCCTGTCGCTGATCAACGACATCCTCGACCTCGCGAAGATCGAGGCCGGGCGCATGGAGCTGGAGGTGACCGACTTCCACCTGCCGCAGGCGATCGACAACGCGATCACCCTGGTTCGCGAGCGCGCCGCGCGGCGCGCGATCACGCTCGCGGTCGACGTCGACCCGCGCCTGGGCGAGATCAAGGGCGACGAGCGGAAGGTCAAGCAGGTGCTCCTGAACCTCCTGTCCAACGCGATCAAGTTCACGCCCGAGGGCGGCCGCATCGTCGTCCAGGCCGGGCTCGCGGACGGCTCCGCCGAGATCTCGGTGACGGACACCGGCGTCGGGATCGCGCCCGAGGACCACGAAGCCGTCTTCGAGGAATTCCGTCAGGTGGGGTCGGACTATGCCAAGAAGCATGAGGGCACCGGACTCGGGCTGACCCTGTCGCGGCGGTTCGTCGAGCTGCACGGCGGCAAGATCTGGGTGAAGAGCCAGCTGGGTCAGGGGGCGACGTTCACCTTCACACTCCCGGTGAAGCCATGGCAAACGAGCTGATCCTGATCGTCGAGGACAACGAGAAGAACCTCAAGCTGGTGCGCGACGTGCTCCAGTACAAGGGCTACCAGACGATCGAGGCAGGCACCGGCGAGGACGGCGTGCGTCTGGCCAAAGCGCGGATCCCCGACCTGGTCTTGATGGACATCCAGCTGCCCGGGATGGACGGGATCACGGCGCTCGGCGAGCTACGCGCCGATCCGGCGACGCGGGCGATCCCGGTGATCGCGGTGACGGCGTCGGCGATGACCCACGACCGCAAGAAGATCATGGCCGCCGGCTTCGACGGCTACCAGAGCAAGCCGATCAAGGTGAAGGAGTTCATGGACGCGGTCCGCGAGATGCTCGACCGGCGGGGCGGGAAGTAAGCGCGCGATGCCCGAGAAGGTGCTCGTCGTCGACGACGTGCCGGTCAACGTCAAGCTCCTGGCCGACCTCCTGGCCGTGAAAGGCTACGCGGTCGTCACGGCCGCCAGCGGCGCTGAGGCGCTCGCGAAGATCGAGAAGGAGCAGCCGGGCCTCGTCCTGCTCGACGTGATGATGCCGGGGATGAGCGGGTACGACGTGTGCCGGCGGATCCGCCAGAACGCGGCGACGGCGATGCTGCCGGTCATCATGGTAACGGCGCTCGATCCCACGCAAGAGCGCGTGAAGGGCATCGAGGCCGGCGCCGACGATTTCCTGACCAAGCCCATCAACCAGCCCGAGCTCCTGGCCCGCGTGAAGTCCTTGCTGAGGATCAAGCTGCTCCACGACGAGCTCGCCCACTGGAACCGTACCCTCGAGCAACGGGTCGAGCAGCAGCTCGCGCAGCTCGACCGCCTCGAGCGGCTCAAGCGCTTCTTCTCGCCCCAGCTCGCGGAGCTGATCGTGAGCGGCGACACCGAGGATCCGCTGAAGAGCCACCGCCGCGAGATCACCGTGGTCTTCCTCGACCTCCGCGGGTTCACGGCCTTCGCCGAGACGTCCGAGCCCGAGGAGGTCATGAGCGTCCTGCGCGAGTATCACAACGCGATGGGACGGACCATCCTGGAGCACGAGGGCACCCTCGAACGGTTCACCGGCGACGGGATGATGATCTTCTTCAACGACCCGGTGCCGGTGCCGGACGCGCCCGAGCGCGCGGTGCGGATGGCGGTCGCGATGCGCGGGCGGGTCGACGAGCTGCTCGTGACGTGGCGCAAGCGCGGCTACGATCTCGATTTCGGCATCGGCATCGCGCAAGGGTACGCGACGATCGGCGCGATCGGGTTCGAGGGCCGGATGGACTACGGCGCGATCGGCACCGTGACCAACCTGGCGGCGCGGCTCTGCGGCGAGGCCAGGCCGCGGCAGATCCTCATCGCGCAGCGCGTGCTCGGAGCGGTCGAGGCGATGGTCGAGGTCGAGGAGCTGGGCGGCCTCACGCTGAAAGGCTTCTCGAAGCCGGTTTCCGCGTTCAACGTCGTCAGATTTTCCGGTCCTGTCCCACCCAGTAAGGATCCCGCAGCAGCCTCTTGACGAGCTTGCCGGCGGTGTCGCGCGGGAAATTCTCGGGGAACGAGACCTCGCGCGGCACCTTGTAGTCGGCCAGATGACGCCGGGCGAACGCCCGGAGCTCGTCCGCCGTGAGGGCCTGGTTTGGCCGCAGCTGCACCGCGGCGTGGACCCGCTCGCCCCAGTCGTCGTCCGGGACGCCGAAGACGGCCACGTCCTCGATGGCCGGGTGCCGGTGCAGCGCGTCCTCGATCTCGGCGGGGTAGATGTTGACCCCGCCGGAGATGATCATGTCGCGCTTTCGGTCGCACAGCGTGTAGAAGCCCTCCGCGTCCACCCACGCCACGTCGCCGACCGAATGCCAGCCGCCGCGCTCGGTCTGCACGGTCGCCTCGGAATTCTTGTAATAGACGTCGAACATGCCGCGGAATCGGCGGACGTACACCTCGCCCGGCTCGCCCGTGGGAACGGGCCGGCCCTCGTCGTCGAGCAGCGCGATCTCGATATTGGGCGCCGCCCGGCCGCACGAGCCGGGCTTGCGCAGGACGTCCTCGGGCCGGAGGATCGTGTTGATCCCGAGCTCCGTCGAGCCGTAGAACTCGTAGAGGCAGGCGCCGAAGTAGCCGAGCGCCGCCTCCTTGACCCGCATCGGGCACGGAGCCGCCGCCACGATCAGCGCGCGCATCGAGGAGACGTCGTAGCGCGCGCGCACGGATTCGGGGAGATCGACGATGCGCTTGACCAGGGTGGGCGCCATGAACGTGCTGGTGATCCGGTGCTTGTCGATCAGGTGCAGCGCCTGCTCGGGGTCGAACCGGGGCATGACGACGACGGTGCCGCCCAGCAGGGCCGCGAACAGCGAGAACGAGCCCGGCGCCGAGTGGTACAGGGGGCCGGCCACCAGATGCGCGTGATCGTCGTGCATCATCCCGAGCGCCTGCATGAAGGCGAGCGTGGTCTGGGCGTCAGAGGCGGCGCGGAGCGCGCCCTTGGGCTTTCCGGTCGTCCCGCCGGTGTAGATCATGGAGCCGCCGAGGCCCTGGGCGGGATCGACGGCCGGTGAATCCGTGCCGCCCTGTTCGAGGAGCTCGCCGAGGCTCGTGGCCCAGGGCCGGTGCTGGGAGCCCAGCGTGATCCACAGGCGCACACGGGCCGCGTGGCGCCTGACTTCCTCCGCCATCGCCACGTAGGGGCCGCCGACGAACGCCGCCACGGCGTCGGAGTGCTCGAGGATGTAGCTCACCTCGTCGGCCACGAGGCGGTGGTTCATCGGGATCGGCACCGCGTTGGCCGCGCGGGTGGCCGCCGAGGCCAGGAGGTACTCGAGCGAGTTGGGGGCGTAGATGATCACGTGCTCGCCACGGCCCACGCCCTGCTTGACGAGCGCGTTGGCGACGCGGTTTCGACGCTCCAGGAGCTCTCGCCAGGTCAGGGACCGGTCGCCCTCGATCTGCGCGACCGCGTCGGGCTTCGACTGCGCGTGCAGCGCGACGAAGTCCAACCGAACCCCTACTTGGGGTAGAGGTGGCAGGCGACCAGGCGACCGGACTCGGCAAGCAGCTTGGGCTCCTCGCTCGAGCAGCGCGGGAGCGCATAGGGGCAGCGCGGATGGAAGTGGCATCCGGCCGGCGGCGCGATCGGGCTCGGCACCTCGCCGGCCAGGATGATCTCGTCGCGCCGCTCGTCCGGATGGGACGGCAGCGCCGCCGAGAACAGCGCCTGGGTGTACGGATGCTTGGGCGACTTCGAGACCGTGTCGGCGTCTCCGACCTCCACGATCTTTCCGAGGTACATCACCGCGATCGCGTGGCTCATGTGCGCGACCGCGGCGAGGTCGTGGGCGATGAAGAGGTAGGACACGCCGAGCTGCGCCTGAAGATCGCGCAGGAGGTTCAGGATCTGGGCGCGGATCGACACGTCGAGCGCCGAGACCGGCTCGTCGAGCACGACCACTTTGGGCGAGAGCGAGAGGGCGCGCGCGATCGCGATCCGCTGACGCTGTCCACCGGAGAACTCGTGAGGGAACAGATCGGCCGCGCGCTCCGGCAGGCCCACCAGCTCGAGCAGGCGCAGCGTGCGCTTCTTCACCTCGACGGCCGGCAAGGACTCGTTGGTGACGAGCGGCTCGACGATGATCGAGCCCACGCGCATTCTTGGATTCAGCGACGCGAAGGGATCCTGGAAGACGGCCTGGACGGAGCGCCGGTACGCGCGCAGGCTCCCCCCGTCGAGATCCTGGAGGTCCTGCCCCTCGAATCGCATGATCCCGCCCGTCGGCCGTTCGAGCAGCAGCACCATCTTCCCCGTCGTGGTCTTGCCACAGCCTGACTCGCCGACGAGCCCGAGGGTCTTGCCGGGGTCGATCGAGAACGAGATGTCGTCCACCGCACGGACGACCGCGACCTGGCGCGAGAAGATGCCGCGCTTGACCGGGAAGTGCTTGACGAGATTCTTGGCTTCCAGGACGGGTCCGGCCATCGGGCTCAGCCCCTCACGGCGTTCACGGGAGCCGACAGCCAGCAGCGGCTCGTCTGGGTGTCCGTGACGCGGAACTCGGGCGGCGCCTCCGTGCGGCAGCGGTCCATGATCTTGGGGCACCGCGGGTGGAACGCGCAGCCCGGCGGCGGCGCCGACGGATCCGGCGGCTGGCCGTCGATCGCGGTGAGCCGCTTGCGGCTGTCGCCGAGCCGCGGAATCGACTCGAGGAGCGCCTGCGTATACGGGTGCGCCGGCGAGTTGTAGATCTGCTTGACCGGGCCGGCCTCGACCAGGCGTCCTGCGTACATCACCGCCACCTGGTCGCACATCTTGGCGACGATACCGAGGTTGTGGGTGATGAAGATCAGCGCCAGGTTATGGGCGCGCTGGAGGTCACGGAGGAGCTTCAGATACTGCGCCTGGATCGTGAGATCGAGGCTCGTCGTGGGCTCGTCGGCAATGAGCACCCGGGGCTCGCACGAGATCGCGATCGCCCCGACGATGCGCTGGCGCATCCCACCGGACAGCTGGTGGGGATACTCGCGCACACGTCGCTCCGGCGCCGCGATGCGAACGGCCTTCAGGAGCTCCGTCGCTCGGCCCCAGGCGTTGCGGCGGCCGGCGCCTTCGTGGACCCGGATCGGCTCGGCGACCTGATCGCCGACGGTGAAGAGCGGGTTCAGCGACGCCATCGGGTCCTGCAGGATCATCGCGATCCGCTTGCCGCGGATTCGTCGCATCTCGGACTCGGACTTCTTCATGAGGTCGACGCCCTCGAACATGATCTCGCCCGAGACGATCTTGGCCGCCGGCGGCAGCATCCGCAGCAACGTGAGCGCCAGGGTCGTCTTGCCCGATCCCGACTCACCCACGATGCCGAGCGTCTGACCCTGGTCGAGCGACAGCGTGACGTCGTCCACCGCCCGCGTCACACGGGTGCCGCGGGCGCTGACGTAGTGCGTCGACAAGCGCCGGATGTCGAGGAGCGGACCGGTCACAACTGGCGGAGCTGCGGGTCGAACTTCACACGAAGCCAGTCGCCCAGAAGGTTCGCCGAGAGGACCATGAGCATGATGCAGGAGCCCGGTAGCACGGTCAGCCACCAGTAGCCCGCCATCAGGCCCTTCTTGCCATCCGCCAGCATCAGCCCCCACGCGGGCTGGGGTGGCGGCACGCCGACGCCGAGGAACGACAACGCCGCCTCGGCGATGATCACCTGACCGAGCTGCAGGGTGGCCAGCACGATCGCGGAGTTGATCACGTTCGGCAGGATGTGCTTGCGCATGATCTTCCACTTCGAGCAGCCGGCGACGACGGCGAGGCGCACGTAGTCCCGTTCCCGGACGGAGAGCACCTCGCCGCGGATGACGCGCGCGTAGCGCGTCCAGTAGACCAGGGCGAGGATGATGATGATGTTGCTCGCGCTGGGACCGATGATGGCCGCCAGGAAGATCGCGAATGTGAGCGCGGGCAACGCGAGCCAGGCGTCGGTGAGACGCATGATGACCTGGTCGACCCAGCGGCCCATGTAGCCCGAGATGATCCCAAGCCCGGTGCCGACGACGCCGGCCACGATGATGACCATGAGCCCGACGATGACGGAGATCCGGGCGCCGAAGATCAGCCGCGAGAGTACGTCTCGGCCGAGGTGATCGGTGCCGAGGAGGTGATCGATGGTGCCGTTCGCCTGCCACGCGGGCGGGCGGAACCGGTCACCGAGCACGCCGACCTCGGGATTGTGCGGCGCGATCACGTTCGCGAAGATCGCCACCAGCAGCACGCCGAGGAGGATCGCGATCGGGATGGTCGGAAAGCCCTGAGCCCGCATGAAGGCCAGACGCGACGGGAGCGTCAGGATCACGGACGCGGAGCGGCTGTTCGCTGCGCTGCTACCGTTCATGTGCGTCTCCAGTTCCCAGGGGCGTTAGCCCTCATATCTGATCCTAGGGTCGATAACCGCGTAGAGAATATCGACCAGCAGATTCACGACGACGATCATCACACCGCCGAGCAGGACGGTCGCCTGCACGACCGGGAAATCGCGGAACGCGATGCCCTCGAAGAGCAGGCGGCCCACGCCCGGCCACGCGAACACGGTCTCGACGACGACCGCCACGTTGACCATGATGACGAGATTGATCCCCGCCAAGGTGAGCACCGGGATCAGCGCGTTCTTGAAGGCGTGCTTGGAGATGACCAGCGCTTCCGGCAGCCCCTTGAGCCGCGCGAGCTTCACGTACTCGGAGCCCAGGACCTCGAGCATCGACGAGCGCGTGAGGCGCATGTGGGAAGCCGCGAAGACCCAGCCGAGGGCGATGGACGGCATCACCAGATGGAGCACCGTCCCGGATCCGGACGATGGTAGCCAGCCGAGGTAGACCGAGAAGAAGAGGATCATGACCAGCCCGACCCAGAACGACGGCATCGAGAGCCCGAGCAGCGCGAAGATCTTCCCCACGCTGTCCCACCACTGATTGACCCGTACCGCCGCGATGATCCCGGTTGGGATGCCGACGATCAGCGAGAACGACATCGCCGCCGAGGCCAGTAACAACGACGCCGGTAGCCGCGAGAGATAGAGCTCGAAGACGTCCGTGCGGTAGTAGAACGACTGGCCGAAGTCGCCGCGAACGAGATGCGAGATGAAGCTCACGTACTGGATCCAGAGCGGCCGGTCGAGGCCGAACTGCGTGCGAATCGCGTCGAGGTCCGCCTGGCTGGCGCCGGGCTCGGCGAGGAGCACCGCGGGATCGCCGGTGACGCGCATCAGGAGAAAGATCGTCAGCGAGAGCAGAAAGAGCGAGATGAGCGCCAGTCCCATTCGCTTGACGATGAACTTCTTCATAGCATCCTGCCCCTCACGGCCTGATCCCCAATGATAAGCCTCCTCGCTACCGGCAGCGGACCCGACTACGAGCGGGAGAGGTGCGAGCGCCGAAAAGCGAAGGGATTATGCCCGATTCTACTTCAGTGTCAATGACCTAGCGCGTCAACCCGGACGCCGGTCGGCGCGCCCCGCCCCGGTCTGGCCGGGGCGGGTACGCGTGACACTTTCCGGAAGCGACGAGGGAACCCGGGTGGCGAGTGCCGGGTTAAATCAGGTCCTGCAGCTCGGGAATCACCCACAGCGGCTTTCGCCCGGCCGCCACTCGCTGGACGTTGTCGAAGGCGTTCCGAAACGCCTTCGCCCAGTTCTCCCACGTCGGTCCGGCCGAGTGCGGGGTGATCGTGATGTTCTCCAGGCCGAAGAGGGGGTGGTTCGCCGCCGGGGGCTCCTCGACCATGACGTCGAGGCCGGCCGCGGCGATCTGCCCCGACGCCAGCGCCACCTGCAGGGCCGCCTCGTCGACGACCGGGCCGCGGCAGGTGTTGATCAGGATCGCGCTCCGTTTCATCGTCGCGAACTCCCGGGCCCCCATCATGCCGCGCGTCGCGTTGGTCAGGGGCACGTGCAGGCTGACGACGTCGGAGGTGCGCAGGAGCTCGGGGAAGAGCACGAAGCGCACGTCCAGGGCGTCCTCGGCGTGCTCGGTGAGCCGCACGATGTCGTAGTACTGGACGTGCATGTCGAAGGCCTGAGCGCGCTTCGCGACCTTCTTGCCGATGGTCCCGAGGCCGACGATCCCGAGCGTCTTGCCGGCCAGCTCGTAGGTCCGGGTCTGGGAGAAATCGCCGACGCGCCACTTCCCGGTGATGACGTTGTGGTGATGCCAGGCGAGCTTCTTGTAGACCGCCAGGATGAGCATCAGGGTGTGCTCGGCCACCGCGACCGAGTTCGAGCCGCCGTTGTTGGCGACCGGCACCTTCGCCTGGCGCGCCGCCGCGATGTCGAGCCGGTCGTAGCCCGCGCTGATCAGCTGGATCAGCTTCAGCTTGGGCGCTCCGCGATAGAACTCCGCGCCGAGGCTCTCTCGCGCGAAGCCCACCAGGTACTCGGCGTCCTTCATGGCGGCGGGAAACTCCGGCGTGCCCTGGTCGGCCACCTGCATCTCGTACTCGGCCGGCAAGAGCGAGCGGGCGACGTCGACGAGCGCCGCGGGGAGCTTGGGGGAGAGAACGATCTTCGTCGGCACGGCGGTCTCCTTTCTACGGGGCTACCGGAACTTCCGCATGTCTTCGGGAAAGTTCGACGTGAACGAGTAGGACTTCACCGTGCCGTTCGAGTTGAAGCGCACGGTGAGGTCCTTGGTGATCGTGCTGGAGGCGCTCCGCTGCGCGTAGAACCAGCGCCAGGTCTGGTCGCCGCTGTCGATCCCGACCTGGTAGGGCTCGCCGAAGAACGCCAGCAGGCCGGCCTTGTCGGTGACGTTGACCTTGATCTGCGCGGTGTCGGGCGAGGGGAACTCGCGGCCGAGCTGGAGCCCGGCGCACGCGGACGCGACGAGCGCGACGGCCAACGCCCAGCGCCACGCGCGCCTCATCGTGCCGGGCCCTCACGCCAGCGCGACGACGCCGGCGGTGGCGAGACGATCGATCTCGCTCTTCGGCAGGCCCAACTCGCCGAGGACCTCGGCGGTGTGCTCGCCGAGCCGCGGCGCCGGCCGCCGGATCGTGGCGGGTGTCGCCGACGCTCTGACGGGAAAGTCGAGCATGCGCGCGGTGCCGTAGCCCGGCTGCTCGACCGTTGCCACCAGCCCGAGATGCTTCACCTGTGGGTCTTCGAACACCTCGTCGAATTCATAGATGGGGCCGGCGGCCACCTGCTCGGCCTCGAACCGTGCGACCCACCGGGCCGTGGGCTCCCGCGTCAGCACCCGCTCGACCCGCGCCTTGAACTCGTCGTGATGGGCGACGCGGGAGTCGTTGGTCCCGAACTTCGGATCGCTCGCCAGCGACTCCTCGCCGAGCGCCCGGCTGAAGCGCACGTACTGCTCGGGGTTCATGATGACGACCTGGACCCAGCCGTCCTTGGTCCGGAACGCCTCGGCGGGCGTGAGGTACGGGTTCCGGTTGCCCACGCGCGTCGGCCGCTGGCCCGAGTCGAAGTAGTGGGCGACGGGATCGGGGAGCAGCGCCAGGGTCGAGGCGAGCAAGCTCACGTCGAGGTGCTGGCCCCGCCCGCTGCGCAGGCGATGCGCGAGCGCGGCATTGGCGACGCCGAAGGCGATGAATGCCGCGGCCAGGTCGGACACGGAGCCGCCCACCTTCGTCGGCGGATGGCCCGGCATTCCCGTGAGCGCCATGATGCCGCTCATGCCCTGGGCGATCGTGTTGTAGCCCGCCCGCCGCGCGTGCGGCCCGTCCTGACCGAAGCCCGTCACCGAGACGTAGACCGCCGACGGGTTCACGGCGCTCACCGCCGTGTAGCCGAGCCCGAGCTTGTCGGCGACCCCGGGCAGGAAGTTCTCGACGACGACGTCGGCGCGACGGGCCAGCTCGAACACGAGCGCGCTGCCCTCGGGCTGCTGCAGATCCACGGCGATGCCGCGCTTTCCGCGATTGATCGCGGCGAACGTCGCGCTCATCCCGTTGCCGCGCCACGCGCGCAGATCGTCGCCGCGCCCGGGACGCTCCACCTTCACCACGTCGGCGCCGAGATCGGCCATCAGCGTGGCGCAATACGGGCCCGCGATCACGCGGGAGAGGTCGAGCACGCGGATGCCCTCGAGCATCATCGGGCGGTCAGCCACGATCGAGGAACCCCTCCGTCATCGCGTTGACTTCGGGCATCCCGGTACGCGCGATCGCGTTGATGCGGGCCTTGACCTCCGACATCGCCTTGAAGGGCTTGGCGGTCAGCGCTTCGGCGTATGCGCGCACCTCCTTGGCGAGGGATGCGCCGGGAACGACGCGGTGGACGAGACCCCACGCCTGAGCCTCGGCGGCGGAGTACCGCCGGCACTCCATGATGATCTCCTTCGCACGCGCGGGCCCGACGAGACGCACGAAGCGGGTCGTCGACGCGACGCCGAGTGGCACGCCGAGGTCGACCTCGGGGATCCAGAGCTGGGCTTCGGCGGCGGCCCAGCGGAAGTCGCAGGCGAGCGTGAGGCCCCACCCGCCGCCGACCGCGTGGCCGTTGATCATCGCGATCGTCGCCTGCTCGAGGTTCTCGAGCAGGGTATTGGCGCGCTCGAAGAGCCGGCGGAACTGACTCTTGCGCTGGCCGAACGCCTGCCGGCGCTCCTCGGCCGACATCGTCGACTTGAGCCCCGCGTCCGCCCCCGCCGAGAAGACCGGCGGCGCGCCCGTGACGACGACGACGCGCGTCGTGGTGTCGTCGCGCAGCTCCACGAAGGCCGCGCCCAGATCGGTCAGCATCGCGTCGCTCAGCGAGTTGCGGCGGTCGGGACGATTCAGGGTGACGGTCGCGATGGCGCCGTCGCGGACAAGGATCACATTCTCCATGCGCGCGGAACGTACCACACGGGAAGCGGCTGAAAAAGCCGTTTCCTCGTTAGCGTGGTCGTGGAGTCAAGCGAGGAGTCCGAGCGGCGGCGCGCTCGACCGGAAGCCGGGGAAGATCGGGGTGGCGGGGACGCCAAGGTGGCGCGTGGCGATCTCGGAGAAGAGAGTTCGGAAGTCAGTTGTCACCGCGAGGTCGCGGCCCTCGAAGAGCTGGTGGTGACCGAGCCCGGGCCAGCGGCCGTAGACGCGGCCGCCGCGCACGCCGCCGCCGAGGACGAGCATCGCCGTCGCGTGACCGTGATCGGTGCCGCGGTTTCCGTTCTCGGCGACGGTCCGGCCGAACTCCGACATCGTGAGCACGACCACGTCCGACATTTTGTCGCCGAGGTCCTGGGCGAAGGCGGCGAGCGCGGCGCCGAAGTCGCGCAGGCGCAGCGCGAGCTGGCCGCGCTCGGCGCCCTGGCCGACGTGCGTATCCCAGCCCTGCATGTCGGCGAAGGCGACCTCGAGGCCGACGTCGGCCTTGATGAGCTGCGCGATCTGGCGCAGCGCCTCGCCGAGCGGCACGCGCGGATACTCGGCGCCGTGCGCCGGCGCGATGCGCGAGGCCCGGGCGCTCCGGAGCATCTTCACCGCGTCGAATGTCTCGCGCCCCGTTCCGTGCAGGAGATCGCGAACGCCCTGCTCGTAGAGCGACTCGAAGCCTTGCCGCGCGGTGCCGTCGTCGCCGGTCCGGACGTCGAATCGGTCGAGCGACTGCATCGAGATCGCGCCGACGTCCCCCTGGAGGGTGCGCGGAAGCGCCGGGGCGATCGCCACCGCGCGGAACGGCGTCGACTTCGCGGGCCGCGCGGCGACCGCGCGGGCGAGCCAGCCGTCGGTCGTGCTCTTCACGCCCGGCGTCCCGCTCTCCATGTAGTCCTGCGCGTCGAAGTGCGAGCGCGTCGTGTCGGGCGAGCCGCAGGCATGCACGACCGCGAGCGCGCGGCTCTCCCAGAGCGGCACGAGCGGTGCGAGGGCAGGGTGAAACGCGAAGAAGCCATCGAGGTCCGTCGCGCGCTCGCTCTCGCCGCGCCTGGGCGGCTGCAGGCCGATCGATGGACGCACTCCGGCGTAGCCGGAATCTCCGTAGGGCATCACCATGCTGAGCCCGTCCACGGCTCCGCGCTGGAAGATCGCCACGAGCACCTTGCCGCTCGCCTCCGCCGCGTGGGCGGCCCGCAGCAGGAATCTCGGCGCGCCCGCGTAGGCGACCAGCGCACATCCACCGGCCTTCAGGAGCGTTCGACGCGTGATCATCGGCCCTCCCTCATCGCCGCTGGAACTCGGGCGAGCCGATCACGAGCGCGGCGAGCTTGGCCACGTCCGTGTTCGCCGGACCCCGATCGTCCGGTGACAGTCGCGTGATCTGCGGCGCTTTCAGCTGGGCGGTCAGCACGGCGCGCGTCTCCGGCCCGGCCTGGTCGGCCACGATCGCGACGAGGAGCCGGTCGAGGACGGCGGCGGGAGAGCCCGGATCGGCGCCCGCGACCAGCGCGGGAAGCTCGACGCTCACGTGAGGATAGCGGCCCGAGGCGAGGCTCAGCGCGAAGTTCATGCGGGCCAGCAGGGCGCCGGCGTTCACCCAGACCTCGCCGCGATCGGCGAAGCCCGTCGGCGGCTGAGCCTGGTAGAGCGGCTCGCCGATCTCGGCGCTCGCCCGGGCCAGCGCCATGCCGCCCTGCGCGTCCGTGCTGCCGCCGAGCGCGCGGACGGCGCTCGCCACGAACTCGAACGGCTTCTTGATCTTGGCCCGGTACGCGTCCTCGCGGTAGAACTCGGGCGACTCGAAGATCGTCCGCAGCATCGCCGGAATTTCGCCGCCCGTGCTCAGGTAGGAACCGGCGACCCGGGCGACCAGCGCGGGGGGCGGCGTGTCGGAGACGAAGCGGCGGACGAGCTTGGTGGCGACGAAGCGCGCCGTGGCCGGATGTTGCGTGAGGAGCTCGATCACGCGCTCGCCATCGTCCCGCCCGCCGCCGGCGGCGATCCGGTGGCCGAGCACGATCTTCTCACCGGTGTCGTGCATGATCGGACGGAAGATGAAGAGCGCGTCGGTCTGCGGCCGATCGATCGTCCAGCCGGTGAACGCGCGCGCGACCTCGGTGACGTCCTTCTGCGTGTAGCCGCCGTCCACGCCGAGCGTGTGCAGCTCCATCAGCTCGCGCGCGTAGTTCTCGTTGAGCCCCGCCCGGCGTCCGCGATTGGGCCCCACGGGCACTCTGAAGTCCGGTTTGGCGCTGAGCCAGTTGTCGAGATAGAAGAGCATCGCGGGGTGATGCGCGGTCGCGCGCACGAGGTCGGGGAACCGCCCCATCGCGTAGGGCCGGATCGCCTCACGCTCGTAGGCCGACACGTACCAGCGCACGTCGCCCTTGCCGGCGAAGACGTTGAAGTGGTTGAACCAGAAGTCGACCATGACTTCCTCGAGCTGACGCTCGCTCGTCACGGCCCGGACGACCTTCGCGGCCCGGAGCTCATCCGCGATCCGGACCGGGCGCCTCTCCATCGGGTAGCGTTCCATCATTTCCTGGCGCGACATCTCGCCGTTCGCGATCTGCGCACGCAGCTTGGGATCGGGCCGCGGGAATTCGCGCAGGGCTTCGGAGATGGGCATGCGCAGGGTCGTCAGCTCGGCCAGGGTCCGCTCGGTCGCGGAGTCGTCGATCGTGCGCGGTCGCAGCTGCCGGTCGATCCAGGCCGAGAGGCCCATCGCGCGCACGCGCTCGACGTCGCCGGGGCGCGCGCCGTAGGTGAGCCGGCTCAGTGCGTGAATGATCTGGCGGTCACCGCTGACGCTCGCGACAGGCGCGGCCGCCGCGGGCGCCGCGGCAACGGGCCTGTCGCCGCCGGCGGCTCGTGCGGTCGACGCGCTGCATCCCGCGAGCGCCCCGAGCCCGAGCGCGACCCACGCCACGGCTCTCGCCGCCCTGCCGCGCGCCGGGCGGCTCATGGCGGACCGCGCCGCTGCTGTCGTTGCTGGCGCAACCGCTCGCGCTCCTCGGGGGGCATCTGTCGCCAGCGCTCGCGGAGCTGTTCACGCTCATCGGGACTCATCTGCCGCCAGCGCTCCTGGTTTCGAAGCACGCGCTCGCGTTCCTCCGGCGTCATCGACTCCCACTGACCCAGCCGCTGCTGGATCCGGTCCCGCCGCTCCTGCGGCAGCCGCTGGTAGCGCTCGTAGGCCTGCTGCAGCTCCTGCTGGCGCTCCCTGGGCAGCTCGTTCCAGCGCTGGAAGTCCTTGAGGATCTGCGCCCGCTGATCGGGCGTGAGCTGGCGGAAGCGCCGGTAGTTCTGACGCGCCGCCTCGCGCTCCTCGGGGGTCATCGATTGCCACCGGCGGTAATTCTCGAGTGCGCGCGCTCGCTCCTCGGGCGTGAGTCGCTGCCACCGCTCGAGGTTTCGCTCCGCGAGGGCCCGCTCCTCGGGCGTGAGATTGTCCAGGCCCTGGATCGGGGGCGGCGCGCCCTGGGTGGTCGGCGGTGGATTCTGGCCCCAGGCGAGGTCGAGATCGCCGAGCGCCAGCATGGCGCCCAGCACGAGCAAGGTCGGCAGGCCGCGAAACGTCATCGATCCTTTGCCTCGCTCGGGGTTGGTGCCGGCCGCGGTCCGGTCTCCTGCGCAGGCATCGACTCGAGAATGCGCATCCGCTCCAGGATCTGCATGCGTTTGAGCATCTCGCGGTCCCGGGCGAGGTCCGTCCCCCTGAGAAGGTCGAGGTCGAGCAGCATCTGCGCATCGACCGGCGGCTGACCCGCGCCGTCTGCACCGCCAGCCGAGGACGCGGCGGTTCCGCCCCCGACCGCTCCGAGCAGTCCCAGCGCGAGCCATACCCGCCTGCGGCGCACCGCTAGCCCTGGCGTTCCGAGGCGAGGCGATCGAGATTGCTGATGACCTCGAGATCTTCGAGGAGATCGAGTCGCTCGACGGTCCGAAACTCCTGCAGCAGCCCGAGCTCGCGGCCGATGACCACTTCGTCCGGACCGAGCGAATCCCGACTCTTCGAGAGCTCGCGTCCGCCCCAGACCGCGACGAGCAGGAGCGCGCCGGCGAGGCTTGCCGAGACCGCCAACGGCATGGGGTGCCGCCACCATTGGACCTGCGCGCGCCGGGCCTCGAGCTTCTCGCGAAGCTCGGCGCGATAGCGGGCCCAGCTCACCGCGGGCGGCTGCCCGATCGCGTGAGAGAGGTTACCGAGGAGATCGCGGAGCAGCTCGGTGTCCTGCTTGCAGTCCGGGCATTCCTCGAGATGCCGGGCGACGCGCTCGCGCTCGGCCGGAGGAAGCTCCCCTCGCAGATACGGCACTAGATCGGTGTCGGGATGCCTCGCCATGTCAGTGCTTCTCCACTCAGTGTTTCTCCACCGTCTTCTTCAGGGTCGCGAGCGCGCGGTGGAGATGGACCCGTACGGTCGCCTCGGAGCACTTGAGCACCCGAGCGATGTCGTACGTGGCCATGTCCTCCTGGACCCGTAGCAGCACCGCGGCTCGCTGGCGCGGCGCCAGTCGATCCACGGCTGACCCCAGCGCCTTCAACATCTCCTCCCGGCTCAGCGTGTCGACCGGATCGTTGACCGGCGCCGGCTGCCGGTCGAGGATCGTGTCGCTCCGGTCGTCGTCGGCATCGCGAACCCAGAGCGTCCACCACTTGTGCTTTCGCTTGTGATCCAGGCACAGGTTGACCAGGATCCGATAGAACCAGGTCGAGAACTTCGACTTGCCGCGGAAGCTTCCCGCGGTCTCGTACAGCCGGATGAAGGCTTCCTGCGAGATATCGCGCGCGTCCTCGGCGTTTCTGAGAATGGACCAGGCGAGACGGTACGCTCGCTCCTGAAAGCGCGACACGAGGAGGTCGAACGCCGCCTCGTCTCGCCTCGCCACGCGCTCGCAGAGCGCTTCGTCCGATGGCTCCACTCGCCTGTTGCCCCTTCACCCTTCACCTTGTCACTCCCGACTGCCCGGCGGCAAGTCTTCCCGGTGACTACCGGGTCCGCTCGTCGCGTGCCAGCTCGCGCTGATCCTGGCGAAGGTCGCGCCGGTCGTCCCGTCGATCCCGAACGTCTTCGCGCAGCTCATGGCGGTCGCCGGCCAGCTCGCGCCGATCCTGACGGACGTCACGGTTGTCGCGCTGGAGCTCCCGCCGATCCTGGCGAACGTCCTGCTTGTCGCGCCTCACGTCCTGATCATTTCGGAGGTCCCGCCGATCCTTCTGAAGATCGCGGCGGTCGTCGCGCCGGTCACGGACATCCTCGCGGACCTCACGCCTGTCACCGCGAATCTCCGCGCGGTCCTGCCTGACCTCGCTGGTGCGTCCGGCCTTGATGTCCTGGTTGAGCGCCTGCCGGTCCCCGGCGAGCTCCCGCCGGTCCTGACGGACATCCCGGTTGTCCCGGTGCAGCTCCCGTCGATCCTGGCGAACGTCCTGCCGGTCGTTCTTGATCTGCCGCCCGTTCTGGGCGTCGGCGGCGCCGTACCCCAGCGCCAGGACTGCCGCTCCCACCGCCATCGTCGTCAGAGGCTTCATCGGTCCCTCCGTTACTCGGATTCCGACCGCTTAAACCACTGATTGATTGGACGCGTGGGGTATCGCTTCGTTTACGGTAGCCGGCCTCCCGGGGCCCGCTTTCCGGAGCCCCCAAGGGGTGGCGTCAGATCGCCAGGAGGGTACCGGTGATATGGGCGGATGCTTCGCGCGCGAGGACGGCGATCGCGTCGGCGACAGCCTCGACCGGGACCCAGCCCTTCCGGTCGCTGTCCGGCATCGCCGTGCGGTTCGCCGGGGTATCCATGGTGCTCGGCAGGACCGCGTTCACCGTGATCCCGTTGGGCCGCGTCTCCTGGGCGAGCGCCTGGGTGAAGGCGATCACCCCGGCCTTGGCGACGGTGTAGGCGATGAAGCCGCCCGCCGGCGGCACGACCGCCCGCGAGGCGACGATGACCACCCGGCCATACCGGGCCCTCGCCATGGCGGGCACCACGGCCTTCGCGACGCTGAACGCGCTGGTCAGGTTGAGGTCGAGCATGCGCTTCCAGGTCTCGACGTCGGTCTCGAGGAGCGAGCCCCCGGCAAAGCCGCCGACGCCGGCCACGAGGATATCGATCTTGCCCCGGCCCGCGACGACACCTTCGGCGAAGGCGGTCATCGCCTTCACGTCGATCACGTCGACCGTTTGCAAGATCAGGCGCTGTCGGTCGACGGCGGCGACCCGCTGAGCTAGCCGCTCACGCTCATCTTCGACCGCATATGGCACGGCGACGATCGCCCCGTCAGCGAGCAGCCGCATCGTGACGGCTTGCCCGAGCGCGCCCGTCCCACCGGTGACGACCGCGACGCGACCGGCCAGGGGGGTCATGACTACTCGGAGGACGACGAGGACATGATCGCGGAGCGCTGGATCTCGTCGTAGCGGACCTTGCTCACGTCGAACTCGTCGAGGTTGTCCTTCAGCTTCTTGAAGGTCTGCTCGAACGATGGGAGCGTCTTGCGCGCGCGCGTGAGCGGCGTGGTGCGCGCGAGGAGGTAGTTTTTCACGTAGGGATGGTTGATCCCGCGCTTCTTGATCTTCGCGACGGCGACGCCGAGCGCCTGGTCGGCGGCACGGACCAGGTCGGCGCGCTCCGTCCTCGCGTCGAGCCCCTTGGGCAAGGTCTGCTTGAGGAACTTGTCGACCCGGCGCAGGATCGGCGCGAACGCGCCGCCCGCGAACCGCCGGTTCTCCTCGTAGAGGAGGCCGAGCGTGATGAAGTGCGGCGACTCGAACTGCGAGGCCCACTTCTCTTCGGTGGTGTCCGGCTCCTCCTTCACGAGCGCCCGGTACATCCGGATCACCTCGAGCGACTTTTCCTTGAGGTTGTGCGCCTTCTCGACGTTGAGCGGGAGCACCTCGAAGAGCATCTCCGGCTCGACGACCAGGATGACGGGAATGACGTCGGCCTTCAGCTTGTCGAGCACGGCGCGCCGATGGTTGCCGTTCGGCGTCCAGTAGACCCCGGGCCGGGGCGAGATCGCGACGATCGGATCCACGAAGCGGTCGAGCCGCTTGATCGATTCGGTGAGTCGCTTCACGTGAGTCGGCGAGAGATCGCGCTGATAGGGGCTCGCCTCGCACTTCGTGCGCGGGAGAAGGCAGAAGATCTGCCAGTGGTCGCCGACGGGCTCCTGGTAGAGGGCCAGGACCTGGCCGCCGTCTCGCTCGATCTGCGACGCGAGCTCCCGCGCCGGCTTGGAGGGCTCTTTGTCAGCCATGGTTCTCTCGCCTGGGTCGCCGGTACGGTAGCACAGGCGCCCCGGTCGTTCTCACGCGGGCGCGTTCACCCGGCGCAGGAGCACCATCCACTCCTGACCCTGCCGGGCCCTGACCGAGCGAGGCGGATAGGCGCGCTCGATCCGGAATGCCGGCGCGAACAATCGGCGTACTTCACGCTCGGACACCGGAAAGGGCGGGCCGGCGGCGCGGCGCCGGAGGGGAAAGAAGCACGCCAGCAGCCAGCCGCCCGGCTTGACGATCGCGCTCATCGTCCGCACGTACTCCGCGCGCCGTCGGGGATCGATGGCGCAGAAGCACGTGTACTCCCAGATGCCGTCGAACGCGCGCCCGTAGTCGCCGGCGAGCGTGAAGATGTCGCGCTCGACGAACTCGGCGGAGACGTTGTCGGTCTTCGCGAGCTCGCGGGCCGCGGCGACCGCCGCGGCCGAGAAGTCGAAGCCGACCGCCGAGTAGCCGCGACGGGCCAGGAAGCGCACGTCGTGGCCGCGGCCGCAGCCCGGCACGGCCACTCGTCCGGGCGCGGGCGGGGTGAGATCCATGAACTCGACGAGCGGCGGCGCCGGCTGACGGATCTCCCATCCGTCGCCGCCCCGCGCGTAGAGATCGGTCCAGAAGTCCGCCGCGTTCACACTGGCCATGACATGCCCTCGAAATCCTCGACCGCGCGCTCCGCGCCGGCCGCCCGCAGCTCGATCTCCGTATGGGCGGTACTCACGCCGATGGCCCGCATCCCGGCGCTTCGCGCCGCCTGCACCCCCACCACCGCGTCCTCGAACACGAGACAGCGCTCGGGCGCGACGCCGAGGCGGTGCGCGGCGAGCAGGTAGACTTCGGGATCGGGCTTGCCCCGGCGCACGTCCTCGGCGGCCACCACGACCTCGAATCGATCGCGCAGCCCGGACCGGGTCAGGAGCACCTCGACGTCGTGGCGCGATGCCGACGTGGCGACGGCCCGGGGCACCCTTTGACCGGCCAGGCCGGCGACGAATCCCGCAACGCCGTGAACCAGCGCGGGGCCTTCGCTGGCGAGCCGGCGATAGTGCTCCTGCTTGCGCGCCGCCAGACGCTGCGCCTCCGCCCACGACGTCTCGCGGCCGAGGAGCAACGGAACGGCCTCGATGCTCGGCCGGCCGATCGTCAGGCGCCAGTAATCCGGCTCGGCGGGCACCACGCCGAGCTCATCCAGCAGCGCGCGCCAGGCCGCTCGATGGTGCGCCCCGGAGTCGACCAGCACGCCATCCATGTCGAAGATGACGGCGTGGGTCTCCACGCCTACCGGAGCCGGTAGAGGGGGGCCAGCGCGCGGAAGGTCTCGAGCGCGGCGGAGCGGTACTGCGCCTCCGTCCAGCGCGCCGCCTCATCGGCCGGCACCGCGCGTCCGACGACGAACTGACCGTCGCGCGTCCGGGTCAGCTCGTCGGCGAGCTCGCCGAGCTTCTCGGGCGTGAGGTCGGCGAGGGGAGCCGCCGGCTCTTCGTCGTGCTCGTTCTTGAACCACGCCAGGTGCTTCACTCGCCGGAGGACCGGCCCCACCTTGGGCGCGTTCTTCTTCCAGGCCGTCGCCCAGCGCGGCTTGTCGGCGTGCTCGGGGCCGATCTCGAAGAGAAAGCGCACGGCGCTCCTCGAGACCGCGATCTTGAAGTGGCTGTGCTTCTTGTATCCGCGAGCGTCGGGCCCGAACGCGACCCACGTATCGTCGGGCGGGTTCACGGTGCGGCGGGCGTGCTGGGCGACGTGCGCGAAGACGTCGCCGCCGACCGAGCGGCCCACCGAGGGCGTCAGGCTCTCCCCGAACGCGTCGAGCTTCGGGCGGACGCGCGCGCGGATCTCGGTCATGCGCGGCTTGAATCCCTTCACGTCGAAAATCTTGAAGTCGCCGGCGACGAACGCTGGGGACGCCATCGGTACTCTCCTCGGGCTCAGAGGACGACGGATCCGTCGAGAGGGAAGTCGGTCGAGCTCATCGCGATGAGGGATGATCGACCGTCGGCGGGTCGACGTCAACAACTTATAGGCGCGCCTGGGCCGGCGACCCCCGGAGGTTACTATGGTGCCGTGATTCGCGTCCTGCAGCTCCTCACCGCGACGACGCTGGGCGGCGGCCCGCGCCAGGTCTTTGATCTCGTTCGCCGTCTCCCGGCGGACGAGTTCAAGGTCGCGGTCGCCGGGCCTCGGAACCAGCGGTTCGCGGCGGACCTCCGTACGCTCGGTATCGAGCTCGGCGAGGTGGCCGTCGACACGTTCCGAGCGTTCCCGCTGACGCTGCGAGCCGTGGAGCGACTTGTTCGCGACACGCGCGCCGATGTCGTGCACACGCACGGCAAGGGCGCCGGCCTCTATGGTCGGCTGGCGGCGTGGCTGGTCGGCGTGCCGGCGGTCCACACGTTTCACGGCATCCATTACGAAAGCTACTCCCGCGCCGGCCAGTACCTCTATCTCACGCTCGAGCGATGGCTGGCGGGCATCACGCACACGGTGATCAACGTCTCCAGAACGCAGCAGAACGAAGCGCGCAGACTGGGGGTGGCCCGATCCGGCCGGAGCGTCGTCGTCGTGAATGGTATCGACGTCGACGAGCTGGCCGCACGTCCGGTCAGCGGCAAGGCGGCGTTCGGGCTGAATGCCGACGACCAGGTTCTCGGCTGTGTGGCGCGCTTCGATCCCGTCAAGCGACACGACGTGCTGCTGAAGGCGCTGGCGCGCGTCGCGCAGCGGAACCCGAACGTGGTGCTCTTGCTGGCCGGTGAGGGACCGGAGAAAGCCCGGATCGATCAGCGCGCCGGCGAGCTGAAGGTCCGCGTCGTCAATCCCGGCGCGATCGGCTGGCAGACGAATCCGTACTCGAGCTGCGACCTCTACGTCACCGCGTCGTCGAAGGAAGGGCTCCCGCTCGCCCCGCTGGAGGCGATGGCGTCGGGGCTTGCCGTGATCGCCACGGAGGTTCCGGGCCACCAGGATGTCGTCGAGCCCGACGCGACCGGATTGCTCGTGCCTCCCGGCGACGACGCGGCCATGTCCGTCGCAATCGAGTCGCTCCTGAACGATCCCGAGCGGCGCCGCCGGATGGGGCAGGCGGGCCGCGAGCGCGTGCGGAGAGAGTTCACCGTCCAGTCGATGGTCGCGAAGACCGCCGAGGTGTACCGGGCCGCGAACGCGTCTCGACGCAGCTAGCCGTCGAGTCGACGGGCACGTCGGTGCTCATCGGGACGCCGGCCCACCGTACCGTGCCGATTTCCGAGATGTCGAGGCGCCGGCGACGGAGGGTCGCGCGAGCCGGCGATGATACAATCGGCGAGTGAACGATCTCGCGCTCGTGACGGGAGGAGCCGGCTTCATCGGCTCGCACCTCGTCGAGCGGCTCCTGACCGACGGCGCTCGCGTCCGCGTCCTCGACAACTTCTCGACCGGCGCTCGCGTCAACCTCGGCTTCGCGCCGAAATTCCGCCGCCAGCTCGAAGTGCTCCGCGGGGACGTCCGGAATCTTTCGGTGCTCCTGCGCGCGGCACGCGGCGCCCGCGTGATCTACCACCAGGCGGCGATGCGCTCGGTGCCCCGCTCGGTGAAGGACCCGCTGGGCGCGAACGACAACAACGTCACCGGCACGCTCCACGTGCTCGAAGCCGCGCGGCGCTGCAAGGTGCCGCGCGTGGTCTACGCTTCGTCGTCGTCGGTCTACGGCGACCGGCCGGATCTGCCCAAGCGCGAGGATCAGCCGCCGGCGCCGCTCTCGCCCTACGCGGTGTCGAAGGCGGCCGGCGAGCAGTACGCCACGATCTGGACGCGCCTCTACAACGTCGAGACGGTCGGCCTGCGATACTTCAACGTCTTCGGCCCGCGTCAGGATCCGAAGTCGCAGTACGCGGCGGTCATCGCGCGCTTCATCCAATGGGGGCTGCGCGGCCAGCCGCTCGAGGTGCACGGCGACGGCACGCAGTCGCGCGACTTCACCTACATCGACAACGTCGTCGAGGCCAACCTGCTCGCCGGCAAGGCGCCGGCCGCGGCGGGCGAGGTCTTCAACGTCGGCTGCGGTGATCGCGTGAGCCTCCTGGACATCATCGCGAGGCTCGAGGGCCTCCTGGGTCGCAAGCTCGAGCGGCACCATACGCCCTCCCGTGCCGGCGACGTACCCCACACGCTCGCCGACGTGTCGAAGGCCAAGCGGCTCATGGGGTACTCGCCGCTGGTCGACTTCGACGAGGGGTTCCGGCGGACGGTCGAGTACTTCAAGTCGTCGTCCAAGCGCTAGGAGGATCGTCCGATGCGGCACCTCGGAACGCTACTGCTCGTCGCGCTCGCCATGCTTCCGCTCGCGTCCCCCGCCGCGGCCGCGGAGAACCTGGTCGTGCAGGTGGCGACGGAGCCGCCGGGCCTGGACCTCACGGCGACGCCGGCCTCCGCCACCGCGGCGGTGGTCTTCTACAACGTGCAGGAGGCGCTCGTGAAGGTGGATCGCCACGGCAAGCTCGTGCCGTGGCTCGCCGAGCGCTGGAACACGTCGGACAACAAGAACTACACGTTCTTCCTCAAGCGCGGCGTCCGGTTCCACAACGGGCGCGAGATGAAGGCCGCCGACGTGAAGTTCGTCATCGACCGGGCGATGAATCCGGAGACGAAGCATCCGGCGCCGGCGAACTACGCGGCCATCGGCGACATCATCGTGAAGGACGACTACACGATCACGTTCACGCTCAAGACCACCACCGCCAATTTCCTCCTCAACATGGCGCGCCAGGGCTCGGTCATCTACCCGCGGGAGGCGGTCGACACGCTGAAGAGCGAGCCGATCGGCACCGGGCCCTACAAGCTCGGCGAGTGGGTGCGCGGCGACCGCATCGTGCTCGTGAAGAATTCCGATTACCACGTCAAGGGCCTGCCCAAGCTCGACCGCGTCACATACCGGTTCATCCCGGACCCGAACGCCGCGCTGGCCGCGCTGAAGGCGGGCGACGTCGACGCCGCCATGTTCGGCCTCGGCCCCGAGCACATCCCGGATCTCCAGAAGGACGCGCGCTTCCAGGTGATCGTGGGCGAGACGACGAACGACGTCATCATGTCGATGAACAACTCGAAGAAGCCGTTCACCGACGTGCGCGTGCGTCGCGCCGTCACTTACGGGATCAACAAGCCCGACGTCGTCAAGGGCGCGATGTTCGGCCTCGGGCGCGTGATCGGGACCAACGTCGACCCGCTCAATCCCTACTTCGTCGACATGTCGGGCGCCATGCCCTACGACCCGGCCAAGGCCAAGAAGCTCCTCGCCGAGGCCGGCTATCCGCACGGGTTCGAGGCGGTGCTGCGGGTCGCGCCCCAGTACTACTACACGGTGCGCACCGGCGAGGTCCTGGCCGACCAGCTCTCGAAGATCGGCGTGAAGATCAAGATCGAGCAGATCGAGTGGGGGCAGTGGCTCTCGCGCGTGTGGAAGGACGCCGACTACGATCTCACGATCATCGGCCACGCCGAGGCGTGGGACATCGCCAACTATGCGAACCCGAAATACTACTTCCGGTACGACAGCGCCGAGTTCCAGAAGCTCTTCCAGGAGTCCGAGATCACCGTCGACGACAAGGCGCGGCGCGAGCTCTACGTGAAGATGCAGAAGAAGCTCGTCGAGGACGCGCCGGTCGTCTGGCTCTACATCCATCCCCGGCTGGCCGTGACCAAGAAGGGCTTGCAGGGCCTCTGGAAAGATTTGCCGGCGCCGGCGTTCGATCTCTCAGAGGTCTCGTGGGCCAAGTAGTCGGGTCGCTCGCGTAGGAATTTGCGGCGGTACATCGCCAGGAGGGTCGCGGCGTTCGTCGCGACCCTCTTCTTCGTCTCGGGCCTCGTGTTCGTCGTCGTCCGCGTGCTCCCCGGCGACCCGGCGCTGGTGATCATCGGCCCCGAGGGAAGCCCCGAGGCGGCGGCGCGGCTGCGCGAGGCGCTCGGGCTCAACCGTCCGATCCTGGTCCAGTACACCGAGTGGCTCGCGCGCGCGCTCCGGGGTGATCTCGGCGTGTCGCTCCAGTACGATGTGCCGGTCGGGCGCCTGATCCTGAGCCGGCTGCCGGTGACCTTGCCGCTGACCGTGATGGCGGCGGTCCTCATGGCCGTGACCGCGCTGCCCCTCGGGCTCTACGCCGCGCGCCGCCACCGGCGCGCCGGTGATTACCTGGCGATGGTCGTCTCGCAGATCGGCATCGCGATCCCGGGGTTCTGGGCCGGCCTGCTCCTGATCCTCCTGTTCTCGGTGCACCTGGGCTGGGTGCAGTCCGGCGGCTTCGCCGGCTGGTCGAACGGGCTCTGGCCCGGCGTGCGCTCGCTCCTGCTGCCGGCGATCGCGCTCGGATTCTTCCAGATGGCCGTGCTCGTGCGCGCCACGCGCTCCTCGGTGCTCGACGTGCTGCGCGAGGACTACGTGCGCACCGCGCGCGCCAAGGGCGTGAGCGAGCTCTCGGTGATCGCCAAGCACACGCTGCGCAACGCGCTGATCCCGATCGTGACGGTGGCCGGCCTCCAGCTCGGCCAGCTCATGGCCGGCGCGATCATTCTCGAGTCGGTGTTCGCGCTGCCGGGCCTCGGCCGCCTGGCGCTCGGCGCCATCACCGCGCGCGATCTGCCGGTCGTGCAGGGCGTGACCCTCTTCGTCGCGTCGACGATCGTGCTGATCAACTTCGCCGTCGACCTGCTCTACCTCGTGCTGGATCCCCGAATCCGCTATGAGTGACGGGTCGCTATGAATGAAGGGTCGCGATGACCCGGCGGCGGCCGCTCCGACACGTGACGTTCACGCTCGGCGTGGCGATCACCGCGCTCCTGCTCGCGACCGCGGCGCTGAGCCTCGTCTACACGCCGCAAGATCCGCTCGCGATGTCGATCACCGGCCGCCTGCAGGGACCGTCGGGCGCGCATCTGTTCGGCACCGACCAGTACGGCCGCGACGTGCTCTCGCGCGTGATGACGGGCACCGTCATCTCGATCGCCGTCGGCGTGATCGCGGTCGGCATCGGCGCCGCCATCGGGATGCTGATCGGCATCCTCAGCGGCTACGTCGGCGGATGGATCGACGAGGCGTTCATGCGCCTGGTCGACGCGATCCAGGGATTCCCGGCGATTCTCTCGGCGCTCCTGTTCGCGGCGGTGTTCGCCCCGGGCATCGTGATCAGCATGGTCGCCATCGGCATCGCGTTCGTGCCGGCCTTCGCGCGCCTGACCCGCGCGGGCTTCCTCGAGCTTCGCGCGCGCGAGTTCGTCGTCGCGGCCCGCGCGCTCGGTGCGCGCGATCGGCGCCTCATCGCGCGACACATTCTGCCGAACACGCTGGCCCCGCTGATCGTTCAGGCCACCACGAGCTTTCCGATCGCGATCCTGGCCGAGGCGGGCCTGGCGTATCTCGGCCTGGGCACGCAGCCGCCGCACCCGTCGTGGGGGCTCATGCTCAGAGAGGCGCAGAACTTCCTGTCGATGAACCCCTGGTTCGCCGTGTTCCCGGGCGGCGCCATTGCCCTCACCGTGCTGGGGCTCAATCTGCTGGGCGACGGGCTGCGGGATCTGCTCGATCCCAAGACGGCGTGATCGAGCGCCGTCGCAAGCGATGGAAATCGGGCCGAGAAGTCGAGCACTTTCGCCGACTCGGGCCCAAAGAAATTGACATTCCCGGAAATATGTCGGTATCGTAACGCTTGACTCTGGCGCAGCCTGGCTGGGAACGTATCGGGATCCAAGCGGTGCGCCGCGGAGAAAGCACGACGATGAAGGTTTACAACACGTCCTTCACGCTGTCGACGGACGAGCAGACCGAGATCTCGGACATCACCAAGCTCGTGCGCGACGCCGTCCAGCAGTTCGCCGTCACCACCGGGATCGCGCTCGTCAACACGCTCCACACGACCTGCGCGCTGTTCGTCAACGAGTTCCAGAGCGCGCTGATCGACGATCTGCGGTCGTTGGTCGAGCGGCTCGTGCCCGAGCGCGACGGCTATCGGCACGACGACCCGCGCGTGTCCGACTGCGAGCGCGGCAACGCGCACTCGCATCTGCGGGCCGCCCTCCTCGGGCGCAACATCGCGGTCGGGGTGAACAACGGCGAGCTGACGCTCGGTCGATTCCAGTCCGTCATCTTCGCCGAGCTCGACGGCCCCCGGAAGCGCGAGATCAGCATCCAGGTCATCGGCGAGTAACCCCCGCGCTTCCGCCCGAGCGTCAGTCCCGCTCGCCGGTGGTCGTGCCCGGGGTGTCACGTCGGCGACAATCATCCGGTGGGGGTTGTCGCTCGGTCCTCCCCCTGACGACGAGCGTCTCCGGAGTGGTTGCTCCCAGAGCCCCAACCCGATAACAGACAGACCGTCCGCTGGTCCGATCAACGATCGGAGCCTCACGAACCGAATACGGATCTGCGGGCTCGCCTGCATTGCGCGCGGCGAATCCGGAGACAACTTTTTGCTTGACGCTCGAGGAGCCCCTATGTTCATTTGTTGAACAACGATGGAGCGTCGGGTCGAACGTGAGTTCGAGATTCTGACGGCGATTGCCGAAGAGAGCTCGACAACCCAGCGCGTGTTGGCGGCCCGTCTCGGCGTCGCCCTTGGACTGACCAACCTCTATCTGAAGCGCCTGGTCAAGAAGGGCTACATCAAAGTCGCGGGGTTTCCACACCGGCCGGCCGCGCGAAAGCGCCTGCGATACCTCTTGACCGCGCGTGGGCTCACGGAGAAGAGCCGGCTGACGTACGACTACATGAGCGCCTCGATCAACATCTACCGTCGCACGCGCGAGATCCTTCGGGAGACCCTCGGCCACCTGCCGGGTAACGGAGCGAAGCGTGTCGTCCTCTACGGCACCGGTGAGGCCGCCGAGCTCGCATACATCACCCTGAAAGAGCTGAACCTCGAGCCAATTGGGATCTTTGCCCGGGAGGGCGGCGGCGATTTCCTGGGGTTCACCGTCCGGGGACTGAGCGAGATCCTCAACGAACAGGTGGACGGGATCATCATCGCGACCTTTGACCAGCCAGAGCGCTACCTCGCCGAGCTGAGGGACCTCGGAATACCGCAGCACAAGCTCCTGACGCTTCGTCGGCCGCACCCTGATCTGGATGGGGGCTAGCCTGAAGCCGGCCAGTGACTTGAGGCAGTTCGTTTGGCTTCTGCGCAACTACACTGCGCCGTACTGGTGGGCCGTCAGCCTGCTGCTCATCACGAGCTATCTTGCCGCCGCGTTTGCCGCGCTCTTTCCCGTCCTCATGGCCGCAATCCTGGATCTGGCGCTCGGGAAGGCGGGGGCCGGAGCGCTCGACACCGCTCCGGGGGCGGGCGGTGCGCTGTCGCTTCACAATCTCGGCGCGGCGTTCTTCCAGTGGGTCGGGGTCCAGGCGGTCGGCGACCGCTTCCGCATGATCGTCGTCTTGTGCGGTGTGTACGTCGCGGCCGGTTTCCTGAAGGGCTGGATCGACTTTGGCGCCTACCTCCTCGCGCTCTGGGTTCGCGTCCGCGCGAACGCGGCGCTCCAGTGCGACCTGCTTCGCCACCTACTCGGGCTCTCAATGGGCTTCTTCAGTCGCCAGCGGACGGGCGAGCTGGTTTCCCGGCTGGGGAACGATACGAACGCCGCCACGATCGGACTCGAGACCATCGTCTGCACCGTGCTGACGGCCCCGCTGCTGCTGGCGTTCTACGGGTACTTGCTCGTGGGGACCAGCCCAGTGCTCGTCCTCGCCGCCTTCGCTCCGGCGATCATGCACTACGGTGTCAGCCGCCTGGTGCGGGGTCCGATCCGGAGACTCGCCACCGGCCAGTTTTCGGCGCTTGCCGACCTGGCCGCCCGGTTCCAGGAGTCGATCCTCTCGATCCGCGTGGTCAAGTCGTTCGGCGCCGAGGCATTCGAGCTCAGCCGCCTCCGACACGCCGTCCATTCCGTGGTGGGAATCAACCTTAGATTCGCGCTGTACAAGCACCTCGAAGACCCGGTGCGTTTGACGATCAGCTACCTCGGGGAGGCGACGCTCATTGCCCTGGCCGCGTATGAGCTGCTCAGAGGTAACCTCGCGGTCCCGGCGTTCTTTCTTTTTCTCTACGTGGGTCGCTCCGCGTTGGCGCAGCTCAGCCTGCTCAGCGGGGCCTATACGTCATTGCAGGCCACGCTGGCCGCGTCGAGCCGGATCACCGATCTGCTCCGGCTCGAGCCGCTGGTGAAGGACGGATCGAGGTCGATCAGCGAATTCCGCGATCGGCTCGTCCTGAGCGACGTCACCTTCGACTATGGCGGCGAGCGGGTGCTCACCGGCGTGAGCTTCGAGATCCTCCGTGGTGAGGTCGTCGCGCTGGTGGGACCGAGCGGCAGCGGCAAGTCGACCGTCGCCGACCTGATCCTCCGGCTGTACGACCCGGTGGCCGGGAAGGTCAGCATCGACGGTCAGGACCTCAAGATGCTGCAGGGGGCGCCCTACCGCGGTCTGTTCGGCGTCGTGTCCCAGGAAGCGCTGCTCTTCAATGCCTCGATCCGGGAGAATATCGCCTATGGCCGCAACGGCGTGACCGACGCGGACATCGTCAGGGCGGCCAAGATCGCCAACGTCCACGACCAGATCATGGACTTTCCAGACGGGTACGACACGATGGTCGGCGATCGTGGCGCCCGCCTGTCGGGCGGGCAGCGCCAGCGCGTGGCGATCGCGCGCGCCATCCTGGGGCGGCCGCAGGTGCTCATACTCGACGAGGCGACGAGTTCCCTGGACAGCGAGTCGGAGCGCCTGGTGCAGCAGGCGATCGAGCGCGTGATCCAGGGCACGACATCGATCGTGATCGCGCACCGGCTCTCGACGGTGCTCAACGCCGACAAGATCGTCGTCATCAACCGCGGCGTGGTCGAAGCGATCGGCCGGCACGCCGAGCTTCTCGCCACGAACGAGACCTACAGCCGGCTCTACCGGCTACAGTTCGCCGAGGTCGAGGCCCTTGGAAATCTCTGATGGCCGTCCGCGGAGAACTCCGGTGAACACGCCGACGCCTCAGGAGCCGCTCCGGTGGTCGGACGCGGGGGTGATGATCACCGGCGGCACCGGCTCCTTCGGCAACAAGCTCGTCGAGATCATGCTGACGGAATACCATCCGCGTCGGCTCGTCGTTTTCAGCCGTGATGAGTTGAAACAGTCCGAGATGATGGCGCGGTTCGATCACCCGTCGGTCCGCTACTTCATCGGCGACGTCCGCGATCGCGCCCGGCTCGAGATGGCGATGCACGGCGTGGACATCGTGTTCCACGCCGCCGCCCTCAAGCAGATCACCGCGTGCGAGTACAACCCGTTCGAGGCGATCCAGACCAACGTGATGGGCGCCAAGAACGTCATCGACGCGGCCATCGATCAGGGCGTCAAGCGAGTCGTCGGGATCAGCACCGACAAGGCGGCGCAGCCGGTGAACCTCTATGGAGCGACGAAGCTTTGCGCCGAGAAGTTGCTCGTCCAGGGCAACGTGTACGGCTGGGGGCGCGGCACGACGTTCAGCGTCGTGCGTTACGGCAACGTCATCGGCAGCCGAGGAAGCGTGATCCCGCTGTTCAGCAGGCAGCGGGCCACCGGACGGGTGACCGTGACTGACCCGGGGATGACGCGGTTTTGGATCACACTCGAGCAGGGCGTCCGGTTCGCGGTTCGGTGCGCCGAGGCCATGCAGGGCGGCGAGATCTTCGTGCCCAAGATCCCGAGTATGCGTCTCCTGGATCTGGTGGAGGCGATTGCGCCGGGCTGTCAGGTCGAGTTCATCGGTATGCGGCCGGGCGAGAAGTTGCACGAGATCCTCATCGCCGAAGACGAGGGGCGGCAGGTGCTCGAGTTCGAGGACATGTTCGTGCTTGAGCCAATCCATCGTTCCTGGACATTCTGCAGCCCCGACGGCGGCAAGCGGCTGACGGCCGGATTCCGCTACTCGAGCGACACCAACTCGCGGTGGCTATCGCCCTCGCAGATGAGCGAGCTGGCTCGTGAGTGAGGCTCTGGCCGTCCATGGTGGTCGTCCGGTGCGCGCGTGCCTGCTGCCCTACGGGCGACAGCGGATCGAGGAGGACGACATCCGCGCGGTTGTCGAGGCGCTGCGCGGCGACTTCATCACGACCGGGCCCGTGGTCGCGGAGTTCGAGCGATGCTTCGCCGAGCGGGTGGCCGCCCGCTACGCCGTGGCCGTCAGCTCAGGAACCGCGGCTCTGCACGCCGCGTGCTTCGCCGCTGGGATCGGCCCCGGTGACGAGGCCATTACCACGCCCTTGACGTTTGTCGCCACCTCGAACGCGGTGCTCTACCTCGGGGGCCGTCCCGTATTCGGGGATATCCGCAGCGATACCCTGAACCTGGACCCCGCCCTGCTCGCGTCGCGGGTCACGCCACGTACGAAGGCGATCATCCCTGTCCACTTTGCGGGTCAACCCTGTGATCTCGCGGCGATTCAGGCCCAGGCGCGAGACCGCGGCCTCACCATCATCGAGGATGCCGCCCACGCGCTCGGCGCCGAGTATCAGGATCGTCCGATCGGCTCGCTCAGCGACCTCACGGTCTTCAGCCTGCATCCGGTCAAGCACATGACGACCGGCGAGGGCGGCGTGGTGACCACCAACGACGAGGCGCTCGCCGAACGTCTGCGGCGCTTCAGAAACCACGGGCTCAGCGTCGGCTCGGCGGAGCGCCAGGCTCGCGGCCTGCTCTACGCCGACATGGTCGACCTCGGCTTCAACTACCGGCTCACCGACTTCCAGTGCGCGCTCGGGCTCTCCCAACTCGGCAGGCTCGACGCGATCCTGGCGCGGCGGACGGCCATCGCCGAGCGGTACCGTTCCGATCTCAAGGATCTGCCCGGGCTGGCGCTTCCCGCCACGGGTGAGGGGATGCGCCACGCGTGGCACATCTTCCCCGTTCTCATCGACCTCGAGCGGCTCTCGGTGGACCGCGAGACGGTCTTCGCGGCGCTTCGCGCCGAGAACATTGGTGTGGTGCTCCACTACGTCCCGGCCTACTGGCACTCCTACTACGCGCGCCTGGGCTTTCGTCGCGGCCTTTGCCCACGGGCAGAAGCGATCGCCGAGCGGATCCTCACGCTGCCGATCTTCCCCGCCATGACCGACGGCGACATCGACGACGTCATCGTGGCGCTACGGAAGGTGCTGGCCTACTACCTCCGATGAGTCTCTCGGTCGTGTACATCACCGAAGCGGGCCCGGTGGTCGGACTCGGCCACCTGCGGCGCTGTCAGGCGCTCGCCACGGCGCTGCGTCGGCGAGGCGCCGGCGCGCGGTTCCTGATCGACGGCGCCACGGATGTGGCGGGGCACGACGCGGTGTATCTCGACTGGACGCAGGAGCCCATGACCGTGTGCGCGCCGGTGGCCGCCTGGCATCCCGACGCCGTGGTCGTCGACTCGTACCGGGCAACGCCGGAGCTCCTGTCGCGCTTGCGCGCTATTGGTTGCGTGATTGCGATCGACGACCTCGCCGACCGCGCCGTTCCGGTCCATGTCGTGGTGAACGGCGCGTTCCACGCCGCGCGGCTTTCCTATCGCTGTGCCGCCGACACGAAGCTTCTGCTCGGGCCGGAATACTCGCTGGTGGACCCGGCGTTCGCCGCATCGCCTGACCGCGTTCCCGCCGAAATCGTGGGACGAGTGCTCGTGACGCTCGGCGGGAGTGCCACGGCGTCGGCGCTCGCGACGGCCGTCTCGGCCGTCCGGCGCGCGGTGCCCTCGGCGACAGTCGATGTCGCGCTCGGGTTGTATGCAGACGACCTTCCCGACGACGGCGGCCTCGTGATCGCGCACCGTGGGCAGCGCTCGCTCCGTGAGCTGATCCGGCGCGCAGACCTCGCGGTGACGGCCGGTGGCATGACCCTCTACGAATGCCTCGCGACGGGGACACCCGCCGTCGGCCTGTGCTGCGCTGACAATCAGCGACTCAACATCGAGGCGTTGAGCCGAGCCGGGCTCGTGGTGAGCGCGGAGCCCTCGCTCAGGGGCGCGGTTCGACGCGTCGCGGCCGACCGCGAGCTTCGATGGCGGATGGCCGCCGAGGGGCGACGCCACGTCGATGGCCGCGGCGCCGAGCGCGTGGCGGAAGCTATCGCCCAGGTGTGCAACACCGCCGGCGCCGGGCGGGACGCCCGGTGAGAGTCGTGCGCGCGCGGCCGCGCACGGGATGGGAGCGTCAGCGATGAGCGCAGCATCTGACGCGCGGATCAAGGTCCGCGACCAATGGATCGGGGCCGGCGAGCCCTGCTTCGTCATCGCCGAGGCCGGCGCCAATCACAACCGTGACCAGTCCATGGCCAGGGAGCTGATCGACGTCGCGGTCCACGCCGGGGCCGACGCGGTGAAGTTCCAGACGTACTCGGCCGAGACCCTTTACTCGAAGAAGACGCCGCGGTTCTCCTACCTGGAAGGCGTGAGCTCCAAGGACACGTGGGATCTCATCAAGGAGATCGAGCTGCCCCGTGAGTGGCAGGGCGAGCTGGCGGCATACGCGAAGAAGCAGGGCATCCTCTTTCTCTCGACCCCCTTCGACCATCGGGCGGTGGACGAGCTGGCGGCGCTCGACGTGCCGGCGTACAAGATCGCGTCCTTCGAGATCGTCGACCTTCCCCTCATCGCCTACGCCGCGGCAAAGGGCCGGCCCATGATTCTGTCGACGGGCCTCGCGAGCTACGAGGATATTGCCGACGCCGTCGAGGCATGCGCGTCCGCAGGCAATCGAGACGTGATCCTTCTCCAGTGCGCCTCGCTGTATCCGGCGCCGCCCGCTCGAATGAATCTGCGCGCCATGGCGACGCTACGCTACGCGTTCGCCGTACCGACGGGGCTCTCAGATCACAGCCTCGGCATCCACGTCGCGGTGGCGGCGGCGGCGCTGGGGGCGTGCGTGATCGAGAAGCACTTCACGTTGAGCCGCGCGCTGCCCGGGCCGGACCATCCGTTCGCGGTCGAGCCCGGCGAGCTCACGGCGATGGTGCGACAGATCCGTGAGGTGGAGGCAGCCATGGGCGATGGGCTCAAGCTTGGTCCCAGCCCGGAGGAGCACGAGATGCACCAGAAGGCGCGGCGCAGCCTCGTGGCCGCGCGGGCCATCCCCCAGGGCGCGGTCATCGATCGCTCGATGGTGACCATCAAACGGCCCGGCCACGGAATCCGACCCAAGCTCGTCGATTTGCTCGTGGGTCGAGTCGCCAAGGTGGACATCGAGGAGGACACGGTGCTCACATGGGATCTGGTGTGAGCACGCGGGCCAATTCCACCCGTGGCGTAGGCGGCACCCCTGCGAAGCGGGTGACGCTCCGGCCTGCGACGCCGGAGGATTGCCGGCAGGTTTGGCTCTGGAGGAACGACGAAGGGACGCGCGCGGCGTCCTTCGATACGAGCCCGATCTCGTTCGAGACTCACGAGCGCTGGTTCCACGAGAGCCTCCGGCATCGAGACCGGCATGTCTACATCGTCCTGGTCGACGGGCAGGAGGCGGGCGTCGTCCGGCTGGATGTCGCCGGTGCCCGCGGCATCGTGAACATCCACCTGGCGCCGGAGTGGCGGGGCCGCGGCGTGGGGCCGCGTACCCTCGCGGCGCTCGAAGACGTCGCCTTCGGGTCGCTCCACCTCACCCGCATGGAGGCCGAAGTCAAAGCTGGCAACGCCGCGTCTCTGGCGGCCTTCCAGAAGGTCGGCTTCACGCTGGTCGGCGGCGAGTCGGTGCTGAATCTCGTGAAGGTACGCCGTGAGGCTTGAGGCTCTCCGCTACCTCCTCCTCGCCGGGCCCAAGCGCTGGCGGGCCGAGGTCACGGGCGCGTTGCGCGGTACGCCGCTGTGGACTCCGCTGAGGACGGTGTATCACCGCTGCCGGCCCCTGTGGCGCAACCCGGTGGTGCGGGCCCGGGTGCTGGCCATGCGGCGGCGACTGTATTGTGCGGACCCGCGCAGCTACTGGCAGCAAGAGGGTGGCCGGCAGTACACGCAGGACGAGGAGTTTTTGCTGGGGCCGGGCTCGCTGACGGAGCAGCAGGGCCGGTTCCTCGCTACCGCGATCGCCGCCCTCGGCGCCACGACGATCCTCGAGGTCGGCTGCGGCTACGGCCGAATGTTGAAGGAACTCCGACGCCACCTCGATGCGCGGCTGGTAGGCTGCGACTTCAGCGAGCCGCAGCTCAAAACGGCGCGCGAGTATCTCGCCCCCGTCACGATGCCTCTGATACTGGCCGATGCGACTCAGGGGCTTCCGTTCGCGGACTCCGCGTTCGAAGTGGTCTATACGCAAGGCTCGCTCATGCACGTGCCGCCGCCGCTGGACCGGTCCTATCGAAGCGAGCTGGCGCGCATAGCCAGTCGCTACATCATCCACACCGAAGATGTCCAGGATTCGGACAGCATGTTCGCCCACGACAACGAGCGACACTACAAAGAGCTGGGACATCGGCTCGTCGAAGCCCGGCCGTACCCGCTCAACCTTGCTGGACAGACGATGAAGTTCGAGATCTTCGAGCTACGAAACGATCGCGGACGATGATGCGTTTCCTTGTCGTGGGCTGGGGCTCGATCGGATCCCGGCACGGCCGAAACCTCGTCGGACTCGGCCATCGGGTGCAGGTCTGGGACACCGACCGCGATCGTCTGCGTGAGGCGGCCACGCGGCCCGGCATCGAGGCGGCCGCGAGCCTCGAAGGCGCGCTGGCCGCGTCGCCGGACGCGGTGCTGATCTGTACGCCGCCCGCCCTTCATCTGGAGCCGGCGCGTCAGGCGCTCGCGGCGGGCGCTCATCTCTTCGTGGAGAAGCCCATCGCGCACGCCAGTGACGGCGTGCCGGCGCTGATCGAAGAGGCGCGGCGACGCGGACGCGTGCTCGCGGTGGGCTTCAACCTCCGCTTCCTCCCGAGCCTCAGACGCGTCAAGGCCCTGCTGGAAGACAAGCGCGTCGGAGCTCTGTTCGCCGTGCGGGCAGAGTTCGGCGCCTACCTTCCCGACTGGCGGACGGGCCGCGACTATCGGGACAACTATGCGGTCTGCGCCGCGCTGGGTGGCGGCATCCTGCTCGACGCCATTCACGAGTTCGACTACCTGGGCTGGCTCTTCGGGGAGGCGACCGAGGTCGTCTGCACGGCGGGGCACTACAGCGACCTGGCGGGCGATACGGAGGACCTGGCGGAGGTGACGCTCCGCTTCGAGTCGGGGCTGCTGGGTCAGGTTCACCTCGACTACCTCCAGCGGCACTACCGCCGCAGCCTGCAGATCATCGGCGCCGCGGGGTCGATTGTGTGGGACTTCCCGACGCATGCCGTGACGGTCTACGGCACCGAGCCCGAGAGCATGGACACGATCCACGTCGACGACGGTGACGTGAACGACATGTATGTCGAGGAGATGCGCCACTTCATCCGCTGTCTCGAGGGCGCCGAGTCGCCGTTGGTCGATGGCAATGAGGCGCTGCGCTCGACCCGTCTCGTGGAGGCGGCCAAGCGCTCGGCTCACGAGCGACGACGCGTACAGCTTTCACCATGACCAGCGTCGTTGCCATCGTCCAGGCGCGTCTCGGCTCCACCCGGTTCCCCGGGAAGGCGCTCGAGGAAATCGTGGGGCGTCCGATGCTCGCGCATGTGCTCGCGCGTACCACGGCCGTGCCCGGGATCGATCGGGTCGTCTTGGCCACGACCGTGAAGCCGGAGGACGACGCCCTTGCCGATCTCGCGCGCTCTGTCGGCATCGCGTGCGTCCGCGGCAGCGTCGAGGATGTGCTGGACCGCTTCCACTCGACGCTGTTGGCGTATCCCGCCGACGCGATACTCCGCGTAACCGGCGACTGCCCCCTTCTCGATCCCCTAGTCGTCCGTCGCGTGCTCGACGCGTACGTCCGGTCGGGCGGCATGGTGGACTACGTGAGCAACGTGAATCCGCCGACCTACCCGGACGGGCTCGACACGGAAATCTTCTCGCGGCATGCGCTCGAGCGCGCCTGGCGTGAGGCGTGGCTTCCCTCGGATCGGGAGCACGTGACGACCTATATCCGGGACCGGCCCGTCCAGTTTCGCGTCGCCAATGTCGCCACCCACGAAGATCTGTCCGCGCATCGTTGGGTCGTGGACACCGAAGCGGACCTGGCGTTCGTTCGCCAGGTCTACACGCTGCTCGATCCGCTGGGTGCGCGCATCTTCGGGATGGCGGAGGTGCTGGAGTTGTTGGGGCGGCGCCCGGAGCTCCGGTCACTCAATGCCGGGATCCGACGGAACGAGGGCCTCGAACGCTCGAGGGCTCGTGATTTCGTCGAGCCGGGCGGCGGAGGGCAAGGCATTTGAGTTCTGACGCGCGCCGGTTTGACCGTTCGATGGACTATCTGGCTCGAGCCCGTGAGGTGGTTCCGGGCGTATCGCAGACACTGAGTAAGGCCCCGAGCATGTTCGTCGAGGGGGCCTATCCGGTTTTCCTGGAGCGCGGGCGTGGCTGCCGGGTCTGGGATGTGGACGGCAACGAGTACGTCGACTACGTGATGAGCCTGGCGGCGGTCACGCTCGGGTACGCCCATCCCGCCATCGACGAGGCGGTGAGGCGTCAGCTCGAGCGTGGCAGCCTCTTTTCCTTGCCTCATCCGCTGGAGGTCGAGGTCTCCGAACGCCTCACCCGACTCATCCCCTGCGCGCAGATGGTGCGGTTCCTCAAGACCGGGTCAGAGGGGAACTCCGCCGCCGTGCGTGTGGCGCGGGCCGCGACCGGGCGAGACGTGATCGTCTATTGTGGCTATTCTGGCTGGCATGATTGGTACGCGGTCACGACGCCCCGATCGAAGGGAATCCCAAAGGACTTCGCCCAGTTCGTCGTCCCGTTCACCTACAACGACCTGTCCTCGTTGGAGGCGGCGCTCGAAGAGCACCGAGGACGTGTCGCCGCCGTGATCATGGAGCCCGTGCTTCTCGACGCGCCCACCCCGGGCTTTCTGGCCGAGGTGAGGGACGCGGCGCACCGGCACGGGGCGCTGTTGATCTTCGACGAGATCGTCAGCGGTTTTCGCTGGGCGATCGGGGGGGCCCAGGAGTACTTCGGCGTGGCTCCAGACCTGGCCGTTTTCGGCAAGGGCATCGCCAACGGGCTTCCGCTCGCCGCGGTCGTCGGGCGCCGAGACCTCATGCGCGAGTTCGAAGAGATCTTCGTCTCCAGCACCTTCGGAGGCGATACGCTGGCGCTCGCCGCGTGCCGAGCCACCCTCGAGGAGTATGGCCGGCGCCCCGTCATCGCTCACCTCTGGAAGATCGGCCAGCGCTTTCAAGAGGGTTTCGCGGCGGTCGCCGGGCGGCTGGGGGTAGCGGCCCGTTCTCGGCGACGCGCTGGAGGACGGACGGGTCGCCGAGCGCCTCCGCGGCAAACCCTATCGAGAGGCCTTTCGCCGCTCATGAGCGGGGCTCTCCGCCTCGTCTTCGTCGTGGAGCGCAAGAACTACTACCGCGTGATAGGCCCAGTCGTAGACGCTGCGCTTCGACGAGGCTGGGCCGTCGAGTGCTGGCACGATTGGGCTCAGCCCCGCTGGGGCACCAAGGCCTCGGAGTTTCCCGATGCGGTGCCCACCTTTCGGTGGGGCGCGCCCAAGGTCATCGCCTATCGAGGCGAGGAGCTGGCCCAGCGCCTCAACGCGATGCCTCCAGACGCCGTCGTCGCCCTCGGTCGGCGGCCCGCCGCCCTCGCGGATCGGGTGCGCTGGATCGCCCTCCAGTACATGACGAGCCTCGTCAACCCGCTTGGACCCGAGGGTCTTCTCGGCTGCGACCGCGTGGCCGGCTACAGCCGCTTCTGGCTCGAGCAGGCATTGAGGCATTTCAAGGAATCCGGCACGTTGAGCGCCGACGGGGTGGCCGCGGAGCAGGAGATCACCCGCCGCTTCGCCGTTGTTGGCGTTCCCGAGCTGGACCAGGTCGAGACGATCGAGCCGAAGGCGGTCCGGGAACGTTTCGGGCTTCCTCCCGACCGGCCGATCGTCGTCTATCTCCCGTATCCCGTGAAGAGCAATCCCCCGACGTTCTGGCTTCGCCACGTGTACGCGCCGACGAGTCGCGTTCGGCGAGGCCTCGCCGTGCTAGCGGCTCTCAGGCTCGGCTACTGGCAACATGTCGTGTCCGACTGGAATGACCGGCGACTCGTCGCAGCGCTCCGCGCCTTCTGCGACGCCAACGACGCGCTCCTCGTGGTGAAGTCGCGCCTCAAGGATCCGGTGCCACGCTACACTGCCGCCCAGGCGGATCTGATGCTCTACGATCCTTCCCACTATCCGGCGACGATTCTCGAACTGCTCAGCGTCGCGTCACTCTGCGTGCACTTCTTCAGCTCGGCCGTCTACGAGTCGGTCTTTCTCGGCGTGCCGAGTCTGTGCCTGGCGCCGGCGCCGGACGACATGGGGCTCTCACCAGCCTGGAGCCGCGGACTCTTCAACGTTGAAGAGGGCGGCAGCTACAATGTCCCGGGTGCATCGTATTTCATGTCGCTCCCTCAAGTGTTCGAGGCTCTCCCCCGTGCGGCACTCGAGGACTTCCCGATGGACCCCATGACGCGCACGCGCTTCGTCGCCACGTTCCTTGGCTTCGACGACACGCGAAGCTCGGAGCGCTTCCTCGATCTGGTCGAAGCCCGGAGCGAGTGCGCGTGACGGTCCCGCGGATCCCCATCGCCGAGCCGGTCCTGGGCGAGGAGGAGCTGGCCAACGTCGTGGAGGCGGTGCGCTCGGGCTGGATCAGCTCGCTCGGCGCCTTCATCCCGGAGTTCGAGCGCACATTCGCCGCCTTCTGTGGCGCCGCTCACGGAATAGCCGTCGCGAACGGCACGATGGCCCTCCACCTCGCACTGGTGGCGGCCGGAGTCCGATCGGGGGACGAGGTGCTCGTGCCCAGCCTGACTTTCGTGGCGACACCGAATGCCGTGACGTATTGCGGGGCTCGACCGGTATTCGTGGACTCGAGCCCAGAAACCTGGCAGCTCGACGCTCGCGCCCTCGAAGCCAAGCTCACGCCGCGCACCAAAGCGATCATGCCGGTGCACCTCTACGGGCACCCCTGCGACATGGATCCCATCCTCGAGCTCGCGGAGCGCCACGGCCTCGCCGTCGTGGAGGACGCCGCCGAGGCCCACGGGGCCGAATATCGCGGCCGGCGCGTGGGCGCCCTCGGCCGCATCGGCTGCTTCTCGTTCTACGGCAACAAGGTCATCACCACCGGTGAGGGTGGAATGTGCGTGACCAACGACGCCGCGCTGGCGGAGCACCTCCGGCTGCTGCGCGACCATGGAATGGATCCGAAGCGTCCGTACTGGCACGAGGTGATCGGGTACAACTACCGGATGACCAACCTCCAGGCGGCCGTCGGTGTGGCTCAGGTGAAGCGACTCCCGGGTTTCATCGACAAGAAGCGCCAGATCGCCCGCTGGTACGAGAAGAGCCTCGCCCCGCTGGCGCAGGCCGGCCGGGTCCGACTCCACGTCGAGGCGCCGTGGGCCAAGAGCGTCTTCTGGATGTACTCAGTCCTCCTCGCGGACACCCGCGTGCCGCTCAACGAAGTCAGGCGCGCGCTCGCCGAGCGTGGCGTGGATACGCGCCCGTTCTTCCATCCCGCTCATGTATTGCCTCCGTACGCGACCGGCGAGCGGCTCCCGGTCGCCGAAGATCTGGCGGGGCGTGGCCTGAATCTGCCGTCGAGTATCGGGCTCGAGCAGGACCAGGTGGAGCGCGTGGTCCAGGCGCTCGTCGAAGCCCTCGAGGGCTAGCCATTGGGCTGGCGAGTACCCGTCGCTCGACCAGACATCGGTGAGGCCGAGGTGGAAGCGGTCCACCAGGTCATGACGAGCGGCTGGATCACCCAGGGTCCCAAGGTCCGCGAGCTGGAGGCGGGCTTCGCGAGGCTCTGCGGGACTCGCCACGCCGTGGCCACCAACACGGGAACGGCGGCGCTCCAGGTCGCGCTCTTGGCACTCGGGATTGGCCCAGGGGACGAGGTGATCACGACGCCGCTCTCCTGCATCGCCTCCGCCAACCCGATCTGTTTTCAGGGAGCGCGGCCGGTGTTCGCCGACGTGGACCCGGAGACGTACAACCTCGACGCCCGCGAGGTCGAGAAGCGGATCACGCCGAGAACCAAGGCCGTCTTACCCGTTCACCTCTTCGGTCACCCGGTGGACCTGGATCCATTGCTCCACGTGGCCTCTCAGCATGCGCTCCCGGTCATCGAGGACGCTTCTCAGGCGACAGGCGCGCTCTACAAGGGCCGTCGGGTCGGCGGCTTCGGCAGGGTCGGCTGCTTCAGTCTCTACGCGAACAAGATCGTGACCAGCGGCGAGGGCGGCGTGGTCGTCACCGCGGACACGGACCTCGCCGATCGGATGATGGCCATCCGCAATTTTGGTCAGCTTCCGGGGCAACATTTTCTCCACGCCTATCTCGGCGGCAACTACAAGATGATGGATCTCAGCGCCACCATCGGATGCGTCCAGCTCGGCAAGATCGATGCGTACATCGAGCGACGCCGGCTGAACGTCGCCGCATTGAACGCTGCCCTCTCGGAGCTCGGCGGCCTGATCCAGCAGGTCCCGTCAGAGCGGCCCTATGCGCGGGCGGTCTATTTCGGCTACCACATGCTGTTCCGTACGGCCTCCCTCCGTCAGCGCGCGGAGGCAGCGCTCCACGCGGCGGGCGTCGAGACGCGGCCCTTCTTTTCACTCATCACGGACCAGGCCCCGTACCTCGCGCTCGGCTTCGACCCCGCGGAGACGCCGGTCGCCGCCGATCTGGCGTCGCGGGGCCTCTACGTGTCGAACTCGCCGGACCTGACCGCGGAGGACCGGACCCTCGTCGTGGAGACCCTGACCGGCGTCGCGCGGACGCTGGGCGTTGCATGAGGATCTGCTCGCCCCACTGCGGCATCGCGCCGGAGTCGGGGTCCGGCGGCGAGGTGTACGAGCGCGAGCTCCTCAAGGACCTGGCGGGGATGGGGGTGGAGTGCCACATCCCGCTGGCGCAGGGCAAGCCCCACGACCGGGGCGTGTCGGGCTGGACGGTGCATCCGGTGTGGCCGCCGAAGGGGCTGCGCTGGTACATCGCGCCGTTCGTATGGCCCCGGGCGATCAAGCGCGTGTGGGACGCCCAGGCCTTCGATCTCCTGCGCGCTCATTCCGTGCGCTTCATCGGCCCCGCCGCGCTCCTCGCGCGCCGCCGCTATCGGCTGCCCGTGCCTGTCGTGACGCATCACCATCACCTCGATCCGAGCCCGCTCAATCCGTTCATCGAGAAGCGGGTGCTCGACGCCTCCGACCGGGTGATCACCGACAGCGAGTTCGCTCGCCGTCAGCTCGCCGATGAGCTCGGGCTCCGCACCGATCACGTGACCGTGGTCTACTGCGGCGTCGGACCGAAGTACGCGCCGATGCCGAAGGAGCGGGCGCTCCTCGCGCGGTATGGGCTCGAGGGCCGGCAGGTTCTCCTGTGCCTGGGACCCCTCATTCACCGAAAGAACCCGTTTTTTCTCCTCGAGGCATTCGCCGAGATCCGACGCGCCGCACCCGGACCCGTGGCGCTCGTCTGGGTCGGCGCCGGCCCGCTCCGCGCCGAGCTGACGGCGCTCGTGCGAAAGCTCGGTCTGGACGGCGAGGTGATCTTCACGGGCTACGTGCCGGAAGCCGAGAAGGTTCCGACCCTCAATCTCGCCGACGTCTTCGTGTTCCCGTCGCTCCTCGAGGGCTTTCCGCTGGCGCCGCAGGAGGCGATGTCCTGCGGCAAGCCGGTCGTCGCCTTCCGCGTGGCGTCGCTCGGCGAGATGGTGGACGACGGAAAGTCGGGATTCCTCGTGGCCCGGAACGACCGGAGCGCGTTCGTCGAGCGAGTGCTCACCTTGCTGCGCGACCGCGAGCTCCTCGCGCGGTTCGGCGCGGCCTCGGCCGAGCGCGTGGACCGGAATTTCCGCTGGGACATGACCGTGCGTCGGGTGCTCGAGGTCTATCAAGAGGTCGTCGATGGATTCCGCTGAGCCGCCGCGCCTGCGCTGTCCCGACTGCGGCAAGGCCGTGGGACCTCTCGTCGGCCAGCCGTCGTGCCAGGGATGCGGCCGGCGCTTCGTCGCGGAGGGGGGCGTCTGGGAGCTGCTGCCGGCGTCGCGCGAGACGGTGAAGGTCAACGAGGATCAGGCCCACGTCGAGGCGGGCCTCCCGACCTGGCGCCGGCTCTTCATGCACAAGCGGTACTGGCTCGAGTGGTGCGATACGGACTGGCTCCCGACCATCCTCGACCAGCGCACCCGCAGCTTTCTCGAGATCGGCGGCGGGCTCTGCTACGCGAGTGCCCTGGCCAAAGCAAAGACGCCCGGCGCGTACGTGACCGCGACGGACGTCTCGCCGCTCTATCTGCGCCATCACGCGGTGAACGTGGGGCGCGTTCTCGGGGCGGCTGCCGACACCTACGCGGCGGCCGACGCCGAGGCGCTGCCCTTCGAGGACGGGCAGTTCGACGCGGTCTATTCGCAGGTCGTTCTCTATCGACTCCCGGACCCAGGCCGCGCCCTGCGGGAGATCTGGCGCGTGCTCGCGGCAGGCGGCCGCTATCTCGGGATCGAGCGCGCGTCGCCGTGGGCCGCCGTCTGGCGCGCTCGGGAGGCCCGCGCGATGCGCGCGCGCGCGATCCAGCATGGCGTCGGCGAGCGGGCGATCCGCTACCGCGAGTGGGAGGCGATCCTGCACTCGTGTGGGTTCGGCGCCGAGAGCCTGAGCCCGGTCGCCGGTCGCCGGGTACGCGCGCCCTGGCTCCGCCGCCTGGGCAACGCGGCGCGGCCGATCTACGTGGCGATCCGTCTCACGCGATGAGCCGGCGGCTCGAGCGCTCCGTCCTCTCGGCCACCCTCTTCGCCAACGCCAAGGCCAAGCGGCTCGCGATTCGGCTCACGCGGTGGACGGGAAAGAGTCGCGAGTACGTCCATCCCAAGCACCTTCTGGGCGACACGTCGGAGCACTACTGGTACCTGGAGCATCTGGCTCCCGGGGCCACGCTGCTCGACGTCGGGTGCGGCAACGGGATGCACACGCTCAAGGCCGCACGGCGATGCGTGGACGTCGCCGGCGTCGACGCCGACCTCGCATCGCTCGGGGTCGGGCTCCGGACGGCCCAACGGCTCGGGATGACGAACGTGGCCTTCGTCGCGGCCAATGTCGAGGAGGGGCTTCCGATCGCCCCCGCGCGTTTCGACATGGTGCTCTGCCTCGACCTGCTCGAGCACGTGCACAAGCGCGATCTCGTCCTCACCGAGATCCGGCGCGTCCTCAAGCCCGCGGGCGTCTTGCTGCTGGCGGTCCCCAACCGGGCCACCGCCTGGAAGCGTCGGCTCGAGCGCGCCGACCTTCCGTTCTATTCGGACCCCGACCACAAGATCGAGTACACGCTCGATGAGCTCCGGGTCGAGCTCGATCGCAACGGGTTCGCGATCCGCAGCCTTCATCCGAGCGTCTATGACATGCCGCTCGTCGGGCTCATCGACATCGTCGGCGGCATCTCGCTCGCGCTCTACCGCCGCCTCACCACGGTGCGCCGGCGGCTCGCGCGCCGGTATCCACAGGATGACGCGGGCTTCTTCGTCGTGTGTGACGCGCGATGAGAGTGGTGTTCGCCACCGAGTATTACGAGCCGTTCGTGCCGGGCGGGACGCCCTGGAGCGTGCGCCTGCTGGCCCGAGCCCTCCACGGTCGGGGAGACGAGGTCGTCGTCGTGACGCCCAACTACGGCGCGCCCGCCCGGCAGTCGATCGACGGGGTCCCGGTCGTGCGGTTCCCGTTCTGGCGGAAGCTGCGATCCGGCCCGTCGCTCGCTCCGGTACGCGATCATGTGAACCCGCTGTTCCATCTGCTGTTCGCGTTCGCCCTGGTCCGGGCCTCGCGGGAGATTCGCGCCGAGCTGATCCATGCGCAGGAAAAGCACGCGCTCGTGGGCGCCTCGCTCGCCGGATGGTGGCTCGGGCTGCCGGTGGTCCTGAGTCTGCGAGACTTCGGGCTCATCTGCCCGATCACGACGTGCCTGCTCCGTCATCGGGACGTCCCCGCGGACTGCTCGCTCGGCAAGCTCGAGCGTGAGTGCGCCGGGCTCTTCCTCGATCTCTACATCGGCCCTGGGCGCTGGCGGCGCGCGCGGATCCGCGTCTCCCTGGCCATCCTGTACGTCGACGCCTGGCTCAAGGGGTGGCTCGTGCGTCGCGCGCGGCGCGTGCTCGGCGTGAGCGCGAGCATTCTCGATATCTACGGGCATGCCGGCCGCATGCGCCCGGAACAGGGGAAGGTGGTCTACAACCTCCCACCCGCGGTGCCGGCGCCGGCGACGCCATCCGCTCGGGCGCGCACCCGTGAGGCCTTCGGGTTGCCCGATCGTCCGATCGTGCTGTATGTCGGCAAGCTTTCTCCGGGCAAGGGGTTCCCGGTCTTCGTCGAGGCGGCCCGTCGGATCGCCACCGAGCGTCCGGAGACCGTGTTCGTCGTCGTCGGCGACGGCACGCCGCCAACCGCGACGGTGGGCGCCGACTTCCGATGCCTCGGCCCACGTCCCGGGACGGAGGTCGCGGCGCTCTACGCGGTCGCCGAGGTCGTGGTCCACCCGGCGGTGTGGCCGGAGCCGTTCAGTCGGGTTCTTCTCGAGGCGGGCGCGTTCGGCAAGCCCGTTGTGGGAACCTCCATCGGAGGCACGCCCGAAGCCGTCCGGGACGGGGACACCGGCATCCTGGTCGAGCGCGGCGACCCGGAGGCGCTGGCGCGAGCCGTCTTGCGGCTGCTCGGCGACGACCGGCTCCGCCAGCGCCTCGGCGAGAATGCCCAGCGTTTCGTGACCGAGCATTTCAGCCCACGCATCGTCGTCGGGGCGCTGCTCGACGCCTACGCCGAGACTCGAGGATGACACGCGACGCGCGCGGGCCCGCCATCGGAATCCTGCCGGCGCTCGGCAGCGGCCTCACGGATCTCCGGCGGGGCGGGCAGCACGAGCGACTCCTCGCCTACGATCTCCGCCACTACGCCGCGGCCTACGACACCGTGTACTACTTCAGCTACTTCGACGAGGCGCTGTCCGAGTTCACGCGCGATCCCTTGCTGCGCGAACGGGTCGTGGTGCTGCCCAGGCGCGGTGCCTGGTCGCCGAAGGCATACGCGCTCCTTCTGCCGTTCATCTATCGAAAGGAGTTTCGTCGCTGCGACGTCCTCCGCGTCATGCAGTTCCCCGGCGTCATCCCCGCGCTCGGCGCCCGGCGTCTCTTCGGCACGCCCTTCGTGGTGACCTACGGGTATCGATACGGGGAGGTCGCCCGCATCGCCGGGTCCCACCTGAAGCCTCGGCTCTATTCCCTGCTCGAGCGGCTGGCGATCCCGCGCGCGGCGGGGGTCATCGTCACGTCGCGCGAGCTGGAGGCGCACGTCAAGGGGCTGCATCCGACGGCGCGGGTGATCTACGCGCCGAACGGCGTCGATACGACCGCCTTCGCGCCGCGGCCGTCCCGGGCGGGCGGGGACCGCCGATCCGTGCTGTACGTCGGCCGGCTGTCGCCCGAGAAGAACCTCGAGCGCCTCGTGGCGGCCATCGGCCGCCTCACGACACGCGCGCGGCTGGTCGTGATCGGGGCGGGAGATCGGCGCGCCGACCTCGAGCGCCAGGCCGTCGCGGCCGGCGTGGACGTCGAGTTCCGGGGTGTGATCCCGCACGGGGAGCTGCCGGCGCACTTCAACAGCGCCGACACCTTCGTGCTGCCCTCGCTGACCGAGGGCCATCCCAAGGTCCTGATCGAGGCGATGGCGTGCGGACTGCCGTGCGCGGTCTCCGCCCGCGGCGGCAACCTCACGCTCGTCCAGGAGGGGGTGACCGGGCTCCTGTTCGATCCGGAAGACACCACGGCGATGGCTCTCGCCATCGACCACCTCCTCACCGACGAAAGCCTGGCGCGCCGCCTCGGCGCGGCCGCGCGCGCGCTGGTGGCCGATCGCTACGACGCGCATGCGCTGCTCGAGGCGGAGGTGCGCTTCGTCAGCCAGGCCTCCCAGGACGCGCCGCTGCGAGAGCTCTTCGAGCACTACGCCGATGCGTTCCCGATCGACGACACACTGCCCGAGTTCGTCGCCCGCCGGTTCGACGAGCTCGTCCGCGCTCGTCCGCGCGCGGTGCTGGACGTGGGGGCCGGCGACGGCCGCTATCTCGGCTTCTTCCAGTCGCGCCTCTCCGGAGCGCTCGTGGTGGGCTGCGAGCTCAGTCTCACGCGCGCCCAGCGCATGCGCGCGAAAGGCTTCCGCGTGGTCGTCGCGCGATCCGAGCAGCTGCCGTTCCGCGATGGCGCGTTCGATCTCGTCACGCTCGTCGAGGTTCTCGAGCACACGCAGTCACCGGCGCGGAGTCTCGAGGAGGTGCGTCGGGTTCTGCGTCGGGGCGGACGGCTCGCCCTCACGACGCCGAACTATCCGGTGAAACGGCTCTACGACGCGCGGGCCGCCGTGCGAGCGCGCGACGTGCGGCGCTTCCGCGACGACCCGACCCACATCTCGCCGCTCTCGGCGGGCCGTCTCGAGCGGCTGCTCACACCGCGCTTCGAATCCGTCGAGCTCGAGGGGACCTCGCTGTTCGGTGAGAGCCGGAGCCGATGGATTCGCGCCCTCAAGGGCTCGCCGTTCGGGCGACGGCTCAGCAACAAGCTCTTCGCCGTGTGCGCGAAGGGCGAGTGACGATCGGTGCCGCTCGCGTACTACTCGGTCAGCGCTGACCGGGACTTCTGGGCGGAGCACTGGGGCGGCCACTCCACGGGCGAGCTGCTCGAGACGGCCCGAACCTCTCCGCTGACGGAGCTGATCAGCCGCGCCCTGCCGCGCGACGGCACCGTGCTCGAGGCCGGCTGCGGTCTGGGCCAGTACGTCGTGCTGCTCCGGGAGCGCGGCTGGCGGGCCGCGGGCGTGGACTGGGCGGTCGACGCGCTCAGAGCCTGCCGGCGGCTCGCCCCGGTGCCGCTCGCCGCGATGAAGCTGGAGGCGCTCGCGATCCGCGACGCCTCGCTGACCGCCTATGTGTCGCTGGGCGTCGTGGAGCACGACGAGGCCGGCCCCGACGGGATCCTCGCCGAGGCGGCGCGTGTGCTGAAGCCGGGCGGCGTGGCGGTCGTGTCCGTGCCGTATCTCAACGGGGTCCGGACGATCGCACGCGCGTGGCTCGCCTATCGCAACCGGGCGCTCGCCCGGCGGGGTGCGACGTTCTACCAGTACGCGTTCACGCGCCGGGAGCTCGTCGCCGCGCTGGCGCGTCATGGGCTCGTGACACTCGACGCGCATCCGTACGATCCGGCGCGCCTGCTGCGTGGCGTCTGGCGGAGGACACCGGTCGAGCGCCAGACGGCCCGGGCGGGAGCGTCGCGGCGCGGGGCGCTCGGCGGCGCCGCGCGCCGGGTGCTCTATACCGAACCGGCGCTACGGCTGCTCGGCCACATGCTGCTCGCGGTCGCGTGCAAGCGGTGAGCGGGGCCGAGGCGCTCGCGGGCGATTGATATACTGCGCGCGATGAGCGAGCCATCGTACCGACTCGTCGACGTCGGGGACGCGCGCGTGCTCACGGTCGACGGGCGCGCGTTCCGCACCCACTACAGCGAGCGCGTGGTTCGAATGCTCATCGCGCGCAAGGGGGCGCGGCGCGCGGCGCTCTACTTCCCCTTCAAGGAGGCGCGCGGCGCGCATTTTCTCGGCCCGCTGTTCCGCTATCTCGACGCGAAGGCCCTCACCGGCCTCGCCGTGCTCGAGGTCGGTTGCTCGTTCGGCCACATCACCGAGTATCTCGCCGAGCGGCCCGCCGTGGCGCGGATTCACGCCTTCGATCCCGATCCCGCCTTCGTGGCGATGGTCAAGACGAAGGTGGAGGAGATGCGGCTCGCCAAGGTGAGCGAGGTCAGGCTCCTGTCCAACGAGGAGACGCGCCGGCTGCCGTGGGCGGACGGCGCCTTCGATCTGGTGCTAGCGGTCGGCATCGTCGAGCACTTGCCGCGACGCCATCGACGCGCCCAGGTGGACGAGTACTACCGCGTGCTGGCGGCGGGCGGCCACATCGCGATCCTCGACACGCCGAATCGCTGGTTTCCGCTCGAGACGCACTCGGTCGGCCTGCCGTTCGTGCAATGGCTGCCGCCGAGACTGGCGTACCGCTACGCCCGCGCGTTCCGGCGCTCCTCGTACGGCGCGATGCCGTACGAGGACTTCGTCGCCGATGGCTCCGGCTGGCAGAACGCGACGCTCGACGACTGCTTGCCTTCGTGGGGTCTGCATGGCCTCGAGGACCTGACCGAGGCCGCTGGCTACGGCTGGCGCTTCTTTCGCGACACCGCGCGGTCGCCGACTCGGCGAACGCTCTTGCCGCTCTTCAGCGTGGCCGTCGAGCTCCTGCGAAAGCTGGGCCGGCCGCCTTCGCTGTGTCTGCCGTACTTGAATCTGCTCCTCCGCAAATCTCCCGCCGTGACGCCGGGCGCGTGAGCGTTCCGGCGGTCTCGGTCCTCATGCCCGTTCGGAACGGCGTGCCCTGGGTGCGCGAGGCGGTGACGAGCGTGCTCGCGCAGACCGCCGGCGATCTCGAGCTGATCGTGATCGACGACGGCTCGACCGACGCGACGCCCGAGGTGCTGGCAGATCTTCGAGATCCTCGACTGCGTCTCGAGCGGCGGCCGAGCGCGGGACTCACGCGCGCGCTCGTCCGGGCGCTCGAGCTCGCGCGAGCGCCGCTCGTCGCGCGGCTCGATGCCGATGATCTGGCTCTGCCCGACCGATTCGCGCGTCAGCGCCGCTTCCTCGACGCCCGGCCGGAGGTGGGGCTCCTGGGAACCGGCGCCCGCGAGGTCGATCCGTCCGGCCGCGAGGTCGGCATCGTACGTCCACCCGCCGACGACGAGGCGATCCGCCGGGCGCTCATCCGCGCGAACCCCTTCGTGCACTCCTCCGTGGTCATGCGGCGCGCCGCGCTCGACCTGGTCGGCGGATACGATCCGTCGTTCCCCGTCGCGCAGGACTACGATCTATGGATGCGGCTGGCGCGCGTCACGCGCCTGGCGAATCTGCCGGAGCCCCTCGTGATCCGGCGGCTTGGCGCCGGGCGCGTCACGGCCGTCCGCGACGACGACCGGCTCCGGGCCGAAGCGCGAATCCGCTGGCGCGCCGTGCGGAGCCGCGTCTACCCGTGGTGGTGCGCCGCCTTTGCCCTCCGGCCCCTCGCGGCGCTCGCCCTGCCGATCGCCTGGCGGCGGGCGATGCGTGGGCCAACGCGTATGGAAGGTCGCCCGCATCGGGTGTAGTACTATGATCGAGATGCGGATTTTGATCACTGGTATCACTGGTTTCGTGGGGAGCCATCTCGCCGAGTACGCGCTCGAGCGCGGCGCCGAAGTGTTCGGGTCGATACGCTGGCGCAGCAAGATGGAGCACATGGAGCCGCTGCGAGACCGGGTGACGCTGATCGAGTCGGACCTGCGCGATCTGCTTTCGGTGAGAACGGTCCTCGAGCAGGCGCAGCCCGACTACATCGTCCACCTGGCGGCGCAGAGCTTCGTCGCCGCGTCCTGGCAGACACCGGTGGAGACGTTCTATACGAACGTCGTGAGTCAGATGCACCTCTTCGAGGGAATGCGCCAGCTCGGCTCGGCCGCGCGATTTCTGGTGATCGGCTCGAGCGAGGAGTACGGCCTCGCCGAGCCCGACGAATTGCCGATTCGCGAGACGAACCCGCTCCGGCCCCTCTCGCCCTACGCCGTCAGCAAGGTGGCGCAGGACCTGATGGGCTGGCAGTATTACAAGAGCTACGGCATGCATGTCGTACGCGCGCGCGCCTTCAACCACACCGGGCCCCGTCGCGGCGACGCGTTCTCCGAATCGAACTTCGGGAAGCAGATCGCCGAGATGGAAGCGGGCCTGCGCGAGCCGGTCGTGCACGTGGGCGATCTGAAGCCCACGCGCGACTTCTCCGACGTGCGCGACATCGTGCGCGGCTACTGGCTCTTGCTCGAGCGGGGAACGCCGGGCGAGGTGTACAACCTCTGCTCCGGGCTCGAGTGGTCGATCGAGCGGCTCCTGAATTTCCTGATCGAGAAGTCGACGCTCCAGCACGTCGAGATTCGTCAGGACCCCGCGCGCCTGCGACCCTCCGACGTGCCCGTCCTGCGCGGCTCCCGGCAGAAGATCGAAAGCTCGCTCGGATGGCGCACGACGATCCCGCTCGAGCAGACGCTCACCGACCTGCTCGAGTACTGGCGCCGACGGATCGGGTCACGCCCGCGCTAGCGGGAACAAGCTTGGTGCCGGGCGCTCGAGTCGCCCTGGTCCATGACTGGCTGACCGGAATGCGAGGCGGAGAGCGCTGCCTCGAGATCCTCTGCGAGCTCTTCCCGGACGCGCCCTTGTTCACGCTCCTGCACGTTCCCGGCACCGTCTCACCCCCGATCGAGCGCCGGCGCATCATCACGTCGTTCGTCCAGCGCCTGCCGCGGGCCGCCGCGCAGTACCGCTACTACCTGCCGGCGTTTCCGTTCGCGGTCAGCCGGTTCGACCTCTCCGGCTACGACCTCATCGTGTCGATGAGCCACTGCGTCGCGAAAGGCGTGCGGGTGCCCCCTCGCGCGCTCCATCTGTGCTATTGCTTTTCTCCGATGCGCTATGTCTGGGACCTTTCGGACGACTACTTCGGCCCCGGTCACGGTCTGACCGCCCGCGTGCTCGGGCCGCCCGTCGCGGCGGCGCTCAAGCGCTGGGATCGGAAGACCGCCGGCGTGCATCGGTTCGTCGCCATCTCGCGACACATCGCCGATCGGATCCGGCGCGCCTACGACCGCCCGGCGGACGTAATCTACCCGCCCGTCGACGTGCAGCGCTTCGAGATCGCCGAGATGGCCGACGAGTACTATCTGGTCGTGGGCGCCCTCGTGTCCTACAAGCGCGTCGACCTCGCGGTCGGGGCGGCCAATCGGCTCGGCCGGCGGCTCGTCGTCGTCGGAACGGGGCCGGAGGAATCGCGTCTGCGCGCCCTGGCCGGGCCGACGGTCAGCTTCCTCGGGTGGCGGCCCGACGCCGAGATCGCCCGGCTCTACGCGCGCTGCCGCGCCCTCATCTTCCCGGCGGTCGAGGACTTCGGCATCACCCCGCTCGAGGCGGCCGCGGCCGGGCGGCCGACGATCGCGCTCGCGCGCGGGGGCGCGCTCGAGACGATGGTCGGGCTCGACACGGGTGACGCCGCGCCGACGGCGGTGTTCTTCGCGGAGCAGACGGTCGAGGCGCTGGCGGAGGCGATCGCGCGATTCGAGCGCGTCGAGGCGCGATTCGACGGCAAGGCCCTCCGCGCGCGCGCCGAGGTGTTCGACCGGCCGGTGTTCAAGCAGAAGCTCGGCGACTACATCACCGCGCGCTGGGACGAGCTTCGCGTGAGGCCCACGTGCTGAAGGCCCACTCGCGGCTCGTCGAGAACCTGGCGCTGGTCGGCGACCTCTGCCTGATCGCGGTCTGCTGGGTCCTGGCGTACTGGATCCGCTTCCACCTGATGCACGTGACCGACGTGCCTCCGTTCCGCGACTACGCGCTGCAGCTCATCCCGATCCTGGTCGTGTGGGGCATCGCGTTTCGCACGTTCGATCTCTACCGGCCCAAACGCCTCGGCTCCCACGTGTCGGAGTGGATCGACGTCGCGAAAGCGTCGCTCCTCGGTGCGCTGATCCTCGTCTCGATCATGACCTTCGTGTTTCGCGGCTACGAGTACTCACGCCTCGTCATCCTCTTGTTCCTGGCCGAATCGATCGTCACGGTGAGCGTTGCGCGCGCGGCATTGCGCGAGGTGCTGCGCTTCGCGCGCCGTCACGGGTACAACCTGCGTTACGCGATCGTCGTGGGCGGGGGCGAGCCGGCCGCCGAGGTGCTGCGCGTCCTCAATCGTCGCCGCGACGTCGGCATCTTCGTGCTCGGTCTCTTGAGCGACAAGAAGGAAGTGCCCGAGAACGTGCGCTGGCTCGGCGGCATCGAGGACGTGCGCACGGTGCTCGACCGCCAGCAGGTCGACATCGTGTTCATCGCGCTCCCGCACGCCGACGCCTCGCGGCTCACGTCGGTGCTGAGCGGGATCGGCGACGATCCGATCGCGATCCACCTGGTGCCGGACGTCTTCAGTCTCGTGCCGGCGCGCGGCGGTGTCGAAGAGTTCGAGATGATCCCGTTCATCCACCTGCGGGAATCGCGGCTCTACGGCTGGAACCGCGTCCTCAAGCGGGGATTCGACCTGCTCTTCGGCGCGGTCGGTCTGGCGATCGTCGCGCCGGTCATGCTGGCGATCGGCGTGGCGCTCAAGCTCACGTCACCCGGGCCCGTCCTGTACCAGCAGGAGCGCATGGGCGTCGACGGCCGACGCTTCAAGATGCTGAAGTTCCGGACGATGCGCGTGAACGCCGAGGAGGAGACCGGGCCCGTCTGGGCGCGCCCGGATGATCCACGCCGCACGGCGCTCGGCGTCTTCCTCAGGCGCACGAGCCTCGACGAGCTGCCGCAGCTCTTCAACGTGCTCCGCGGCGAGATGAGCCTCGTCGGGCCGCGCCCGGAGCGCCCGAGCTTCGTGGAGGAGTTCAGGCGCCGGGTGCCGGGCTACATGCTCCGCCACAAGGTGAAGGCGGGGATCACGGGCTGGGCCCAGATCAACGGATGGCGGGGCAACACGTCGATCGAGCGGCGGATCGAGTGTGACCTCTACTACATCGAGCGCTGGAGCCTCGGCTTCGATCTGAAGATTCTCCTGCAGACCCTCTGGTACGGCTTCCGCATCAACCGCAACGCGCATTGAGCGTCGTGCGGGACTGGCTTCTGGTCGCGCTCACGGCCGGCCTGGCCGCGTCCATCACGCTCTCGGAGACCACGCTGGTCGTCCTGGCCTTCCTGCTCGTCCTCGGGCCGCGGGCCGCGCCGCCGCGCGTCGGCTGGCCGCTCATCGGGCCGATGATCGCGTTCGCCGTCTGGACGCTCGTCACGGTGCTCGCCTCCACGCGGCCCGGCGAGAGCCTGGCGGCGTCGCGTGGGCTCCTCACGCTCCTGGCCTTCTATGTCGTGCTCCACACGCTGCCGGACGCACGCCGGGCCGCGCGTTTCGCGAGCGGGCTCCTGATCGCCATCGCGATCGTGGCGCTCCTGTCGATCGTGCAGGTGGGCTTCTGTCCGACCGGTGGCACGCTTGAGTCGAGCCACGCGGCGATCCGGCTGCTCATGCGCAAGTGCGGGCGGGCTCGGGGGTTCTTCTCGATCTACATGACGCTTGCCGGCGTTCTCACCCTCGTGCTGATCAGCGCACTCCCGCGCGTCGCGCTGGGCGGTCGGTCGGCGGCCTGGGCGGGCCCGGCCTGGCTCGTCGGTCTCCTGTCGCTCGGGCTCACGTCGGTGCGCGGGGCGTGGCTCGGCTTCGCCGTGGGCGTCGCGGGGTGCGCGCTCGGCCTTCGCCGTCGCTGGCTCGTCCTGGCCCCGCTGGTGCTCGTCCTCGTGGGCGGGCTCGTCATCGACCCGGCATTGCTCCGGCGCGTGAAGAGCGTCGGCGACCTCGCCGACGACACGACGCGCGATCGCCTCGCGATGCTCGACGCGGGGCTCGGGCTGGCGATCGCGCATCCGCTCACCGGAATCGGGCCCGGTCAGGTCAAGAACGTCTATCCCACGGTGGCGTCCCCGGAGGCGCTGCGGCGCTCGACCAGTCATCTCCACAACACGCCGCTCCAGATCGTCGTGGAGCGCGGGCTGCCCGGCCTCGCGGGGTGGCTCGCCATCTGGGTGGGGTTCTTCGGCGCGGCGTGGCGGGTGTTCCGGCGCATTCCACCGGGAGACGAAGACGCCCGCGCGCTGGTGCTCGGCTCGATGGCGGCGATCGCCGCGTTCCTCGTCGCCGGGCTCTTCGAGTACAACTTCGGCGACACCGAGGTGCTGCTGGTGGCGCTGGCGGTGATGGCGCTCCCGTTCGTCGTCGAACGCGATCTCGCGATCGGCGCGACGAGCTCGCGTCAGCTACGCGAGTGACGGGCGCGGTCGTAGCGGCCGAGGACCTGACCGAGCGTCTCGGCCTGGATCAGGCCCTGCGACTTCATGGCCTGGAAGACGTCGCCCCACTTCCGCCCGCTGCGACGCTCCTGCGCGATCTGCTCGAGCGTCATCGGCGTGGCGGCGTTGGCGGACGTGTTCTGAGCCTCGAACAGCGCCGTCGCGATCCGCTTGTTGCCCGGCGAGAGTGAGTCGAACGCGCTCGGTGAGGGGGCCGACGCAACCTCGGGCTGCGTCGCTGCTTTCGGCTGAGCCTCGGCCGACGTTCCCATCGCTGCGAACAGCATCAGGGCGCCGAGAGTCGTGATGAACGATCGTGTCATGGGACGCTCCATCCAGTTGTTCACCTCGTAATCCCGTTCTCGATTTCGAGGAGTGCACGGCGGATGCCAGAGGCTTTCGGAGCGAGTGCTTTCCGATTTCTCGGGGACTTAGCGGAAATCGGATGTTGCCGGTCGGTGGTCGGAGACTGGACAGGCTGGCGCAGTAGTTCCAGACCGATGACAAATTACGGCCAACCTAGCCACTCGCTCACCCCCCGACCCATCACCCACTCGAGGTCGGCGCCCTGGAGCCAGGGCAGCTCTTCCGTGAACAGGTTGACGCACTCCCGATACGAGCACGGCATCCTCGTGAGATCCGTGCCCCAGAACGTCCGCCGAGGGCCGAACGCGTCGACGAGCCGACGGATGTGCGGATGGAGGTCGCGGAACGGGTAGTGCTCGGCCGACAGGGACGGCATGCCCGACGCCTTGACGGCGACATTCGGAAGCTTTGCGAGCGCGCAGACCTTCGACAGGTCGTCGAACGGATTGCGATCCTTCGCAGCGCGGTTGAGCCCGACGTGGTCGATCGTGAGCTTGAGCCCGGGGTGACGCTCGGCGATGCCGCGGAGCGCGTCGAGCGATCCCGGCACCAGCACCATGAGCGGAATTCCCGCGCGCTCGGCCGCCGGCCACAGCCAGTCCGCGGTGCCGTCGGTGAGCCACGGACGCTGCTGATCGGTGTGGAAGGTGAAGCGCATGCCGAGCATGCCCGGCTGCTCTTTCCAGTGCGCCACGCGCGCGCGGCTCTCCGGACGCTCGATCGCGAGCCGCCCCATCACGGCGAAGCGCTTGGGATGGAGGCGCGCCGCCTGGAGCGCCAGATCGTTGCGATCACCTTCCCACGACGGCGGCACGATCACGACCCGGCTCACCCCGGCCGTGTCCATCTCGGCCAGCAGCATGTCCTTGGTCACGGGATACGGCTTCTGCGCGCGCCGCGCCCCGCCGGGCGGCCACGGCCGGTCCGGCGTGTCCGCGCCCCAGATGTGCACCTGCGAGTCGACGATGAGCATGCCCAGTCCTTTTGTTTTCGCTGCCGTTGGGATTGAGTGACTGCGCGCCGTCGAATGGATATTATCGTGGCCTCGCTTCTCACGTCACGCGTCTGGGAGAGATTGGCATGGGCGAGGTTCGCGGCGGCATGGGCATGACGCGCAGGGACTTCTTGAGGACCTCCGGGAGGCTCGCGGCCGGGATGAGCGTCGCGCCGCTCCTCTCGGCTTGCGCCACCGTCGGAATACCCGATCCCATCACCAACGTCGAGGAGATCAGCATCGCGGAGATCCGGGCGGCGATGACGGCGGGGCGTCTCGACGCCGAGTCGCTGGTGCAGATGTACCTCGCGCGGATCCAGGCCATCGATCGCAGCGGTCCCACCTTGCGCTCGGTCCAGGAGATCAATCCCGACGCGCTCATGATCGCGCGCGCCCTCGACGAGGAGCGGAAGGCCGGACGGTCGCGAGGGCCGCTCCACGGCATTCCGGTCTTGTTGAAGGACAACATCGCCACCGCGGACAAGATGGAGACGACCGCGGGCGCCCTGGCGCTGGTCGGCGCGCGGCCGCGCGAGGACTCGACCATCGCGCTAAGGCTCCGGCAGGCGGGCGCGATCATCCTCGGCAAGGCGTCGATGAGCGAGTGGGCCTACTTCAAATCCACCCCGGGCTCGAGCGGCTGGAGCGCGCGCAGCGGACAGGCGCGGAATCCCTACGCGCTCAATCGCACGCCGTGCGGGTCCAGCTCCGGCTCCGCGATCGCAGTGGCGGCGAACCTGGTCACGGTGTCGATCGGCACCGAGACCGACGGGTCGATCATCTGCCCGGCCGGGGTCAACGGCGTGGTGGGCATCAAGCCGACGGTAGGACTCACGAGCCGCGCCGGCGTGATCCCGATCTCGGTGACGCAGGACACCGTGGGCCCGTTCGGGCGCACGGTCGCGGACGCGGCGGCCGTGCTCGGCGCACTCGTCGGCGTCGATGCGCGCGACCCGGCCACGCAGGCGAGCGCGGGCAAGTCGCAAACCGACTACGTCAGGTACCTGGAGCTCAACGGGCTCCGCGGGGTCCGCATCGGCGTCCCCCGTGATGGCTACTTCGGCTACAGCCCGAAGGCCGACGCGGTCGTGAACCAGACGATCGAGACCTTGCGCATCGGCGGGGCGACGATCGTCGATCCCGTCAAGATCCCCAACTTCGACCGGGCCGCGCTCACCTCCGCCGAGCTCATCGTGCTGCTCTACGAGTTCAAGGCCGGGGTGAACGCGTACCTGTCGGGTGTGGCGCCGGGAGCGCAGGTACGGACCCTCGACGACGTCATCGAGTTCAACAAGCGCAACGCCCGGGAGAACATGCCGTACTTCGGCCAGGAGCTGCTCGAGCGCGCCCAGGCGAAGGGCGACCTGACGGACGCCGAGTATCTCGAGGCGCTCGAGAAGTGTCGCCGGCTGGCGGGCAAGGAAGGCATGGACGCCATCATGGACGAGCTACAGCTCGACGCGCTGATCGCGCCCACGACGACGCCGGCGTGGCCGGTCGATCTGGTGAACGGCGATCAGTTCCGTGGCAGCAGCGCCAAGAGCGCCGCGCTGACCGGCTATCCGCTCGTCAGCGTTCCGGCCGGCACCGCGCAGGGGCTGCCGGTCGGGATCACGTTCATGGGGCGCGCCTGGAGCGAGCCGACCTTGATCAAGCTCGCGTACGCGTTCGAGCAGGCGACGAAGGCGCGGCGTCCACCCCAGTACAACACCGCGACCCCGTAGGGGATCGGCCATGCGCGCCGTGATCTGTCGAGCGTGGGGCGAGGTGGACGATCTCAAGGTCGAGGAGGTCTCGGCCCCGACTCCCGGGCCGGACGACGTGCTGATCGCCGTGAAGGCGACCGCGGTGAACTATGCGGACGCCCTGATGACCGCCGGGCGCTACCAGACGAAGCCGGATCTGCCGTTCAGTCCCGGGCTGGAGACCGCGGGTGTCGTGGCCGCGTGCGGACAACGGGTCACTCGGCTCAAGCCCGGCGATCGCGTGATGGCGATCCTCGCCTACGGCGGGCTCGCCGAGATGGCGGTGGCGCCGCAGGCCGAGACATTCCCGATTCCCGCGGCCATGAGCTTCGAGGAGGCCGGTGCGTTTCCCGTCGCGTACATCTCGAGCCACGTCGCGATCCGCTGGCAGGGCCGCCTCGAGGCGGGCGAAACGCTCCTGGTCCTGGGCGCCGCCGGAGGCGTCGGTCTCACGGCCGTCGAGATCGGCAAGGCGATGGGCGCGCGCGTGATCGCCGCGGCGAGCACGGCCGAGAAGCTGGCGGTGGCCCGCGAGCACGGCGCCGACGAGCTCGTCAACTACTCGACGGAGAAGCTCACCGATCGGGTCATGGCGCTGACGGACGGCAAGGGCGCCGACGTCTGCTTCGACCCGGTCGGCGGCGAGCTCTTCGACGCGGCGCTGTCGGCGCTCGGCTGGGGCGGCCGAATCTTGATCGTGGGCTTCGTGGGCGGCGTCCAGCAGATCCCCGCGAACCGCCTGCTGGTCAAGAACCGGGCCGCGCTCGGCACCTCGCTGCGCTACTTCCGCTGGCACGCGCCGGACAAGCTCCGCCGATCGGTCGACGAGCTCCTGCGCTGGTACGAGGACGGCAAGCTGAAGCCGTGCATCTCGCATCGGCTGCCGCTCGAGAAGAGCGTCGAGGCGATCCGCCTGCTGACCGACCGGCGCGCCTACGGCAAGATCGTGGTCGTCCCGGGATTGCGCGGCGACTGACGATGGAGATCCAGGCTCGCGAGCACGGCCGGCACGTCGTGGTCCTCACCCTCGACAACCAGCCGCGGCTCAACGCGATGTCGCGCCAGATGATGGCGGACCTCGCGCGACTGTGGGACGAGCTCGACCGCGGGAGCTGCCGCTGCGTGGTCCTCACCGGCGCCGGGACGCGCGCGTTCTGCGCCGGCGCTGACATGAGTGGCGATCTCTCCGCGGCGCCCGAGACGGCCAAGGTCGTCAGCCACTCGCTGCTCAAGCATCACGTGTTCTCGAAGCCGATCGTCGCGGCCGTCAACGGCGACTGCGTCGGGGGCGGCGTCGAGCTCTTGCTCTCCACCGACGTGCGTGCCGCGGCGCCTCACGCACGCTTCGGTCTGCCGGAAGTGCGGTGGTCGATCTATCCGTTCGGCGGCGCGACGGTGAAGCTCGTCCAGCAGATCGGCTACGTCCACGCCATGGATCTCCTGCTGACCGGCAAGCTCGTCGACGCGGCCGAGGCCGCGCGCCTGGGGCTCGTGAACCGCGTCGTTCCAGCGGAAGGACTCATGGCCTGGGCGCTCGAGACCGCCGAGATGATCGCCGCGAACAGCCCCGCGGCCGTGCAGGCGGTGAAGCGCCAGATCAGCTCGACGATCGCCGAGCACGCGCTCTCGCGCGAGGCGCTCGAGCAGGAGCTCGGTGACCGCGTGCGGGCGAGCGCGTACTTCCAGGAGGGCGTCGCCGCCTTTCGCGAGAAACGCCGGCCGAACTATGAGTGAGTAAGGTGGGGGGCAGTGAGGTGGGGGGGCCCCGAGAGGACACAACCCCGGCGCACACCCCTGATGCAGGCCACGTTCGAGGGCACCATCACCCGCCGGGCGCGCCAATGAGCAGTCCGGCCTTCTGGATCTACTAGTCGGGACTGCGCCCGCGATGGTCGTGGTCGCCCTGCTGTCGCGGTAAGAGTAACATCGGCGCCGGCCCAGTTCATCGGGCCGGCGTTTCAGTCTACGCGTCGCCAGCTTTCGGTCACAGGACGACGAGGGCGACCGCGGCTGCACTGGTCATCGGGCGACAAACGTGCAGTCGATCACTTCGACCGACCGAATGTCTACGTGGACGTAGGCGGTGCACTTCCCGCTGACGTGAGAGCGTACAGGACCGCGTTCTCGTTCACGGACCAGGCGAGAGTTTATCACCCGCTCGCCTTCTTCAGCGCCTCCCACGCGGCCCGCTGCGTCGCATGCCAAGCCGATCGCTCCCACCCGGTGCCCGTCGCGCTCGTCGGCGAGTGCTCCATGCCCGTCGTGTAGAAGTCGCGCGCCAACCCTTCTCGTCGGAAGGACCTTACCGAGCAGGACCCAGAGCTAAAGTCCGCGCGTCTCAACGCCTCCCAGGCCGCCCCTCGGACTCGTTGACAGACCACGCAGACGGCGGTTGACTGGGCTCGACGGGAGGATCGGCGCCACCTCCTGGTCTGGGTGTTAACCCGATTGGAGTCAATCATGGAGACACCACCGGACTGGAGTGGCGCGCCGTCGCTGA
>QHSQ01000461.1 GCA_003221615.1 Candidatus Rokuibacteriota bacterium | reverse complement strand
GGAGAACGTGCACCCCGGCACCTACGCGGCGCACCCGGTCGCGTGCGCGGCGGCGCTCGCCAACATCCAGATCATGGAGAAGGACAACCTCATCGCGAACGCCGAGGCGATGGGCGCGCGGCTCCGCGTGGGGCTCCAGCAGGCGGTGGGCAAGAAGCGGATCGTCGGCGAGGTGCGCGGGCGCGGGCTTCTGGTGTGCGCCGAGCTCGTAAACCCGGACGGGTCGGGCCGGCCGCTCGACAAGGAAAAAGTCGCCAGGCTCGACCGCAAGGCGTGGGACCGGGGCGCGATCGTCTACGCGCGCGGCCAGGTCGTGAGGCTCGCACCGCCGCTCTGCATCACGCGCGAGGAAGTCGATCAGCTGGTGGACATCGTGGCGGCGAGCATCGGCGACCTCGACGCGGAGCTCGTCTGACCCGGCTCGCGAGGCGGGAGGGTGGTTAACCCCCGCCAGACTTAGGACTTCCCGCCGATCGCGCCGTCCCAGGCGGCCTTTCATCGGTCTCTCCGCAACGTCGTCCTGCATCGCTGGTAGGTTCCGGCGTGAAGTCGGTCAAGAACGAGCTCGCCTTCGCGAAGTAGAGAACGAGCGGTCGAGGAAGTCGGGACGGGAGGGCGGCTGCTGCGCCCGTCGTTCGGCAGCGACGTAAAGGAGCTGGGACGGCGGGCGCACTCGCATATGCGCTACGAACAACACGGGCGGGCGTCCGGGGAAAGGCACGCAGACAGCCTTAACATGCCGGATTCGCAGACTATTGACCCCCCATCCGAGCGCTCGGTTAGACTCTACCCACAACGAGGTGCGTATCGAAAACCCCGCTTAGAGAGGGGGCCCACTCATGGCAAAAAAAAAGGACGCGCCACTCGATCTCAGGACGTACCTTGGGAAAGCTCGGGGCGGGATCACCAAGGACTATCGAAAGAAAGCCACCGTCTTCTCCCAGGGCAGCCCCGCGGACGCGGTGTTTTACATTGAGAAGGGCAAGGTGAAGCTGACGGTCTTCTCCACGCGCGGGAAGGAAGCAGTCGTTGCCATCTTGGGGAGCGGAGATTTTTTTGGTGAAGGAAGTCTCGCGGGACAGCCGCTTCGCATGGCCACGGCAACCGCGATGACCGAGTGCTCGATCCTCCGAGTGCAAAAAGAAACAATGGTCCGGATGCTGCACAATGAACCCGCATTGGCAGAGCTGTTCATGGCGTATTTGCTGTCCCGGAATGTTCGGATCGAAGAGGACCTGGTTGATCAGCTTTTCAATTCCAGCGAGAAGCGGCTGGCGCGGATTCTGTTGTTGCTGACCCGCTTCGGCAAAGACGGGCAACATGAGCCCGTCGTGCCGAGGATCAGTCAGGAAACCCTGGCCGAAATGATCGGGACCACGCGGTCCAGGGTCAGTTTCTTCATGAACAAGTTTCGGAAGCTGGGCTTCATCGACTACAACGGCGGCTTGCAAGTTCATAGCTCCCTCCTGAACCTCGTCCTCCACGACTAAAGGCGTCAGCACCAGCTATCTGTCGTAGCTGTCAACCGAAACCACGCGCCGCGTAGACACCGAAGAGTGAGCAATTTTGAACAGACTCCATGACGCGTAGATAACCAAAGGTGACCAATTTTGAACAGACATTAGAACCTGCATTGGACGATCCTGCAGTACATGGCGCGACGTGTGTCGTCCGATCGTGACCGTGGGGATGGCGTGGGAGTCCGGGCACTTCGTGCGAGAAGCACGGCCCGGGAGCAGGCCGAAGCGGCCGTCCCGGAACTGGACATCCTCCGGTATGTCGGCAGCCTGGCCGCGGCGGCCGCGCAAACGCCATCTGCCTCGCCCGGGCCCCACTGGTATCCTTCCGATCAGATCGCGTTCCCAGGAGGTTCCCATGACGAACAGGGTCCGGGTCAACTTGGCCAATGCGCGCGAGTTACTTGAGTTGGTCGGCATCAGCGAGAACGAGGTCGAAACGATCGTCCGGTTCCGGGCCGAGCATGGTCCGATCGCGGACGGTCAGCAGCTCAGCGCCGTTCTCGGCGGGCGGCCGATGACCGCCGAAATCCTCGACCGCGAGGACTTCGCGCCCTCCGAGACAACAGCGCCGGAGGCTCCAGGCGCCTGAGAGGTCAGCCGATGCGGGGTGTCCCGGGTCATCGGAGAATCATGGAGGTGGGCGCGGACAGGGCCTTCTTGACGGGCGCCAGGAGAAAGGCCCGGGTCCGGCCGTTGTAGAGCCCTGTGCCCGATATCTGCCCCGCATCGTTAATGGCCGACGCGGTCGTCAGGATCAAGCCCGAACCAGTCGGGATGCTCGTATTGAGGATCGCTGCGGTGCTCCGGCAGCACAACCGGTAGCAGCATGGCCCGGGACCGGTGCTCGACACGGCCGGAGGTCGCGAATCTCCCCCCCTAGATCAGGAGGTCATCATGCGAAGGATCGTCGCGTCGCTAAGCGCAGTACTCATGCTCGCCGCCGTCACCGCGATGGCGCAGGAAAAGATGAAGGATCCACCCAAGGCCGCCGGAGCCCAATCCGACGCCGCCGTCATTGCGAAGGCGACGAGTGCCGCGCCGGCTGACATCGGCCGCAACGCCGCGGTCATGGCCACGGGCGCCGACGGCAAGATGAAGGAGCTGCGCGCCGGCACCAATGGGTGGATGTGCATGCTCGATCTCGCCGGAGACTCGATGTGCCTCGACAAGGAGTGGCAGGCCTGGGGCGACGCTTGGATGAACAAAAAGGAGCCGCCGAAGCCGGCGACGGTCGGCGTGGCCTACATGCTCAAGGGCGACAAGGGCGCAAGTAACACCGATCCGTACGCAACGAAACCGACGGCTGACAACCACTGGGTCGTGAGCGGACCGCACATCATGATCCTTCCGACGGACGTCAGTCAGCTCGACGCGTATCCGACGGATTGGACCAAGGGTGGTCCGTGGGTGATGTGGAAGGGAACGCCGTACGCCCACATCATGGTCCCGACGACGTCGATGGCGAAATCAGCGTCCAAGGCTCCGGCCGAGAAGAAAGCCGCCGACAAGAAATAGACCCTGTGAGGCAGGACGCGTGGCCGCGCTGCTCCTGGCGCTCGCGCCCAAGAGCGGCGGTCACGCGATCCTGATCCTAGAAAGCGAACGCGGGGAGTAGGACGAGCTTTGCCGCCGCCATCATGAGCGCCCTGCCAGGAGGTTCGACATCCGCCGCTGATACTTCGCCTGGCGCTTGCTACTGATCCCCGCCGCGCGCAGCGTGTCCTCGGGTCTGACGGTCAGCTCTTCGCCAAACAGTCGAGAGGCGGCCAGCGCCTCCACCTCGCGATCCAACGTGAGGGCGGAAAGCTTCACCGCCGTGTTGAGCCAGAGTAGGAACTTGGACCTTCGGGGGCTGAAGAAGTCTTCAACCTGAAATTGCGGCTCGGGACGATCGGGTCGTCGCGGTGTGGCCACTGCCTTCCTCCTGTCGGGTGGAAGTCGATCAGCCGCATCGGCACCTCGGTTCAGGATAGCTGGCGAAAGTCTAGCCGAACGCTGGGACGCGCACCAGGTATTACCTCACAAGGGCGGTCGCCCTCGGCGTGCGTCTCGACAACCTCTCGCCATCACCAGCACGTCGCCATCGACTTCTTCGTCGTCGCAACCCTCATCCTCCGCTTGCCGGGTGAAACGATTCTGAACCGCCCCGCACGCACACACCGGCGTCAAGTATCCTGTGGTCAGTGTGAGCGCGCGCGGTCACGACACGGACCCGCAACTCCCGGTCGATGGCAAGACCAGACGATCGCGGCATCGCCCGACCGTCTACACGACTCCTCCGGGGCGGCGCCTCGCGACTCTCTCGTTGACCGCCCTGGGGGTTGTCTTCGGCGATATTGGCACCAGTCCCCTCTACGCATTCCGGGCATGCTTCAACCCCAAGTACGGGCTGTCGCCCACTGTCCTGACAGTCTATGGCGTGCTCTCGCTCATCGTCTGGTCGTTGATCCTGGTCGTCAGCGTCAAGTACCTCATCTTCGTTATGCGTTTGGACAATCGCGGCGAGGGCGGTATCGTCGCGCTGCTCGCCCTGCTGCGGCAGAAGCGCCGTCGCGGCCTCGTCGTCGCGCTGGGACTCTTCGGCGCCGCCCTGCTCTACGGCGACGGCGTCATCACCCCGGCCATCTCCGTGCTCAGCGCGGCTGAAGGTTTCGAGGTCGTCACGTTGGCGTTCAGACCCTACGTGCTTCCCGCCACCCTCCTCATTCTCTTCTTGTTGTTCTTCTTCCAGAAGTACGGGACGGCGAGGGTGGGCGGCGTCTTCGGCCCGATTATGCTCGTATGGTTCGCGACGATCGCGACGCTTGGCGCTCTCGAGATCGTTCGCGAGCCCTCGATTCTGCACGCGCTGAATCCATGGTACGGGGCGCGGTTCCTCCTCCTTCACGGCGCTCCCGGCCTTCTGGTGCTCGGTGCGGTTGTGCTCGCCGTGACCGGGGCGGAAGCGCTCTACGCGGACATGGGGCACTTCGGCCGCACCCCCATTCGTCTCGTCTGGTTCGTGTTCGTCCTCCCCGCGCTCCTCCTCAACTATTTCGGCCAGGGCGCGCTGGTGCTGCGCATCCCCCACGCCGTCCAGAACCCGTTCTACCTCCTGGCGTCGCGCTCCTTCCTGTATCCGCTCGTCGTGATCGCGACGCTCGCTACCGTAGTGGCTTCGCAGGCCCTCATCTCCGCCGCCTTCTCTCTGACACAGCAGTGCGTGCAGCTCCACTACTGGCCGCGCGTCTCGATCGTTCATACGTCGCGGTCGGAGGTCGGGCAGGTCTACATTCCTAGCGTGAATACAGCCCTGATGATCGGCTGCTTGCTGCTCGTCCTCGGCTTCGAGTCGTCGAGCGCGCTCGGTGCCGCGTACGGCATCGCCGTGACCGGAACGATGACGATCACGACGGTGTTGTTCTACGTCATCGCGCGCCAGCGCTGGCACTGGTCGGCACTGTGGGCCGGCGCGCTGGCCGGGGCGTTTCTCACGATCGACCTCGCGTTCTTTGGCGCCAATGTCATCAAGATCGCGGACGGCGGCTGGGTGCCGCTCGCGATCGGTGGCGGCGTCTTCCTCCTCATGAACTCCTGGCATCGGGGGACCGAGCTCCTACGTGGATTCCTGGCGCGCGCCGCGGTTCCGATGGACCGCTTCCTCGAGGAGGTCGAGCGAGCGAAGCTACCGCGCGTGCACGGAACGGCGATCTTCTTGA
>QHSQ01000460.1 GCA_003221615.1 Candidatus Rokuibacteriota bacterium | reverse complement strand
GCAGGAGGAACACGACGAGCAGCAAGGCTCTTCGTCCGAGTCGCATCATCGGATCGACCTCCGTCACGATAATCGGACTATGGACGCTCTTCGATCCTTGTCCACTTGATGGAGTAGCGAGCGGGCGATTGGCTCCCGAGAGTTCGCCGTACCAAACTCGCCCCTGCGTGTCCAGGCCTATCAGGGCCGCCACCGTGCGGCCCCTTCGCTTTCCCAGGAATTACCCAGGAACTAGCGAGTCGCGCGGCGACGCAACATCGGCTCATGCGCCACCAGCCCCCGCGGGGGGATAATCCGCGGGTTGATAGCTTCACCGAAGTCGAAC
>QHSQ01000459.1 GCA_003221615.1 Candidatus Rokuibacteriota bacterium | reverse complement strand
CCGTTGGCGATGATCTGGTAGCGGCGGAACGCGAGGTCCCAGTCCTTCGCACCGGGATTCTCGATCACGCTCCCGATGTGGAAGGAGAAGTAGCGCCACTGCTCGAGGTCAGTCACGTCCACAGTGTAGAGAACAGGGCCGACGAGAGCGCGTCCGGCGTCCCGCGGCGACGGCGGCGTCGGCGAATAGGTCGGCACCGCGGGCTGGCGCAGCGAGAACGCGACCAACGTCACGGCGACGACGACGATCGCTGCGACGGCCGTCGGCTGGATGGCCCGCGCGCTCCAAGGACTCCGCACGCTGCCACTGTGCCATGCTCCTCCCACAAGGAGAACCGAAGGAGCCCAAGCGGCTAAGCGATCCGGGACCCGGGCCCAGAGGGTCAGCTACCTCAGATCGACCCGGTAGATCTCGGGCGTCGTGTAGCGTTCTGCATTGCGGGCCCTCGCAATCACCGACATGAAGCTCGACGGCCAGTTCTCCTTTGTGGCGCACAGAGGCAATGTGACGTCCGGAGTGAATCGGAGACCCGGTGTTCCACTTTCTGCCATGATTGATCCATCGCACCCCGGGAGGCGCAGTGACAATGAACATCGAGATCAAGCGCTGTTTCTTCTGAAGTGACATCAAGCGAGAGGCCGTGAGCCTCAAGCAAGAGTTGGAACATCAACTCAAGGTTTCGCCCAAGATTCGGTGGGGCGGGCCCGGTCAACTGGACGTTCTCGTAGACGGCACAGTGATCTTCTCGAAGAAAAGAGCCGGGCGGATGCCCACCAGTGGAGAGATCCTTGGGCTGGTGAAGACGCGTCAATCGAGGGATTGACCGTTCGCGAAGATGGGAGGGCGCCTCACGAGGTAAGGCGGTAGCCGGAAGGGCAGATCCGCCTGCCGCTTGACCGAAAACACGACCGCCGGGAACGGCGGTCCGATTCCCGGTTCCCCGGGAGATTCCCGCTCAGATTCCCGGTGCGTCCCAAGCTTCGTAGATGTGGTCTCACCTCGTGGGAATCATGACGAAGAGGGGACGCAAACCACGAGCGAATTTCAGTCCTGCGTGTGCGGGCGTTGAGTCAACGGCGCCTAACTTGTTTCAGCCCTTACGAAAGCGCGTGGCGGACATGAAACACGGGTTCGAATCCCGTTGATGGGATGAAAGCGCTGCGCCTCCGCACACGGTGAGATTACCGTGTGCGTGGGACAACACTCGGCGGTGTCAGCCGCGAGAGGAGGCGCAGCAGATGGAATATATCGCGTTCGACGCACACAAGCACTACACGCTGGCTTCAGTGGTCAGGCCCAACGGCAATCTGGTGCGAGAGGAACGGATTGAGCATGACCGCGGCTCGTTGCGCGAATTCCTGGAACGTTGCGAGCGTGGATCGCCCGTCGCGGTCGAGACGATCGGCAACTGGTATTGGATTGTCGACGAGATCGAGGCCGCGGGCTGCGTTCCCAAGCTCGTGCACGCCCGTAAGGCGAAGCTGATGATGGGGGAGATCAACAAGACCGATAGGCTCGATGCCCGGGGGCTCAACCGGCTGCAGCGCAACGGCACGCTGCCCACGGTCTGGATTCCGCCCGGCGAGTTGCGGGACCAGCGCGACTTGCCGCGGACCCGGATGGTGCTCGTCCGGCAGCGCACGCAGCTCAAGAATCGGATTCACGCCACCTTGGCCAAGTACGCCCTCCACGACCTCGAGGTGAGCGACTTCTTCGGCGTGCGGGGCCGCGCGCTCCTGCGGCAGCGGTTCGACCTTCTGCCGCCGCACACGGCGTACGCCAGCCAGCAACTCCTCGAGCAGGTCGAGGAGCTGGACCGCCGGGTGCGCGAGTTTGAGCAACGGATCCAGGCCGTGTTCAAGCCGACGCCGGCCATCCAACTGCTCCTGACCCTCCCGGGGGTCGGGCTCACGCTCGCCGCGGTGATTGCCCTTGAGGTGGGGGACGTCGCGCGGTTTGCTCGCGCCGAGAAGTTGGCCGCCTATGCGGGGGCGACGCCACGCGTCCACGCGAGCGGCGGGAAGACCCGCTTCGGTCCGTCCCGGCCGGACGTCAACCGCTATCTCAAATGGGCGTTCGTCGAAGCCGCGAACGCGATCTGCATCGGGCGCGGGCGCGCGCCGCACTGCCACGTGAGTCGCCTCTATGAGCGCATCGCCCGGCGCAAGGGCCACGCGAAGGCCATCGGGGCGGTGGCTCGGCATCTGGCCGAAGCGACGTTTTGGATCCTCCGCAAACACGAACCCTATCGGGAACCGAAAGCGTCGGCCGTTTCGCCCACGGGGGATAAGCGCGGGTGGCCCCTGAGCTCCCGGAAGCTCGACCGTTGATTGCGACATCCCCCGAGACAACCATCATGCCGCCCACGACGGCGAAGATATGGCTCCGACGAAACGGGTTGATGAGGAGAGGCAGATCAGCGTGAAGCGCGAGACGTTAAAACCAACCTAAAAGTTACTGAGACCCGAGGCCTGAGATAGGGCCCCCTTTGGGATCGTGTCCCCTGGAGGCGGCAAAGTGACACTGAGAGGATAGGAGATTCGATAGGGACCGGCATAGGAGCACGACTCCCGATCGACCGGCGCAGCGCTTTCAGATATGGGGCCACCAGCCCGATTTCTCAGGCGGTTTTCCCGCTCGAATTTTGATCCCGCCGTGTCAGGATCAAAATCCTCGTTTAGCTCCCCGTCTTGTCGAAGACGCTGACGACCTGCTGTAGCTCGTGCTGCGTGACCCGCGTGTACACCGTCGTCGTCTGAATATCCGCGTGCCGCAGGTGCTCTTGCACGATG
>QHSQ01000458.1 GCA_003221615.1 Candidatus Rokuibacteriota bacterium | reverse complement strand
CGGTCCAGCAGGATCAGCGCCGGCCGATGGTCCCGCGCCAGATCCACCCCCACCCGCCCCTGCATCGCCGACAGCACCGTCGTCCCCGGCCGCCGCGCCAGGATGCTCTCCACCAGCGTGAGGTTCGACAGGTTGTCCTCGATGTACAGAATCTTCTGCGCCTCCCGCGGCCCCGCCTCTTCCACCACCGGCGCGCTCACCGCCGCCACCTCCCGCTCGCCCGGCCCCGCCACCACCGCCAGCTCCACCCAAAACGTGCAGCCCTCTTCCGGCTGGCTCCGCACCTGCAGCGCTCCGCCCATCGCCTCCACCAGCGACTTCGACAGCGCCAGCCCCAGCCCCGTCCCCTCCACCGCGCTCGCTTCCGCCCCCAGCCGGTCGAACGGCGTGAACAGCCGCGCCAGCTTGTCCGCCGTGATCCCCGGCCCCGTGTCCGTCACCTCGATCCGCAGCCGGCTCGCCGGGCTCTCCCGACACGCCACCGTCACCGTGCCCCCCGCCCGGTTGTACTTCACCCCGTTCGAGAGCAGATTCAGCAGCACCTGCTGCAGCCGCTGCCGATCCGCCAGCACGTGCACCCCGTCCTCGATCGCCTCGCTCCGCACCGTCACGTGCGCCTCCGCCGCCGACGGCTGCACCAGATCGATCGCCTGCCGCACTGTCTCCTGCACCGGCACCGGCTCCAGCGACAGCTGCAGCCGCCCCGCCTCGATCCGGCTGATGTCCAGAATCTCGTTGATCAGCCCCAGCAGGTGCCGCCCCGCCCGCAAGATCTGCCCCACGCTCTCCTGCTGCTCGGCCGAGGCCGCGTCCAGCTCCAGCAGCTGCGCGAACCCCAGAATCGCGTTCAACGGCGTCCGCAGCTCGTGGCTCATCCGCGACAGAAACTCGCTCTTGGCCAGGTTCGCCCGATCCGCCTCCGCCGTCGCCACGCTCAGCTCCCGCGTCCGCTCCGCTACCCGCACCTCCAGCTCCGCCGCCTGCTGCTTCACCCGCTCGTGCAGCCGCGCCTGCGCGATCGCGATCGCCAGCTGCGCCGCCGCCTCTTGCGCGATCCCGACCTGATCGGCCGGGAACGGGCCGGGCTCGCCGCCGAAGCTGAGAGCGCCGATGAGCTCGCCGCCGGCGATCATCGGCACCACCATGTACACGTGAACGCCCGAGGCCAGCAGCGCCTCGGTTTCGGGGCTCGGCGGCAGCGCGTCGACGTCGATCACCTGCATTTCGCCGCGCTTGAGCGCCTCCACGTCGCCCATGAGCTCGAGCGAGTAGCGGACGCCCGGCCCGACGCGAATCCGGTGGCGACCGGCGGCGGCGAGCCATTCGACCTCGCCGGCCGCGAGATCGAACAGGTTCACGATCGCGCGCGGGACGCCGAGCAGCTCGCGCAGCGGCCGCAGCGCCGCGGCCGCGATCGCGTCCGGCGATTGTTCCGCGATCAGCCCGCGATCGATCTCGTGCAGGATCCGCAGGCGCTCGGCCTGCTTGGCGAGCGCCTCCTGATTCTGCGCGTTGTTGATCGCGACGGCCGCCTGATCCGCGAAGGTTTCGAGCAGCGCGATCTCCGCCTCGGTGAACTGCCTCGGCGTGGGGCTTCCCACGGACAGGACGCCGATCACCTTGCCCCCGACGCGCAGGGGCACGGCGAGGCCGGCCACGATACCGACCTCGACATTGCGCTCGCGAAGCTCGCGGTTGAGCTGGAAGCGCGCGTCAGCCCGGACGTCCGCGCTCCACATCGGACGACCCTCGGCGGCCGCCCGCCCTACCAGGCCGACACCGGGCGGCAGACGATCCCGACTCGGCGCGTTGCCTTGGATCCGACCCCCGAGCGCGATCGCCTGGAGCGAGCCGTCGGGCTGGAGCAGGCGAATGGCCGAGCTGTGCGCGCGCAGCAGGCCGAGCACGCTCTCGGCGATGCGCTCGCTCACCGTCGTCAGATCGAGCGTCTCGTTGACGAGCCGGGCGATGCGCGCCAGCTCCTCGGTTTGCCGCTGCTGCCGGACGATCTCGGCGTGGAGCTCCGGCCCGCCCCCGGCGAGGGCGGCGCGCGCGGCATGCAGCTGGCGCTCGAGATCGGCGATCCTTTCGCGGAGCCTCGCGATCTCGTCGTCGCGGGGGCGTGACGGGCTCAGCGCAGCGCTCCCGCGAAACAGTGCCGCTGCTGATCCTCGGGCATCTCGGTCGGATAGACCTTCACGACGCCAGGGCCCATGCTCGATCAGCGCACACTTCGCTCAGAATATCGCATTCACGTCCACCGCCGCAGTCGCCCGAGCTCCTGGCTGAGCAGCTGGAAGGAGTTCGTCGAGGTCCAATAAAGCACCATGCTGGCCGGGAACGTGTAGAAGAGCAGGAAAAATAGGGCGGTGATGGCCATCAAGTTCCGGCGCTGACGCCGAAGCAGCGGCGGGGTCAGGACGGAGGAGCGGAACCGCAACAGGGTCGCCAGGGACACGCCGCTCATCAGGAACGGCAGCATGTTCAGGTCGCAGCCGAAGAACGGTACGCACGCGGGAAGGCCCGCCAGCGCGTCCGGCCGCGACAGATCTCGGATCCAGAGAAACGACACGCGCTGGAGATCGAAATCTTCCGCCAGCATGTCGAACACGGCGATGAACACCGGAAGCTGGATCATGAAGCCCGCCAGGCTCTTCAACGTGTAGAGCGGATGAACCCCCAGCTCGTGATAGAGCGCGATCGTGCGCCGGGTGCGCTCCTCCCCGCGATAGGCCGCCTTGATCGCGTCGATACCGGGCTGAAGCCGCGCCTGCGTGGCGTTCACCTGCTCCTGAAGGCGCTCGGCGACCACCGTCAGCGGCAGGAGGAAGATCTTGACCGACACGGCCAGGGCGATGATCGCGGCGCCGGGATGTCCGATGAGCTCGGTCAACCCGCGGAGCAGGAACAGGAGCCCGAAGCTCAGCGGACGAAGCCAGAACCAGAGCCCGGAGAAGAGCAATCGTCCGAGCTGAGGATCGGCGCGGGTCAGGGCAGCCTTCTCCAGCGGCCCCGCGTAGAACGTGTACCGCCACGAGAGCCGTCCCCTCTCGTCCGACAGCCCGAGGGCGCCCCTCGCGCCGGATCGCGGCTCGAGGACACCCGGGCCGTCCGAGCGCACCAGCATGGTCCAGAAGCGGCTGCGAAATCCCATCCAGTCGCCGGCGCGGAGCATCGTCGGCTCGCGGCCATCGTCGCCGATCGCACGCACCGATCCACCGGCGGCGACTACCCGGCTCATCCGCTCGAGCATCGCGGCGAAGCCGGCCGCCGGCGGCGGGAAAAGGCCGCGGCCCGCCCCCACCTCGAGCTCGAGGCGCCGTCCCGACATGAACGCGGTGGCGTTCGGTCCGATCACCCGTGCCGTCATCACGACCTCATAGCCCTCGCGCGCGACCTCGAACGATGTCACGAGGCGGACGCCCTCGACGGGCAGGTCTCCCTGGAAGGTCGCGATCCGAGCACGCTCGTCCACACCGAGCTCGGCGGCGAAGCGCAGGCGCTGCAGATCCACGGGCGGCTCGGAGTCGCGAAGGAGCAATCGAATCACCGGCGAGTCGCCCTCGCCGACGAAGCGGACGGACGTCCCGGAGCCGGCGTCGACCCGCGCACAGGACGGATGGCAGGCGCGCCACACCACGGGCGTGGCGCCCTCGAGCGCGATCGCGAGGTCGAGGCGCTCGGTCGTCACGCGGATGCTTCCGCCTGGCGCCTCGTCGGCTGCGACGGACGTGAGCGCCGCGCTCATCGTGCACGTCCAGCACAAGACGAGCACGCCGAGAGGCCTCGCCCTCATCTGTAGAACCGGCTCATCTCCTGCATCGCGGCGCGCAGCGCCTCGCGCGGTGGGGTCTGGGTGCGCGCGAGGCGGTAGCCCGGGCCACGAACCTCGAAGCCGGCCGGGAAGACGACGGTCACGCGCTCGGGCTCGACCACGGCAAACTCGCGGTAGCTGGCGACGACGAGCCAGCTCCACTGGGCGTCCGAGAAGAGGCTGGACCCGCTCGCGTAGTCGGACGGCGGGTTCACGCAGCCGAACAGCCCGGTGAGCAACGTCGGCGCGATGTCGTTGTGTGACGTCCGGCGCGCGACCTTCCCGGGCGAGCGTCCGGGCCAGCGCACCACGAGCGGCGTGTGCATCTGCTCTTCGCTGTAGGCGGTACCGTGGCCCTTGAAGCCGAGCCTGTTCTCGTCGAACTCGATGCCGTGATCCGACGTGACGATGACGATGGTCTGGTCGAGGAGCTTGCGGCGCTCCAGATCGTCG
>QHSQ01000457.1 GCA_003221615.1 Candidatus Rokuibacteriota bacterium | reverse complement strand
AGCCGTTGACCACGAGCCGCTCGACGTCAAGAAGGACCTCGTGTTGGGGCGAACCGGATCTGCCTCGAGTCAGTTCCTTGCGCCCGATTGGCCGCTAACCCCTCGAAATGTCTCTCCAACTGAGACTCTATCCAACCCCGCCTTGTTGACTTCGCCTGCGTCGCAGAGCTAGATTCAAGCTAGAAGGCGGTGCCCCACAAGAGATCTTTAGCGAGGTGACCCACAATAGGTCCACGTCGAATCCCCACTTAGATAGGGGGCCGACTCATGGCACAGAAAAAAGACGCGCCACCCGATCTCAGGACGTACCTTGCGAAAGCCCGCGGGGGAACCACCAAGGACTATCCAAAGAAAACCACCGTCTTCTCGCAGGGTAGTCGCGCGGACGCGGTGTTTTACGTTGAGAAGGGCAAGGTGAAGCTGACGGTCCTCTCCACGCGTGGGAAGGAAGCGGTCGTCGCAATCTTGGGGAGCGGGGATTTTTTTGGTGAAGGTTGCCTCGCGGGGCAGCCGCTTCGCATGGCCACGGCGACCGCGATGACGGAGTGCTCCATCCTTCGACTCCAAAAAGAAACAATGGTCCGGATGCTCCACAATGAACCCGCATTGTCAGAGCTCTTCATGTCGTACCTGCTGTCCCGGAATGTTCGGATCGAAGAGGACCTGGTTGATCAGCTTTTCAATTCCAGCGAGAAACGGCTGGCGCGGATTCTGTTGTTGCTGACCCGCTTCGGCAAAGACGGACAGCATGAGCCCGTCGTGCCCAGGATCAGTCAGGAAACCCTGGCCGAAATGGTCGGGACGACGCGGTCCAGGGTGAGTTTCTTCATGAACAAGTTTCGGAAGCTGGGCTTCATCGAATACAACGGCGGTTTGAACGTTCATAGCTCCCTCCTGAATATCGTCCTCCACGACTAGAGGGCGTCAGTACAGTTAGTCTGTCGTCGCTGTCGAACAAGACCGGCCTCCTGCCTAAATAGCCCCTGAGCAACACAGGTTCGCGTGACGGGTCAGGCGCGTCCGTTGGGCGAAGCCGAGGGTCAAGGTGTGCGAACAAACTAGCCTGACTACCGAATCCCGTTCGGGCGGTGTTCGCTAGCGAGTAGCCACGCCGTTAATCTGAAAGGTGAGGTCTTGGCCCACCGGCGTACGAATCCCGTTGGGGCGGTATTCGCTAGTGGCGGATGGCTACGCCGCGAAGCCACCTACTGGGTCCTCGCGAAACACCAGCCCTATCGGGAACCCAAGACCGCCGCCGTCTCGTCTACGGGGGATAAGCGCGGATAACCCATGTGCTTCCGGAGGCCCGACCTTTGATTGCGACATCCCCCGATACAACCATCATGCCGCTCGCGACGGCGAAGATATGGCTCCGACGAAACGGGGCGATGAGACGAGCGATGCTCAGGGCGCGAGCTCGACCTGGGCCCGAGACAGTACCTAAAGGTTATGTCGAACCAGGGGTCGACATAGCGCCTCACTCGAGATCGTGTCTCCTGGAGGCGGCAAAGTGACACGGAGAGACTGACTCCTCGATAAAAACAGCAGAGCCCAGCGTTCAGCTTGACCGCGCAGCGCTTTCAGATATGGGGCCACCAGTCCGATTTCTCAGGCGGTCTTCCCGCTCGATTTTGATCCCGCCGTGTCGGGATCAGAATCCTCGTTTAGCTCCCCGTCTTGTCGAAGACGCTGACGACTTGCTGCAGCTCGTGCTGCGTGACCCTCGTGTACACCGTCGTCGTCTGAATGTCCGCGTGGCGCAGGTGCTCTTGCACCACGCGCAGATTGCCGCCGGTGCGCCGATGCAGCTCTACTCCACTGGCATGACGGAATGCATGCGGGTGAAGCTCTGGGAGACCCGCCCGCCCGCCGAGGGCCTTGATGATCTTCCAGACCCTGTGGTCGGCCATACGACGCTCCTGCCAGTCGCCTCCGCGGGTGCGGTAACGCACCACGAGCATCGGGTCTTGACTGCCACGACCAACCCGCTCCTTCGCGAGGTACTCGGACAGGATGGCTTTCGCCTGACCTTCGCCTTTTGGGGCGTCGGGACGTTCATCCCGACCTATGTCGGCACGGTCGCCGCCAAGAGCGGCCTCTCGGCCGCGGAATGGGCAGGATTGGCCGGGCTCGTGACCAGCGTGGGCGGCGTTGCCGGCTTCATCAGCCTCGGCTTCCTCGCCGACGCCGTCGGCCGCAAGCCGGTCGCGATGTTGTTCTATTTCATGTGTCTAATCCTGACGCCGGTGGTCTATCTGTGGGCTCACAATGTCCGGGTGCTGCTGTTCTTGGTCGGCTTCTTCACGCAGGGGATCTGGGCCTGGGCGCCGATCTGGCTGCCGGAGCTGTTTCCGACGCACATCCGCGCCACCGCAGTTGCCTTCAGCTTCAACGCACCGCGCTTCATATCCTGCGTCGGCCCGCTCATCGCCGGAGGCCTGATTGTTGGCCTGGGCGGCTATGGCCGCGCCGCGACGATCGTCGGCTTGTTCTTCACCCTCGGCCTGGTCGCCGCGCCCTTCCTGCCCGAGACCAAAGGGAAGCCACTGCCTGAGACTGTGACGCCCGCGCTGCCGGCCAGGGCGAATTAGGCTGGTTGCGAAATAGACGATCGAAGTAAGAGACTACTGGTCGCTGCGCGGCCTCCGTCGTCTCCACCCGAGGCGCGCCGGAACCGCCTGATGCCCTGCTGACACCGCCGTTCTCCGGCTTGGGCGCGAGCCTCGCTTTCAAGTTTGAGTCGCGTTGGTAACTCAGCTCCGCGCAGCGCGTATCACGCAGCTGGAGGTCAGCACTTTCCACTCTCGTTCAAAAATCCCCCGCCTGCCACCTGCAGGCGAAGGTCGCGAAAAGGCGGCCCCTCGCAAGGCGCGGTCGAGGCGTCCCGAAATCACTAAATTTGGAGACGATCAGATGGGTCGTGGTTGCTAGAGGTCATGACAACGACTCCGACATTTCTCGCGCGCCGGCGCCGGGAAGCTGGCCGGAATGCGTACAACCGAGTGTTCTGCGCTCGTCCCGTGCGCCTTGACGCTAACGACTCGGCGGTGTAGAAGGGGGATGCGGCGACGCAGGGCGCCCCGCGAGTAGAACTCCTGAGGATCGGGGGATCGGAAATGGATATCACGCCACCGGGCTCGGAGACGGCGTCGTCGGGAACGAGTTAGCGGTTCCGAACGGCGCCACAGGCACTCAGCAGAACCAAGGCCCGGCTGCCTAGCTGGGGCGCGCAGGTGATTCTGCGCAGAAGACGAGAGGGGATGCCGTGGGCGGGTGCTGCCCGCCCACGCCCCCGACGATCTCCGCTTGTCCGACCCACGGGACGGG
>QHSQ01000456.1 GCA_003221615.1 Candidatus Rokuibacteriota bacterium | reverse complement strand
TGACCTGCGGCTCGTCCCCCTCCGCGTCGCCGGCGGGTTTGGCTTCGAGAAGTCGCGATTGATCGACTCCCGCTTTCTTCACGGCCGCTCGTACGGCCTTGAGGCGTTCCTCGGACAGCGTGGAAACCGCTTCCGCGGGCGACGGCTCGGCTTCCAGGAGCGCGGCCCGAATGGCATCGGTCGTCTCGGGTACCGGCTTGCCGGGGAGGCGCTCCTGGAACACCCGCGCCGCTGCCTCGTCGGGAGGAATCTTCGCCTCGCGCGCGACACGCTCGATCGCCTTATCGAGGCCGGGCTGCTTCAGCGCCGTGAGGTCGCGTCGAGAAACCACCGCGGTGGCGGTCAGTCGCGTCGCGGGCGTCTGGTCGAGAAACGCGACCACCCGTGTCACCTGCTCCTGTCCTTCGGGCGTCGGCTTCGCCGTACCTGGCTCGAATCGGATCGGGTCCACCTCGATCCGCTGGATGCGCGAATCGTCGCTGAACCGTACCCGGCCGATCCAGCTCACCGGTGCGGTGATCGCCTTGACCGCCGCGTTGCGCAGCGTGCTCCAGATCACCTCGGTGAAGTCGAAGCGCGGATCGTTGACGCGCCCGCCGACGGGTAGCACGAGCTGAATATCACCGCGGCGATTTTTCATGAGCGAGACGATCATGCCGAGCGGCAGACCGATGCGCGCTTGCGCCTGGTCATTCCCGCTGGCTCGGGCCACCTGTAGCCGGCTCAGGAGGATCTCGGTCTTGGCGTCGAGATTGTCGCCGTCGATCCGGCAGTGAAGGCTGGTCGTCAGCCAGCCATCTCGCGCTTCCCAGGCCACCTGATTGACCAGATAGGGGTTCGTCCTCGGCACGGCGAACTCGCGAAGCCCTGCCTCCAGATCTACCCGGAGAGGTCCACTGAGTGCGGCCACCGTGCCGCGCAAGCTGAGCGACCCATCGCCGACCCGCCCCTTGAGATCCAGGCGAGCCGGCTTCGCTCCGGGCGCCGTCGAGACGCCGTCGATCCGGCCGGCCAGCCCGGCGAGATCCACCGCGAACGGCGGCGTCAGACTTCCGTCGACCACGCGCGCGCCGCCTTCCTCGATGACGAGCTCGCTCAAGATGACCGGAACTGTCGCGGGGCCCTTGCTGTCGCTTGGTGACGCACTTCGTGTCGGCGTCGCGCCGGACGTCGGCGTCGCGTTCCCTGTTTCGGGGGCGAGCAAGGCGAGCAACGGTAGAGCCCCCGACTGGTTGCGCTCGAGCAGGATCCACGGCCGCCGGAGTGCGAGCCCGCGCACCTTCACACTGCGCGGCCACTCGACGTCGAGCGCGGTCGCCGCCGCTCGATCGACCCGGATCACCGTCCGCTGCCCGTCGCGCACGTCGACCCTCGAGAGCACCGCGTTGCCGCGGACAGTCCCGCGAAACTCGGACGCGTTCGCCTCGGACAAGGCCGGAAGAACGACCGCCAGATCGAGATCCGCCCGCCCACTGAACTGAGCCCGGACGGGGGCGTACGGCTGATAGTGCGCAAGCTCCGTCTCGCGCGCGCTGACGCGCAGGTCCGCATCGAACGGATCGACCCCCACACGGCCCGCGATCTGGAGCTGACCGCCGCCAGGCGGACGAACGGCGAGCTTCACGCCCAGTGGACGAAGCGGCCATCCGCCTCCGGTCACCGTGACGTCGAGCTGTGAGAGATCGAGGGCCACGCGCGGCTTGATCATCTCGTCCCGCCACGAGATCACGCCGTTGCGCACCGCGACTTCGCCGACCTCGATCCGGGGCGGTTGCGCGGTGACACTCTTCGGATCGCTCTCCACACTCTTCGGCTCTCGCTCCGGTGACGAGGTCGCCGCACCAGCCGGGCGATCCCAGAGCGCCGTCAGTGGGAAGGCGCCGTCCTTGTCCCGCTCGACGATCGCCCGCGGTCCGCTCACGACGAGCCGCTTCACGCCCAGCCGCGTCGGCCACTGCACCTCGAGCCCCGTCGCTTCGACACGCTGGGCGCCCACGAGCTCCTGCTGCGCGTCCCTGACAGCAAGCCGGTTGACGGCGATCGAGCCATTCACCCGAGTCGGCACACCCGCGGCGAGGGGCTCGTCGATCCGAAGATCGGCTTCGCCTCGACCGTTGAGCCGAGCCGCCACTGGAATGAAGCGATTCCATGCCGCGAGGTCCAGATCGTTGAGCCGGAGATGGAGCTGACTCGCTGCCGGCGGTGGACGGAGCATGCCCGTCACCGAGAGTGTTCCGCCGCCGGGAATGGCGGTCTGGACGTCCAGTCGACCAGGCGTCGTGATGGGCCACGTGACATCGGCGATGCTGGCGCGAATGGCCGACACCTGGTATCGCGCCCGCTGCTGACTCCTCGGGTCGCGCACGCTGGCCGAGCCCTTCAACTCGAACTGGCCGACCCGAATCTGCTCGTCCTGGACCGCGAAATCGGTGAGCTGCGCCGTCAGCTTGGGAATCTGGGTAACCGGATCACGCTCGCCGGGCCTCACCAGGACCAAGTCCTCGAACTCGCCCGTCAGGTCGGCCCGGACCCCGGCCCGCGCATCGACCGTGACCAGCAGGGTCGAGCTCACGCGTCCCCGATCGAGCACGACCGGAGCGTCGGCCGGCAGGTAGAGGCGCGCGAGCGCCAGATCCAATCCCTTGACCACCGCCTTGGCCTTGAGGTGAATCGGGTAGAGTCGAAATTGCTCGATCTCGACGAAGTTCGGAGCGCCCGCGGTCATCGAGCTGGCGACGACGGTACCGTCGTCGCGCAGGGTCGAGACGTTGTGCGCCTCGATCTGAATGTCGTCCGACGTCCACGTCCGCCGTTCGGGCAGCGCGCGGTCCTCGAATGCGACCGTCCCATCAATCAGCGCGAAGCGATCGACGGTGACATCGAGCCGCTTCTCGGTCGTTTCCGAGCCTTCGATCAGATCGGAGAAGTTGAAATCCTTCCCGAGTCGTACGATGCGAAGGATCGGCTTTCTGAGGACGAGCTCGCGCACCCAGATATGGCCGCGCAGCGCCGCGAGCAGATTCAGGCGAGCCTCGAGGCGCTCGAAGTCGGCGAACGGAGCGCCGCCGCCCGGCTCGGCGACGTGAAGCCCGTGGATCGCGAAGCGGCCGCTCAGCAACTGAATGTCGACACGATCGATGCTGACCGGTCGCTTGGTGATCGCCTGCAGCTGAGAGATCGCCACGTGACGCGCGATGGTCGGCAGCGCGTAGAGCGTCGCGGCGACCACGACCATGCTCGAGCTGATGAAATCCGCCCTGGCGTTGCGCGGGGCAAGGTGATGACCTCCAGGTCACGCCGGAGTTGCCGGACCGGACGGGCGCGAAGTCGAGAGCAACACATCGCGGCGATTCTTCTCGGCGCCCTGACGGAAGGCCTGTTTGTATCGGTCGAAGCTCCACGTTGCGAAGAACGCCTCCGCCGCCTGTCGGCCCGACTGGTAGAGCATCTCGGCACGTTCCCTCGACAGATCGAACTCCGTGGCGGTCACGCCCTTGGTCGGGATGGGAATCGACCGTGCGAACGCGCCGTTCTCGATATACATCCGATCGTGCGCCTCCATCATCGTCGCGAAGAGGGCTGCGAACATGCTCAGTGGGCCGTGCACCTCATGGCGAACCGCGATCGGTCGGCTTGGATCCTCCTCGACCAATAGATAGCCGAAGGTCGGCCAGGGCGGGTCCGGCGTGCCATCATCGAACAGTTGAATCGGGAAGTTGCTGAGCACGCCCCCGTCGACTCGAGCTGATGAAATCCGCCCTGGCGTTGCGCGGGGCAAGGTGATGACCTCCAGGTCACGCCGGAGTTGCCGGACCGGACGGGCGCGAAGTCGAGAGCAACACATCGCGGCGATTCTTCTCGGCGCCCTGACGGAAGGCCTGTTTGTATCGGTCGAAGCTCCACGTTGCGAAGAACGCCTCCGCCGCCTGTCGGCCCGCTGCGACCAGGGCGGCAATGATCGCGCCGGCCGATGTCCCCGCGACATTTACGAATTCGTAGCCTTGCGCCTCGGTGACCGCGACAGCGCCAACGAGCCCGATGCCCTTGACGCCGCCTCCCTCAAAAACCGCGTCGCACTTCAACGGCCTGTCTGGCATAGACCGCTCCTCAAAAGCTCAGCCCGGCGAAAGCCGCCTAGCGCTACGCCTACCTGGACCCGGACACCCGTCCACCAAAGCTAAGACGTAAAGGCAGCCAGCGACAGCGGTCAGTGCTTGAACCGGAAGGAGGTGCGCCTGGCAGGAGCCGAACCTGCGGCCATCGACAGCGCGACCATCGCGCCGCGTGGACGGCGACCGCCCGGGAGTGCGACGGTGCGCCGCTTGACGCCGATTTCTACTTGAACCGGTACGTGATCCGACCGCGGGTCAGGTCGTAGGGGGATAGCTCCATCGTGACCTTGTCGCCCGGCAGGATCCGGATGCGGTGCATTCGCATCTTGCCCGACACGTGGGCCAGGACCTTGTGGCCATTGTCCATCTCCACCCGGAACATCGCGTTAGGCAGCGGCTCGACCACCTTGCCCTCCACCTCGATTGCGTCTTCCTTGCTCATGGCTCTCGTTTCCGCCTTTCATCGGCGTCTTGGACGGACGCCCAATGTGGATCCGGGCTGAGATGCAGAAGGTGTTCCGAACACGATGGCTCACGCGACCTGGACTCGCCGTCACGCACAGGAAGGAGCCGACACCCGAGAGCGTATCACGCATTCGGATGCTTCAGCGTGGGATAGATCGCGCGCGGCTGGGACTGTCCGGTGCCGCTCCCGGTGACACGTCCCGTGGCTTCGCTCAGTCCTCGCTGAGCCACACGTCCTGGAGCTTCTGGTTCGAGTAATGATTCGGCGGCGCCACGTAGTTCTTCACCTTCGCCCAGTGCACCACGCTCCGCGCCCACCAGATGCCCGGGATGTAGTACACGTGCCCGAGCACGATCTTCTCGATCTCGTTGATGAGCTTCTTGCGTTCGGTGGGGTCCAGAGCCCGCGCCTGGCGAGTGAAGAGGTCGTCGATCCTCGGATCGGAGAATCGGCCCCAGTTGTTGCTGTCGCGCGTGGTGTACCGCTCGAGGAACTGGTCGGGGTCATCCATGAAGTTGAACGAGGGGCTGACGATCAGCTCGAAATTGCCGGTGTCCCGGCCATCCGCGAACCAGGACGCCGACTCGAGAGGCCGGTGCTCGAGCTCGATGCCGATCTTGCGCCACTCCTGGATCACGAACGTGCCGAAGTCGACGTACGGGACTCGGACGTTGCGGTTTTTCAACACCGCTTTGAATCCGTTCGGGTAACCGGCCTCGGCCAATAGGCGTTTGGCCTCGGCGCGGTTCTTCTCCACGTCCTTCCCGAAGCCCGGAAACTTTTGCAGCTCGACGTCCGACATCGCCCACTCCGTCGCGGGACGCATCAGCCCGCCGACGTCCTTGAGGCTTGCGATAGGGTAGAGCACGCGGCTGGCGGTGTACCGATCGAGTCCGAGCGTCAGCGCCTTGCGGACGCGTTCGTCGTTGAAGGGCTTGATCGTCTGGTTCACCGCGATGCCGAAGATGCCGGTGGCCGGCGTATCTTGCACGACCACCTTGTCGCCGAGCTGCTTCCGGATCGTCTCGACCTCGGACTGCGGCATGGTACGGAACTCGATGTACGCGCGCCCGGAGCGAATGGCCGCCGCGCGTACCGACGTCTCCGTGCTGACGAAGAACTTGTAGCCGTCGAGATATGGGCGGTCCTTGATGAAGTAATCGGGATTCCGCTCACCCTCGAACGTGGATCCGCGCGTGTGGCTCTTGAACTTGAAGGGCCCGGACCCGACGATGTTCGCCTTGAAGTAGTTCGGATCCTTGTCGAGGTATTTCTTCGGGTAGATCACGTTCCACGGCGAGGCCAGGTTGACGAGGAGCGACGCCGACGGGTGCTTGAGCTTGAACACGATGGCGTTCGCATCGGGAGTCTCGATGCTCGTGATCGCGGCATAGGCATTCTTACGGATGCTGCGGACGCCCTCCGGCGGAAACACGATCTTCTCGTAGGTCGCCTTGACGTCCGCCGCCGTCAACGGCGAGCCGTCGTGAAATCGAATCCCCTGCCGAAGCTTGAACGTGTACGTGAGTCCATCCGCCGCGATCTTCCACTCGGTCGCCACATCGCCGATGACCTTGGGGTACTGGTAGGGATCGATCTGGAGCAAGGTGCTGTAGCACGGCGCCACGAGGTGGAGAGTGGCGAACGTCTCCTCCTGGTGCGGATCGAGACTCGGCGCGTCGGCGGCGATCGCCGCGAGCAGCACACCGCCGCGTCGTGGTGTCTCCGCCGCGCGCGCAGGAGGAGCGGGCGCGAGAAGGACAGCGATCGAGACCGCGGCCGCACAGCTGAAGATAAAGACGATGAGTGTGCGATGACTCCTCATGATCTCAGTCCTCGCTGAGCCAGACGTCCAGAGGCTTCTGGCTCGAGCACGATCTTCTTGATCCCGTTGACGGGCCGTTTGCGCTCGGACGGGTCGAGGGCTCTCGCTGCCCCTGCCCCGCCGGGCGCCACGATCACGCCTCCGGTGGCCGAAGTCAAGCGCCGCGCGAATACAAGGCACGCCGACTCTCAGACGCGGATCACCGCGACGTTGGCGGCCCCGGCGAGGTAAACATGCTCGCCTCCCCTCGTCCGGTTGTAGAGCAACTCGGGTTCCGGCGACGCCTGACGGCCGTTGCAATGTTGACTTTGCCTTTTCTGCCTTCGAAGTCGGGTGCCACCCATCGTTGCCAAACTGAACGTTTCTTCAGGCGTGGTCACCCGCCCTTCGTTCTTGACAGACGTCACAATAGTGCCTTATAAGCTTCGCGACTTCGGTCGACGCCGACGGTGCGAGTCGCCCGTAGCTGAAATCCGATCGTCCGGCCCTCAGGGGAGGCGATGATGCCCCTACTTCTGGTGTTCCGGACAACCCTTCGATGCCCCTGTAGACCATCGAGATGGCCGGCGGGAGCTCTTCAGTCCCTTGTTTC
>QHSQ01000455.1 GCA_003221615.1 Candidatus Rokuibacteriota bacterium | reverse complement strand
CGCCGCGGTGTCCACGACGGTGCCGCGTCCGACGTTGACGAGATAGCCCTTCGGCCCGAGCGCAGTGAGCACGTCCGCGTTGACGAGGTGTCGCGTCCCCGCGCCCCCAGGCGCAGCGCACACCAGGAACTCGGCCCAGTTCGCCAGCTCGACCAGGTTGTCAAAGTAGCGGTAGGGCGATCCCGCCACGGCCCTGCGGTTGTGATAGCCGACCTCCATGTCGAAGCCGCGCGCGGCGCGGTGCGCGATCTTGCCACCGATCGTTCCCATGCCCAGCACGCCCAGGCGCTTGCCGGAAATGGTCGGCGTATCCACCCGCCACTGATCCTGCCATCCGCCCGCGTGCACGTGCCGATCGGCCTGGCGCAGATGGCGGGTCGCCGCCATCAACAGCATCATGGCGGAGTCCGCAACGGCGGAGGCGTTCGTGTCGGGGCAATTGGCGACTGTGATGCCCCGGCTGCGGGCTTTGTCCAGATCGACCGCTTCGTAACCCGCGCCGACCGCGCAGACGATCTCGAGCTTCGGCAGCATTTCCATCTCGTCGCCGCTCAGGCCGCCGCGGCCATTGGTCAGAACGGCCCTCACGCTTTCGCCTGCCTCGCGCACGGCGTCAATACGGTTTTCGTACTTCTTGCCCTCGCGCACGGCGTAGCCGGCCGCGCTGAGCGCGGTGACGCGCTCGGGACTGAGGGCGACGAGAGCCAGAACACCGATAGCCATGACCGGTTCTCAGCTCTGCACTGTCAGGCCTTCGCCGTTCGGTGCGCCCGCAGGAACGTGCGTACCTGGCGCACCGCCACGGGAATCTTGTCCTTCGTATCCTTCCAGGGGTACATGCCGACTTCGGACATCTGCGCGAGCATCGCAGATTCAATGGCAATCACGTAGGGGTGCGGCGGCGAGTCGTCCGGCATGACCAGCACGGGCGTCTTGCAGGCCCGCACGTCGTCGCGCGACACGGAGAAAACGAAATCGGCCCTGCCGCCGCCGTACATGCTCTGGAGAAAGCGGTCAATCGTATCCATCGTGATCTCGGACCGCTGATTCGTGAGCTGCGGGCCCCAGCCCTTCATGTAGTTGTCGTATGCGAGGGTCGGCATCTCCTTGCGGAACCCGACCGGCTGCGACACCACGGCGGCGATGACGCGATCCGGCGCGCGCTTCAACAGGTTCCAGATGAACGGGCCGCCGATGCAGAAGCCGAGCACCATGAACCTCTTGATGCCGAGGTGATCCATGAGGCCGAGGTGGTCGTCGGTGTAGGAGTCCCAGGGCCGGTCGATCTCGAGCGGGCCCATGGACTGGCCGCTCGGCGCGTTACGCAGGTCGGCCGTAATGCAGCGATACTCGCCTTTGAACTCGTCGATGGCATTGAACGGTGCGTTCTGCACTGCCCAGGCGATCGTGGAGTTCTGCCCGCCGCCGGGGATGATCAGCAACGGGATGCCGGAGCCGGCCTCCTGGTAGTGAATACGGACGTTGCCTTTCTGGTAGACCTGCCCGGCGGCTCCGCCTGCGGGCGCGGCTTGTGCGAATGCGCGCGGCGCGGCGGCGGCCGCCGCCGCTGCCACGCCCGTTGACAGCAGAGCGCGTCTCTTCCTATCCATGGGCTCCCCCTTGTTGCCGAGCACGTAGCCAGCGCTCCGGCGCGCACGACCTGCCCACACGCCCGTGGCGCACGACTTACTTTTCTACTTGCGTCGTCGTACTTCCTTTCGCCGTCAAGGCAATGTGGGAGAACGCCGAGTCGGGCGTCGCTCCATGCCAATGTTTCTCCTCCGAGGGAATGTGCACGACATCGCCGGGGACGATGATCTGTTGCTCCGTTTCCGTGGCGATGATGCCCTTGCCCGCGGTTACGAACAGCACCTGATCACTGCTGTGAGTATGCAGTTTGTTGCGCGCGCCAGGGCCGAAGTTGACGATGCCCAAATTGAAGTCCTTGCTCGCCTCGGGCGTGAGTAGCGTCTGCCGCGTCACCGGACCACCGGTGAATAACGGAGCGTTCACGGGTTGAGCTGGGATCTCGCTGGGTCTGTGTACCTTCATTCGAGCATCCTCCTGTCAGAGTCGTCGTGCCTTCCTCGTTGCTCGTGGGGGAGTCTACCCGCATCTCAATGCGCAGGCAACGGAGCGAGCGCGATGAAGGTCACGCTTCTTCAGGCGCTCGCCTTTCACGGCCAGGGAGAACATCCGCTTGAGGGCCGCGAGTTCGCGATTGACGATGGCGGGCACCGCCGTCGCTTCGAGACGCTGGACGCGATACTTCGTCACGTCTGCGCTGGTGAGCTGGATGGCGCGGCGCGGTCGGCCCTCGGCACGATCACGCGCCCCTCGACGGCGGCGCCCTCGCGTTTGCTTCAGAATGCGTTTCGCCTCTTGCTCCTTCTCGGTCTCACTCGACTCCCGGCGCAGCACGCCGAGGGCATCGCGACACTTGAGCCAGATGACGGCCGACTCCTTGAGCGTGCCGTCCTTCGCGCGATAGGTCGGGCGGTCGAGAGAGCCGATCAAGCGCCTCCTGGTCTCTTCGCCGGAGATTGTTGTCGGTCGATCCAATCCTCTGTGTGCTTCCTGGCAAGGACTAGAATCCCTTCCTTGCTAGAAGCCTTGGTGGCGAAGCCCAGCGGCATCGGGCTCTGCTCTCGTGACGGTCTTCCCGGTTCGTACACTTCGATGCGCGCGGACCACCGGCCGTCTTGCACGAGCGCCGTCAATCCAAACCGCCAACCTTTGTAATCGTGCATACGCCTCATCGGGTCACCCCCGCCCCGTCCATTACTCGCCTCCTGTTCGTCTCACCGCGATGCGCTCGTGCGCACCCCAAACGCGGATCATCGTGACCTCGGACCCGCAACTAGCACGCGTGTAAGGGCCTCGTGATCGAGCAGTCGCTGTCGTAGCAAATCGCCCAGTCGTTCGAAGAACCCTCGGGCGTCAAACAACTCTTCCTCTTTGCGTTCCATGATCTTCTTACTCGGACGCTGACGTGTCATCCGCCCGTGCTCGCGCCGCACTGGCCCGTACGTGCTTCCGGGTGCGTCGTGATTCACCTCGGAGTTCTTCCAGAACGCTGTCGACACCGAAGAAGATACCTAGCACGAGCCGGTACGACGCGACGGCATAGCGATATGTAAGCCAACCGACCAGGACCAGATACCCCCAGATGGCGAGTCGTTCCGCTGGATTCATCGGCGAAAGCCCTCCGTTCGTCTCAGCGCCGCCCGTGTGGGTTTTGCAACGATCTCTGCGTGGAT
>QHSQ01000254.1 GCA_003221615.1 Candidatus Rokuibacteriota bacterium | reverse complement strand
GACTCGAGCCTGTGAACGTGAGCTCATGCACAACGATCAGCGCAGTCGAGCGGGCGTGCAGCTCCCGGACGAGCCCCGCGACCGTGCCGCGAATCTCGGCTCGGCTCTTGGCTAGATCGTCGACCGAGGGCACCCGGCGGACGCCCGGAAAGAGATCCTCGAGATCCAGAGCCACGAACACGATCTCGGGGCCGAAGGCGTAGAGACCGCTCGATGGGTTGAGTACTTCCTGAGTGTACTGGTTGAAGGGCGCTACGTAGAACGCCGGCGTGAGACCGGCTCGCCGGCACTCGACGTCGAGGAACGGAACGAGCGGGTCCAGGACATACGAGCTCAAGATCGCGATGCGGACCGGCCGCTCACCCACCTCGCCGAGCTTTGCTCGCTCGCGATGAGCGAACGTGGCTGTCCCCCCCGACGGATCGAGCTCGACCAGGCGGTTCAACGCGGCGTGGGCTTCCGCCGTTCGTCCGCTCGCCTTGAGCTCGCGGTACACGAGCCGCTGGGCCTCCACTTCGTCGGCGGCTCCCTTCTTGCGATGGTCCCGTTGCTCTTCCATGCTCCCGTTCACCCTCCCACCCGTTCGCGCTGACGGTCTCATATTCCCGACGACTCCCGCCGTCTGATCCGGTCTGCCACGAACCGAAGCTCTAGTCGCAAGATCTCCCGGCGGGTCAGAGTTCGCCCGCGGCCCGCCTCCAGGAGGCTGTCGAGCACCTCGGAGACCGGGACGAACCACCCCGCCTTGTCGGCCAGGTGGCTCAGGAGGCTCGCAGTATGCGGATTGACCCGGCCGTCCTTCACGAACCCTTTCCCAAAGTGGGTCGAGACGATGCACACTCCCCCCTCGGCCGCGAGCCGGTCGATTCGCCGTCGAGACAGGACGCGATTGAACGCATCGACGTCTGGCGCGTCGGTCGTCGAGAACCAGTACTTCACGTAGGGCGAGCTCGCGATGTGATAGGGCATGCCCGGATCGACCTCGAGCAGGTTCAGGCGCTCGAAGGTGAAGTTCCGGACGTACTGGATGACGTCGCGGCACACATCGCCCCAGAAGAATCGGGATTCCTCCTGGTCGCCTTCATATGAGCCGCCCTGCTCTCGCATCAATACTCGGCTCAGCGCGCGAAGCGCCGGCGTGCGGAAGCGCTGGGCTCCCCAATACAGATTTTCGCGGTTCTGGCCGTGATTACAAAAGATCCTCGGATAGCGCCCGAACTCGCTCCGAAGGAACTCCAGCCCCTCCAGTGTCCGCTCGCGGGTGCTCGACTCCAAAGTGGCGCCGTGGAAGGCCAGCTCGAAGCCCTGGTCGACCAGCTCGTGCACGAACCGGAGATACTCCTTGTTCTGCAGGGTCTCGGCCGCAAAGAAATTGCGGCTCCCTTCGGGACAATCGAGCGGCCAGGCGGTCTTCGTGGTGCGGAACCCATGGTCGCGCAGTATCGCGTAGAGCGGCTCGACGTTCTCGAGCGTCGAGTCGTCAGTGTCGTCGAGGATGGAAAACGCGAAGCGCTTCCCGGTCGGGAGGAGCGTCATCCGGCGACCCGGTCGACCACCACGGATCTCGGCGGTAGCCGCAGCGCCGTGTCATAAATGGCCTCGTACTCTCTCACCATGGCCGCGGCGGTGAATCGGGTGCTCGCACGGCTGAGCCCATTGTTCCCGAACCGTCGCGCCTCGGCGGGATCCCTGAGGATCCGAATCATGGCCGACGCCAGACCCTTCGCGTCTGCCGCCTCCACGAGCAGGCCCGTCTCACCGTCGACGACGAGCTCCGGATTACCTCCGACTCTGGTCGCCACGACCGGTCTCGCCGCGGCCATCGCCTCGAGGATCGCTATGGAGAGGCCCTCGGACAGCGAGGGCTGCACGAACACGTCGCACATCGCCAGGAGGGCCGGGATGTCCTGGCGAAAGCCGAGGAACCGCACACGCGCGTCGATTCCGAGGCTCCGCGCTTGCGCCCTGAGAGCGGCCTCACGCTCACCCCGTCCGGCGACCAAAAAAACGGTCGACGGGCACGCGCCGAGGACGCTCGGGGCCGCCTCCAGCAGATACTGGTGCCCTTTGACGGCGTAGAGGCTCCCCACGGCGGCGACCACCCGCTCCTCGTCGGAGATCCCCAGGTCGGCCCGGAGGCTCGCCTGGATCTCTTGCGGTACCGACCCCGCCGTCCTTATCCCGTTGTAGACGACTCGGACACGACGCGCCGACGCCCCGGTCCGCTCCACCACGAAGCGCTTGACCTCTTCCGACACCACGACCATCGCCGCGGCGCGGCTGACCGCCCGGTACGCCAGGCGCCGGTGGCCACGGTCGGCGTAGTAGCCCCTCCCGTGCACGGTCGCGACGACCGGGACCCGAGCGAGCCGGCCGGCCAGCGTGCCGTAGGTATTGGCGCCGAACTCGTGCGCGTGGATCAAGCTCACGCGGCGCTCTCTGAGGAGCCGGTGAAACTGTTGCAACCACGCGAAGTCGAGCATCCCGTTGATAGGGATGATGTGTGTTTCCAGGCCGAGTTGCTCACAGTGATGACGCAACCTACCGTCGCGGAACAGACACACCAGCGAGCGATAGCGCGACGGGTTGAGCCCCGACGCGACACTGGCGACGACGGTCTCCGCCCCTCCCGGTCCGCTGGAGCTCGACAGATGCAGGATGGTTCTGACGCCCAGATCTCTCGCTTGCGTCACCACGTCACGCCGCCGCGGTACCGCGATGGGCCAGAATCTCGATCACCGGCTTCAGTGCCTGTGCCACGTGGTCCAGGCACGCGTCGACCGTCGCGTCGTCCTTACCGGCCGGGTCTTCGATGTCCATGGGCACCTCGGGCGCGAGGCAACTGAGCAGGAAGGTCTTCCGGCGGGGTCGAGGAAATCGTCGGGTCACGGCGACGGCCTGGGACAGCTCCATGATCAGCACGACGTCCGCTCTCCTGACCATCGTCTCGGTGACCGCCACTGACGAGTGCTCCCTGAGGTCGATGTTGAGGGCCGAGCATCGCGCGATCACGCGGGGATGGGGGCGCCATCCCGGCTGGGTCGCGAGGCCTGCCGACCGAATGGCAACCCCGCTTCGGCCCGCTAGCGCGGCGGAAAGCAGCTGCGTCGCGAAGACACTTCGAATCACGTTCCCCTGACATAGGATGAGGACGCTGCGCGCCTCACTCAGGCCCCTCGTCAGCCGAGCTGGGTTCCGTCGGAGCGCCGCGGCTTTACGTCGCTCGAGTTTCTCGAGCAGCCGGCGCCCGGTCGCTTTCACCGATGCGATGATCCGCTCCTGCCAGTGCAAACGCGTCGACGCTGCCATCCTCGATCAGAACAAGGTATAGATGAACGGCGCCACCGCCGAGCCCTGTGT
>QHSQ01000363.1 GCA_003221615.1 Candidatus Rokuibacteriota bacterium | reverse complement strand
CCAGATCACCCGATCGATCGCCGGCGCCCGGCCTTCCCAGCCCCACCAGTAGCGGTTGGCCTCCATGACCAGGCGCTCGTCCTTCACCCACTCGACGAACTTGTAGGCGCCCGTGCCCACGGGGCGCCGGGCCAGCTCCTTCACGCCGTCATCGGTCGTCAGGCGCGCCGGAAGGATCTGAGCTCCCATCTGCGCCACCCGCACGAGGAGCAACGGATCGGGCTTCTTGGTCACGATCCGGATGGTCGTCGGGTTCACGATCTGGACGGCTTCGATCGTCGCGAAGCCGGGCTGGACCACGGTCTTGCCCGGCTGGAGATTGCGCTCGAGGGTCGCCTTGACGTCCTCGGCCGTCAGCGGCGCGCCGTCGTGGAACTTGACGCCCTGGCGCAAGGTGAACTCCCAGGTCGTCTCGTTGAGGTTCTTCCAGGAGGTGGCCAGCCCCGGTTGCAGGCGCAGCGAATTGTCCCAGCGCGTGAGCGCGTCATAGAGGTTGTAGAAGTAGTTCACGGTCAAGACCTGCGTGCTCCGGCCCGGATCCATCGTCGTGGCCTCGGCGGGCTGCGAGATCGTGATCTGGACCTGAGCGTGCGCGGTCGACGCGAGCGCGGCGAGCAGCGTGATGGCGACCATGAAGCGCGTCATTGGGCTCCCCTCACTATTGGGCTCCCCTCACTATTGGGCTCCCCTCACTATTGGGCTCCCCTCACTTTCAGGTGGCTTGCGGCTGCGCGAGTATAGCGCGCTGACGTGATAGGGTATCCGCCATGCCGACGACGCCCGGCGGCTCGGCCGATGGCAAGACCGTGGTGGTGCTGGGCACCGCGACGCCGGGCGGCGGCTTTCCCGTCTACGGCGCGGCGGTGGCGGACACCATCCACGAGACCGAGCCCACCCTGGCGATCGAGCAGCGCAACACCAAGGGCAGCACCGAGAACGTTCCGCTCCTCGAGGCCGGGCAGCTCGACATCGCGCTCGTCCAGGGCGAGGTCGCGCACGAGGCGTTCAACGGGATCGGCCGGCCCCCGGCAAATCTGAAGATCGTCGCCGCGATGTACTCGACGCCCGGCATGTTCGTCGTGCGCGCGGACAGCCCGTATCGCCGACTCGAAGACCTGCGTGCCAAGCCCGTCGTCTTCGGCGCGCGCGGCTCGGGATTGGTGATCCTGGCCAAGTACGTGCTCGACGGGCTCGGCCTCGACCAGGAACGCGACTTCCAGGCGGTCTATCTCGACCGCGCGGGAGACGGGCCGGCGATGGTGCTCGACGACCGCGCCGCGGCGCTGTGGGGCGGAGGTCAGGGCTGGCCCGGGTTCGGCGCGGTCGCCAAGGGACCGGCCGGTGCCCGGTTCATCGCGCCCGACGCGAACGGCATCGCCAAGATTCTCGCCAGGCACCCGTTCCTCAAGCCCATGACGGTTCCCGCCGGGGCCTATCCCGGCCTCGCCGCGCCGCTGGCCTCGGTGGGCTCGTGGAGCTTCATCCTCGCGCGTCCAGATCTCGCCGACGACGTCACGTATCGGCTAGCGCACGCGCTACATCGGGGCGAAGCCGCGCTCGCCCGGCGACTGCCTCAGGCGCAGGAGACAACCGTCGCCAATACGCTCGCTTCGGCGCCGCGCGCCGATCTCATCCACCCGGGCGTGCTCCGCTACCTCCGCGAAGTCGGGATCGCGCGCTAATACTCAGCCAGGGTCGGCGCATCCGCTCGTCGAAACCATTTCCCGCGGCCTCAACGGCGGGGTTCGGTTTCGTCGATGAAGATCAGCAGGTCGAGGTCGCCCGGCGACTGGCCGAGCTGGGTCAAGGTCGCGGCGACCTCGCCCCGATGATAGGTTGCGTGGTTCACCTGGTGGACGACCTGCTGCCATAGCGGGTATGCCCAGCGCTCACCGCGGGTGTTGCGATACTCGACGACCTTGGCGAGCTCGGCGTCGGTCACGGTCGCGACGAATCGCTGCGTGTCGGCCTCGATCTGGTCCCAGCGCGCGCGAATCGACGCGAGGTCGGGAAATTCCGACCTCGCCCCGATGATAGGTTGCGTGGTTCACCTGGTGGACGACCTGCTGCCATAGCGGGTATGCCCAGCGCTCACCGCGGGTGTTGCGATACTCGACGACCTTGGCGAGCTCGGCGTCGGTCACGGTCGCGACGAATCGCTGCGTGTCGGCCTCGATCTGGTCCCAGCGCGCGCGAATCGACGCGAGGTCGGGAAATTCCCGCGGGTCCAGCATCGACGTGGGCGAGGTGCCGTTCCAGCGTGAGAGCCAGATCCACTGGGCGGCCATGATGTGAACGAGCGTCTCGCGCACCGAGCTGAAGCTGGCGCCGCTCGGCGACGCCAGCTCCGCGGGGCTCAGTCGCGTCGCGGTCTGGAAGATGCGCGCGGTCGCCCATGCGCTGTAGCGATAGAGAGTTCGGACCATCTCGGCGGTCATGCTCCTCCCCATTTTTCGCGGTAGTGCGTCCGCAGCTCGCGGCGGAGCGCGTGCCGCCGCGTGGCTGAGATCGGCCGCGGAAGGTTCAGGCTGACCCAGCCCTGCCTTCCCTTGATGTCGCCGCGCCGGCGTCCACCCTTCAGCAGGTGGAAATGGAGAAACGGCTGGCCGCGGACGTAAAAGACGCCGGGCTTGTCTTCCCTGATCCCGGCCCAGCCTCGCACTTCGGCGAGCACGTCGCCGAGATCGTCGAGCAGCTCGGGCGGGCAGTGCGCCATCGATTCGCCCTCACGCCGGGCGACCGAAGCCCAGGAGCCGGCCGAGGAATCCGATCCTCACGAACTCGTCTCGCGTGAATCGCAGCTGGGCGACGAGCGGATGCGGCATCGGCAGTGTCCTCTTGCTTCGGGTTATCCGCTGTAGTTGGCGACCACCCTGGAGACTTTGCCGCTCGGGCCGATCTCCATGTACTCGCCGGTCTTCGATCCCTTCTGGTTCGTGTAGTAGAGGACAACGCTCTGGAGCCCCCACATGACGTCCAGGAGCTGAAAGCTCAGGTTCGGGTACATCTCGAGCCCGCGTTCGAAATAGGACCGGAGCGCGGTCTTTCCGGCGACCCGGCCGGACGGATCGCCGAGCATCTTGGCGGCGACCGGCGAGACCAGGACGACGTCGTCTTCGTAGTGCGACATGATGCGATCGAGGTCGTGGCTGTTCCACGCCTTCACCCAGTGGTCCGCGAATTCGCGTGCCTGGTCTTCCCTGAGCATTTGGATCCTTTCCAGAAGCCCCATCCTGCGGCCGGCTCGCGGTGCCGGCAATCGTCGGCAGTATAAGCCGCTGGTGCGCCCGTGCAACGCGTCGCCGGCGCTGCTCGCCGAATTTGGATGTGAGGGAACCCTGGGCGGGCGGTATGGTCTAACTGGATGGAAGGGCGGACCGGCGATGATGCCTCCCTGGTGGACCGGCTCCGGCGCGGCGACCCTCGAGCCTTCGAGGACCTGGTGATCGCCTACCAGCACCGCGTCTTCGGTGTGGCGCTCCGCATGCTCGGCAACCGGGCGGAAGCGGAAGAGCTCGCCCAAGAGGTGTTTCTGCGAGTCCACCGGGCCATCGGCGAGTTCCGCGGCGAGGCGAAGCTCTCGACGTGGCTCTACGCGATCGCCTCACGGCTGTGCCTGAACCGCCTGGCGTCGGGCGAGCGGCGCGTGGCGCGCCACGGTGACGAAGCGCTCACGCGCCTGGCCTCGCGCGAGGTCAGCCCGGCCGAGGAGGCCGAACGAAGTGAGCTCGAGACGGCTCTGCACCGCGCGATCGCCGAGCTCGGCGAGGAGCGGCGAATCGTGGTGGTTCTGCGCGACCTCGAGGGGCTGTCGTACGAGGAGATCGCGGAGGCGCTCGAGCTGGAGCTCGGCACGGTGAGGTCGAGGCTCCATCGGGCCCGGATGGATTTGCGCGAGAAGCTCGAGCGATTCCTGCCATGACCTGCCACGACGCGCGCGAACAGTTCTCGGCGCTGATCGACGACGCGCTCGATGCGCCGGAGCGCGCCGAGCTCGACGCGCATCTGGCGGCGTGCGCCGACTGTCGGCGCGAGCTCCAGCGTTTCCGGGACACCGTCGCGCTGGTGCGCGCGGCGGCGCCGGTACGCGCGCCGGCCGGCTTCGTCGACTGCGTGCTCGAGGCGGCACGGCCGGTGCCCTGGCCTCAGCGTCTCCTGCGCGGCCTCTTTGTGCCATGGCCGGTGAAGCTTCCCATGGAGGCCGCGGCCGTCGTGCTCGTCGCCGTCGGAGTAGCCCTGGTGTATCGCGGATCGCCCGAGCTGCAGCAGTCGGCCCGGCCGGAGCCCGCCGCGCCCGTGGTCACCCAGGCGCCCAGCGTCGCGCCGCCGGAAGCGCCAGCGCCGGCGCGGGAGAACGACGCGCCACGAATTCTTTACGGCGCCAGGGGAGACGAGAAGGCACGCGAGCAAGACCCACCGAGAGAGGCGGAGAAGGCGAAGGCGGCGCCGCGAGCGCAGGAGCGCGTGGAGGGGTTCGCGAAAACCCCGGAGCCCGGCGCTCTGGCGGACAAGAAGAGGGCCGAGGCGCCGGTCGTCGGCAAGCTCGAGGCCCCCGCGTCGAGAGCGGAGCGTCAGCGGGCCGCCAAGGACGACGTTCGGCCCGGGACCACTCAGCAGACCGAGCTGCGCGCCGATTCGCTCAAGGCTCAGCGGCCGGCAAGCGCGCCGCCGAGCGCGACGTCCGCGTTCGCGCCACCCGACGTGTCGGGCCAGCTGGCGGTGAGCGATCGCGAGCTCGCCCTTCGCAGTCTCGCCGAGCTCGTCGCGCGGCTCGGGGCCGCCCAGACGCGCCGGTTCGATACGTCCGATGGGCCGATCATCGAGATCGCGGTCCCGCGCCAGGTGTACGCGGAGCTGAACCGTGGCCTCGCGCAGCTCGGTCGCTGGCAGCCGAGCAAGGAGCCGTCCTCGCTCCCGGCCACGATCCGCGTCGTCGTGCGCATCACCAGCTGAGCCTTCTCCCGGGCACCGCGCGGGAACTTTCGTCGACCTCTCCGGTCTAACTCGACAGCAGCCGAAATCCGGAAGACCGGGAGGAACGACGTCATGAAAACGTCCTTGATCGCCTCGATCCTGATCGCGGCGCTCGCCACCGGGCAGCCCGCCGCCGCGGCGCCCGTCAGCGTGACGCGCGACGATCAGCGCGAGGTCATGGTGACGATCTACAACGGCAACCTCGGCCTGGTGAAGGACCTGCGCGAGACGCGGTTGCCGGCGGGTCAGAGCGAGGTGCAGTTCATGGACGTGGCCGCGCTGATCGATCCCACGACCGTGCACCTCAAGTCGCTGACCGACGCGCTCGGGCTCAAGATCCTCGAGCAGAACTACGAATACGATCTCCTGACGAGCCAGAAGCTGATGGAGAAGTACGTCGGCCGCAAGGTGCGGCTCTATCAGAGCGACGGCGCGTATCACGAGGCCACCTTGCTCTCGACCAACGGACCGGTCTTCGAGATCAACGGCCAGATCCACATGGGTCACTACGGCCGGCTCGTCCTGCCCTCGCTGCCCGAGAATCTGGTATCCAAGCCGACGCTCGTTTGGCTGCTTCGCAACCAGACGGCACGGCCGCAGCGCGTCGAGGCGTCGTACCTCACGAGCGGGATCACGTGGAAGGCCGACTACGTCATGGTCGTCGACGCCGCCGACAAGCTCTCCGATCTCACCGGCTGGGTGACGATCGACAACAAGAGCGGCGCCACCTACGGCAACGCCGCGCTGAAGCTGGTGGCCGGCGACGTGAACCGAGCGCAAGACGCGCGGCGCGATCAGCGCATGATGGAGCTGGCGGCGAAGGCCGCGTCCCCAGCCGTCGCGAGCCAGGATTTCAAGTCGGAGGGGTTCTTCGAATATCACCTCTACACGCTCGACGGCCGTACGACGATCAAGGACAACCAGACTAAGCAGCTCTCGCTCATGGCGGCGAACGAGGTGCCGATCACAAAGGAGCTCGTCTACTACGGCGCGCCGGACTACTACCGCAATGCCTACGGTGTGCCAGTCTCGAATCAGAAGATCGCGGTCTACTTCGAAGTCAAGAACAGCAAGGAGAACCGGCTGGGCCTGCCGCTGCCGAAGGGCAAGATCCGGGTCTACAAGGCGGACGCCTCGGGCAGTCAGCAGTTCATCGGCGAGGACTGGATCGACCACACGCCCAAGGACGAGAGCGTGAAGATCAAGATGGGCAACGCGTTCGATCTGGTCGGCGAGCGCACCCAGAAGGACTTCAAGAAGATCGGCTGGAACCTCTACGAGGTCGAGTGGGAGATCGCGCTCCGTAACCACAAGACCGAGCCGCAGACGGTCACCGTCATCGAGCCCGTCCCCGGCGACTGGCAGGTGCTCACCTCGACTCACACGTACGAGAAGATCCAGGCCCACACGCTCAAGTACCAGATCCCGGTGCCCAAAGAGGGCGCCACCAAGCTCACCTACCGGGTCCGGGTCCGGTTCTAGCCGCTATTTTCTTGGTGTTGCGGGAGGGGACCGGATTAAATCGAGGATGTGGAGCCGTGGATGCGGGACGAGGTCATGATCCTGCTCGGGACGTTCGGCGCCTGCGCGCTCCTCATCCTCGGGGTGCTCGAGCTCCTCTGGCCTTCCCGGCGGCACGCCGAGCAGTGGATCGCCCGCCGGCCGGGCTCGTCACTCACCCGATCCCGCAATCTTCCTCAAGAGCCGTCGCGCGACCGGCTTTCCGTCCTGGCCGTAGTGGGTCAGCAGCAGATCGCCCGGGAGCCCCGGAATCGGACTTCGCGGGTCGCTGACCTTCGCTAGCAGCACCTGACAGGCATTGATCTCCGGCGCCGCGCCTTTGTCTTTGCGCGTGAGCAATCGTCCCTGGCGATCGACTGACCACGTGACGGTCGTGGGCGCGGACAGAATCACCCGTTGCTCTTCCGGGCCGACGGGCGCGGGCGCGGCCAGATGGCGCACGCTCGCGTCGGCGCGAAACGCGAAGCGCTGATAGGGATAGAAGGACGGATCCGTGCTGTCGACCTGGACGGAGCGTGCCGTCCCTTGACGAATCATCGCCCAGATTCCAATGACATCGGTCCGCGTGCACGGGCGAAGCGCCTCGTTCAGGTCGGCGGCGGCTGCGGCCTGATCGGCCGGCCATACGGCGAGTGAGGCTGCGAACGCAGCCAGGAGCAGCGCGACGACGGGTACGGACCGAGACTCCGTCATGTCGCGCCGTATTGTAAGCGCCTCGCGCGATCGCCGGCCGCTCGGCGCTACTTGCCGCGCTTGGCGAGGTACTCGGGGCCGACCAGCACTTCCCGGGGCTTGGCGCCGTCGCCCGGACCGATGACCCGATCCTGCTCCATCATGTCGATGAAGCGCGCGGCCTTCGGATAGCCCAGACGCATGCGCCGCTGCAGGAACGAGATCGAGGCCTGGCGCTGGCCGATCACGAGGTGCACGGCATCCCAGTAGAGGTCGTCGCGGTCGGCGTCGGCCCCGGCGGCCACTTCTTCCTCGGTCGCCAGCACGACCTCCTCGTAGACCGCGGTGCCCTGCTTGCGCAGGAAATCGCAGACCGCTCGCACCTCGTCGTCGGCGACCCAGGCGCCGTGCACGCGCGTCTGCTTGTTGGCGCCGGGCGGGACGAAGATCATGTCGCCGCGGCCGAGCAGCTGCTCGGCGCCGTTGCCGTCGAGCACGGTTCGCGAATCCACCTTCGACGCCACCTGGAACGCGATGCGCGTCGGGAAATTCGCCTTGATCAGGCCGGTGACGACGTCGACGGAGGGCCGCTGGGTCGCGATGATCAGATGGATCCCGACCGCCCGCGCGATCTGGGCCAGGCGCACCAGCGAGGTCTGGACCTCGCCGGCCGAGACCATCATGAGATCGGCCAGCTCGTCGACGACCACGACCCAGTATGGAAGGCGTTCCTCCGGGTCGACCGCCTTGTTGTAGCCCTCGATGTTCCGGACCTGCTTGATCTGGAGCGTCCGGTATCGCTCGTCCATCTTGCCGACGATCCAGCGCAGTCGCGCCGCGGCCTCTTTCGCGTCGGTGACGACCGGCGCCAGCAGATGCGGAATGCCCTCGTACACGCTGAGCTCCAGGCGCTTGGGATCGATCAGCAGGAAACGCACGTCGGCCGGCGTAGCTTTGTAGAGGATCGAGCAGATCATCGAGTTGAGCCCGACCGACTTGCCGCTTCCGGTGGCGCCGGCCACGAGCAGATGCGGCATCGAGGTCAGATCGGAGACGATCGGCGTGCCGGTCACGTCCTTGCCCAGGGCCAGCGGGAGCTTTCCCTTGGACTCCGCGAACTCCGCGGAGACGAAGATCTCGCGCAGATAGACCGTCGCCGCCTCGGAGTTCGGCACCTCGATCGCGACAGTGCCGCGCCCCGGGATGGGCCCGACGATCCTCACGGACGCGGACTTCAGCGCGAGCGCCAGATCGTCGCCGAGATTCACCACCTGGCTGATCTTGACGCCGGCCGCCGGCTCGAACTCGTACGACGTGATGATCGGGCCCGGGCTCACCTGGACGATCCGGCCCTCGACCTCGAAATCCTGGAGCTTCCGGCGGATGGTCTCGGCATTGTCCTGGAGCTCCTCGCGCGTGCGCTTGAGCTCGGACGCGGGGGGCACCTTGAGGAGCCCGACCGGTGGCAGCTGGAAGGTCGCGGCGCCACCGCGGCCGAAGTCGAACGTCTCCTGCCACGCGAGCCCCTGCTCCGCCAGCCGCCCGCGCGGGCGCGAGGGCTCGACGACCACCGGCAGCGCCAAGGCCTCCGCAGCCTGCGGCTCGACGGCCGGCAGCAGCTCCGCCGCCACCCGCACGGCCGGCGCCGACTGGGCTCTGCGCCGCTTCAGCCTCGTCAGTCGCGACGTCGTGATGCGCACCACGGCCGCGTAAGACACGCGGGTCACGCACAAGACGCCGATCGGGATCGCGGCGACCAGCATGAGCCAGGTGCCGACGTCGCCGAATCCCGCATGGAGCACACCGGTGGTCGCGTAGCCGACGAGGCCGCCGCCGACCGCGCCGCTCCGCACGCGCGTGGCCTGCGTGAGCAGCCCCGCGGCGGCGATGAGAAGCGTGCCGAGCCCGGCCAGCGGCACCCAGCCCCGCACGACGATCGGCCGCAGGAACGCGGAGGCGCCCCAGGCGCCGAGCAGGAGCGGCAGAAGAAATCCGGCATAGCCGAATGACTGGAAGGTCGCCCACCCGAGCCAAACGCCCACCGGGCCGGTCAGGCCTTGCTGCTCGGCGGGCGTCAGGGTCGGATCGAAGGTTGTGAGCGCGATGAGGCCGAAGCCCGCGGCCAGGAGCGCCGCGATGCCCTTCACTTCGCTGAGCCAGCGATCGCTGCCGCGCTTGCGGCGGCGCCGAGGCTTGCCCTCGGTCGACTTGCCTTCCGTCTGAATGACGGTTGCCATCAGACCTCCAGAATGATCGGCAGCACGACCGGTCGGCGGCGGAAGCGCTGGTTGACGAACTGGCGCACCGCCAGGCGAACCGTCGCGCCCGTGATTTCGCGATCGTACGGCACGTCGGGATCGCGCTCGGCCAGCGCGGCCAGGACGGCCTTCTTGAGCTCCTCCAGCAGGGGCTCGTTTTCTTTCACATAGACGAAACCGCGCGAGGCGATCTCAGGTCCCGCGAGCACCGTCCCGTCGCGTCCTACCGCGAGCGAGACCGCGATCAGGCCGTCCTCGGCGAGCAGCTGCCGGTCGCGGAGGACCACGGCCCCGATCTCGCCGACGGACTTGCCGTCGACGAGAACACGCCCGGCGGGGAAGCGCCCGACCAGACGCGCCTCGGTCTTCGAGACCTCGACGCCCATGCCGTCTTCGATCAGGAAGACCCGGTCGGGCCCGATCCCGACGCTCTCGGCGAGACGGGCGTGGCCGAGGAGATGACGGTACTCGCCGTGCACCGGGATGAAGTACCGGGGCCGCGTCAGGTTGAACATCATCTTCAGGTCTTCCTGGCTCGCGTGACCGGAGACATGGACGAACGCGTTGTCCTCGTACAGCACCTCGGCACCGAGCCGGTAGAGCGCGTTGACCACGCGCCCGATCGTGCGCTCGTTGCCGGGAATCACGCGCGCCGAGATGATCACGAGATCGCCGCGCTCGATCCGGACATACTTGTGCTCCTCGGCGGCCATGAGCGCCAGCGCCGAATGCGGCTCGCCCTGACTCCCCGTCGAGAGGATCACCTGACGGTTCGCGGGAAGCTCGCCGAGCTGCTCGAGCTCGACCAGGACGTTCTCGGGGACGTGCAGATAGCCCAGGTCCGAGGCGATCGCGACGTTGCGCTGCATGCTCATGCCCAGCAGCGCGACCCGCCGACCCGTGCGGGCCGCGAGCGTGAGCACGTGCTGGATGCGATGGATGTGCGAGGCGAACGTGGCGATGATGATGCGACCGGGCGCGGCGTCGAACCGGTCGCCGAGCGCCTGCCCCACGTCCATCTCCGAGCGCGTGTGACCCGGCCGATCCACGTTGGTCGAATCGGAGCAGAGCACCAGGACGCCTTGCTCGCCCAGCTCGGCGAACCGCCGGTAGTCCGGCGTCTCCCCGTCGAGCGGGCTCGGGTCGAGCTTGAAGTCGCCGGTGTGCACGATGGTGCCGGCGGGCGTGTCGATCGCCAGACCGATCCCGTCGACGATCGAGTGCGTGACGCGGATCGCCTCGACGCCGAATGGCCCCGTCTCGAAGCGATCGCGGGGGCGGATCACCCGCAGATCGGCCGTCTCGGCGAGCCCGTGCTCGCGCAGGCGCTCCGTGACGAGCGCCAGGGTGAGGGGCGTTCCGTACACGGGCACCGGCATCTCGCGGAGCAGATACGGCAGGGCGCCGATGTGGTCCTCGTGGCCGTGGGTCAGGACGACGGCGCGGAACGCGTCCCGCCGGGCGAGTGCGTAGGAGAAGTCCGGGATCACGTGATCGATACCGGGCAGCTCGTCGTCCGGGAACATGAGCCCGCAGTCGATCGCGAGCAAGTCCTCGCCGGACTCGATCAGCATCATGTTGAGGCCGATCTCACCGAGACCTCCTAGAGGGATCAGTCGGACGACGGGTTCCACGAAACTCCTTTCCGAAAGCGGCTTGATCGTACCATCCACCTCCAAGTTCGCCGTAGTTTCGCGGAGCGTCGAGGCGGGGCGGCGTGAGGAGTCAACTCCGCGAAATATCGAGGCTCCGCGCCCGGCCTTGCGCGTCAACGCGCAGGATTCAGACGCAAGGCTCACGGAGATGGAGTGCTGGAGAGCGTGTGTCTCAAGGCGGGCAGGCCTCTCCCACGCAGACCATGGAAAACGAACGGGCCGCACGGTGGCGGCCCTCATGAATGATCAGCGGGAGCCTACGGAATCAATATGGGGCGGCGGTCTCGAGGCGCGTGACGAGCTCTCGCGCTTGGTGGTTGAAGTCGGCGCGGGCGGCGGCCGGGATCGGCTCACCGGGAATGAACTTCTCGCTGAGCGGGTTCACGAAGGTGCCGTTGTGCGCGACGCGATAGTCGAGATGTGGGCCCGTCGCCAGCCCCGTGGCACCCACGTTGCCGATGATCTGCTTTTGCCGAACGCGCGTGCCGGGTCGGACGTCGGACGCGACCCGCGAGAGATGGTTGTATTGCGTCTCGTAGCCCGACCGATGGCGGATGTGCACCTGGATCCCGTTGCCGCCGTTCCACCCGGCGTGCACGACGACGCCGTCGGCGACCGCGCGGACCGGTGTGCCGACCGGCGCCCCGTAGTCGATCGCGAGATGGGGGCGCACGCCGCCGAGGATCGGATGCGGCCGCGCGTAGGTGAAGCCCGACGTGATGCGCGTGAACTCGAGCGGCGACTTGAGGAAGCTCTTCCGGAGCGACTGGCCCGCCAGGTCGTAGTGGGCGAAGTGCGACGATTTGGGCTCGAACCCGACGCCGGTGAGCGTCTTGCCACCGCTCGCGTACTGGGCGACGAGGATCCGGCCATAGTCGACGAAGGCCTCGCCCGCGTAGCGCTTCTCGACGAGCAGGCGGAAGCGGTCTCCCGCGCGGGTGTCGGCGGTGAAGTCGAAGTCCGAGGAGAAGATCTCGACCAGGGCGAGCACGAGCCGCGCCGACTCACCGGTGCGCTCGACCGCATCGAAGAGCGAGCGCTGCACGACGCCTTTCACGACTTCGACTCTGAGCTCGGGCAGCGTCTCGGCCCGGCCGACTCGCCAGCCGCCATCCAGGGGGCGGGCGGCGAAGGACAGCCACGGGCTCGCCTCGTAGCGCACCGTCGTCGGCTCGTTCCGAGCGTTCCAGGTGATCTCGATCGTGGCGCCCGCCCTGATCCTTCTGAGATCGGCGCCGTTCTTTCCGAACTGCGTGGCGAGCGCGGTGGCGGCGCGCGCCGGTAGGCCGCCGCGCGTGAGCGCCTGGGCGAGCGTGTCGCCGCGCCGCATCTCGACACTTCGGATCGTGAGCGGATAGGCGGGGACGACGAGGGGTTCCATCTTCGGATCGGCAAGCCAGTGCGGCGCCGGAGCCGCGCCCGGCCAGACATATAAATAGGTCGATACCGCGAGCCCGGCGATGCTCGCGACCAGGAACCCCGTCACGGCTAGGAGGCGGGCCTGCATCACGACCATCATAGCGAGAGCCCGGAGGTCGTGGGTTGAAAAAATCAGAAACCACGCGACTTTCCGGACGACTCGAGCCCACCACTAGGCCTGGTACCCGGCGACCCGCGGGAGCTCAAGCGAGGGCGAATGGCCGGAAAACGCGGGACGAACGACCAGCGGCGGGCTCAGGAGAGCCCGGTCGTCAGCGCCGCGAATTCGGAGAGCGTGAGCGTTTCCGCGCGCCGCGTCGGGTCGACGCCGGCGGCCGCCGCCGCTCGGCGCACGACGTCGAGCGGCAGGCCGAGCCCCGCGCCGAGGGCGTTCGCCAGCATTTTTCGGCGCTGGGCGAAGGCGGCGCGGACCACGGTTTCGAAGCGGCGGGGGTCGGCGAGCGGAATACGCGGCTCGCGCAACATGCGTAGATGCAGCACCGCCGAGTCCACCTTCGGGGGCGGGGCAGATTGCCGACGATCAGCACGCGCCCCCCGGACGGTGCCGCCAGCTCCGTGTAATCCCACGTCCGCGCGTCGGCGTCGAGGACCTCCACGGCGGGAAAGCGGGCTCTGAGCGTCGCGGCCAGCGCGCGATCGACCTCGAGCGCGAGCACGCGGCCGGCGCGGCCGGTCAGTAACCCTGTCAGCGCGCCGTCCCCTGGCCCGACCTCGACGACGAGGTCGCGCTCGGTCGGCGCCACGAGCTCGACGATCGCGTGGGCGATCGTCGAGTCGCGGAGAAAGTGCTGGCCGAGCGCGCGTCGCTTCGTCATCATCCGTGCCGATGCCATACGCCGTCGAGATGACGCTCGATCCGACGTCCGCCCATTCGGGAGCCCGCCCCCACGTCTCCCTCGGCATCTGGCCGGGCACCTGGGTTCCTCATTGCACGCGCGACCGACCTCGCTGCAAGGTGCTCGGCGATCCGCGACGCGCCGGCGCCTAGACCGCCGAGCGCGCCTCGAGCTCGGACATCAGCGCCGCGAAGACCCGCCGCACCTGTTCGGCGGTCGCTTGCCGATCGCCGGAGTTGTCGATGACGTAGTCGGCCAGCTTGGCCTTCTCGGCGAGCGGCATCTGGCTGGCGATCTTTCTCCGACCTTCAGCGTCGTCGGTGCCGTCGCGTCCTCGGAGCCGAGCCATCTGGGTCGGCTCGTCCGTGACCACGACGACCAGACGGTCCATGTTCTTGTAGTTGCCGCTCTCGATCATCACGGCCGCATCGAAGACCACGATACCCGTGAAGCCATGCTCGGCCAGCTCGTCCAGGCGCGCCTGGAACCGCTCGCGGATCGCCGGATGGGTGATCGCCTCGAGGCGCCGGCGCCGCTCGGGATTGGCGAAGACGATCGCGCCCAGCCTCTTCCGATCGAGCGCGCCGTCGCCGGTCACGACGTCCTGACCGAACTCCGCCACGATCGTCGTCCAGGCGGGCCGCCCCGGCTCGACCACCTCGCGCGCGAGGAGATCCGCATCGATGATCTCGCAGCCGAGCTGACGAAGGAGCGCCGAGACCATGCTCTTCCCCGTCGCGATGCCGCCGGTGAGCCCGACCAGCAGGAACTTGCGGGGGGCGCTCATACCTCCGCCCAGTCGCCTCCGGTCTTGACGTCCACCACGACGGGGACCTTGAGCGGCAGGGCCGCCGCCATGATCTCCCGCGCGAGCGCCTCGACCGCGCGCACCTCGTCCGGCGGCGCCTCGAAGAGCAGCTCGTCGTGGACCTGCAGCAGCATCCGGGCGCGTAGCCCGCGCGCCGTCAGCGCCGCCTGTACGCGGATCATCGCGATCTTGATCATGTCGCTCGCGGTGCCCTGGACGGGCGCGTTCATCGCCATGCGCTCGGCGGCGTTGCGCGCGACCGGGTTGCCGCTCGAGAGGTCCGGCAGGTAGCGGCGCCGCCCGAGCAGCGTGCTGACGTGGCCGCGCTCGCGTCCCTCGGCGAGTGTCCGGTCGATGAACGCCCGCACACGCGGGTGAGTCGCGAAGTAGTCGCTGATGTAGCGCTGCGCTTCCTTCTGGTCGATCCTGGTCGCCTGTGACAGGCCGAACGCCGAGACGCCGTAGAGGATCGCGTAGTTGGCGCTCTTGGCGATCGTGCGCTGCAGCGACGTGACCGAGGCGGCCGGCACCTTGAACACCTCCGACGCGGTCCGCGTGTGGATGTCCTCGCCGCGGCCGAACGACTCGATCAGCGCCGGCTCCTCCGAGAGGTGCGCGAGGATCCGCAGCTCGATCTGCGAGTAGTCCGCCGCGACGAATCGCCACCCTTCCTCCGGAATGAACGCCTGGCGGATCCGCCGACCGAGCTCGGTCCGGATCGGGATGTTCATGAGGTTCGGATCCTGCGAGCTGAGCCGTCCCGTCGCCGCCACGAGCTGGTTGAACGTGGTGTGGATCCGGCCGGTGCGCGGGTTGATGAGCCCGGGCAGGGTGTCGGCGTAGGTGCCCTTGAGCTTCGCCAGGCTCCGGTGCTCGAGGATCTTCGCCGGCAGCGGATGCCCGAGCGCCAGCTCCGTGAGCACGTCGGCGTCCGTGGAATACCCCGTCTTCGTCCGGCGGATCGGCGGCAGCTTCAGCTTCTCGAAGAGGACGTGCGCGAGCTGCTTGGGCGAGGCGATCGTGAACTCCTCGCCCGCCAGCTGATAGATCTCGCGAGTGAGATTGTCCAGGTCGCGCTCGAGCTCCTTCGCGAACGCCTCCAGGCGTGCTGGATCGACCCGGATCCCATGGCGCTCCATGAGCGCCAGCACCGGGACCAGGGGGCGCTCGATCTCCTCGTAGATCGGCCAGAGCTCGCGGGCTCTGAGCTCGGCGGCCGCGTGTTCCCAGTAGCGCCAGGCGAAGTCCGCCCGCACGCCGAACGCCCGCGAGGGATCCGCGGCGGGAGGATACTCGCCGAGCGCGTCTATGCAGACCTGCTCGAGACGATAGCTCTGTCGCGCCGAGTTCAGCAGATACGCGGCGACCGCCGAGTCGTGGATGGCCGGCGGCGCGACGCCGCGAGCCAGCCAGAATTCGATCAGCGGCTTGGCGTCGTGAATGATCAGCTCGCGCTCTGCGAAGGAAGAAGGCGACTCGTCGGCTCCGAGCTCGGCCGGACCGGCGGCCGGATGGAACACCGCGAGACCGGCGATGTGCGGATCCGGCGGCGTCGACTCACCCGCCCAATCGAGCGCCACCGGTGCTCCGGCCGGCACGGCGCCGAGCCACGCGGTGATCGCCGCGCTCCCCTCCAGTCGCTGCGAGGGCTCGGGCGGCGCCTGTGGCGGAGGCGGCGGCAGCTCCTTCACGAGCCGGGTGAACTCCATCTCCATCCAGAGCTGGCGCAGCTTCGCCCAGTCCGGCTCCACGCGCCGAAACGCATCGAGATCGACCGCGACCGGCACCTGGCGGTTGAGCAAGGCCAGCTCGCGCGAGAGCAGCGCGTCCTTGCGGCCGGCCGCCAGGGTCTCGCGAAGCTTGCCGGGGATCAGGGTGAGGTTCTCGTACAGGCGGTCGACGGACCCGTACTGGGCGATCAGCTTCACGGCGGTCTTCTCACCGACGCCGCGGACGCCCTTGATGTTGTCGATGGTGTCGCCCATGAGGGCCAGCACATCCGCGATCTGTCCCGGCTCGACGCCCCAGCGCTCGCGCACCTTCGCCTCGTCGTACAGGATGGGCTCGCCGGTGCGCCCGGCGACGCTCAGCACGCGCACCCGTGGGCCGACGAGCTGGAGCAGGTCCTTGTCGCCGCTCACCACCACCACGTCGAGCTCCGGCAGCGCGAGCGCCTGGTCGACGAGCGTGGCCAGCACGTCGTCCGCTTCGAACCCTTTGACCTCGAGCATGGGGGTGCGCAGCGCCTCGAAGAGTCGGCGCACGTAGGGCAGCTGGCGGACCAGGTCGTCCGGCATCGCGGTGCGCGTCGCCTTGTAGTCGGCCGACAGCGCGTCCCGGAACGTGGGACCCGGCGGGTCCCAGGCGATCGCCAGATAGTCGGGCTGCTCCTCGCGAATCAGCTTCCAGAGCATCGTGCTGAGGATCAGCACCGCGTGACTCGGTATGCCCTTGGAGGTCGAGAGATAGCCGACCGCGTGATACGCGCGGAACAGATGCGAGTGGCCGTCGACGATGAAGAGTCTTTTCATTGTAGCGGGGTCCTTGAGGCCGCGACCATCGAGGGTGGCCTGAGAACGGTGCGCGCCGGCTTCATTGTAGCGATGTCCCCGAGGCCGGCTTGGACCGAGGGTGGCCTGAGACAGGCGCTTGCCGGCTCCGCAGCTGCGTATTCATCGCGCTGTGGACCACGAGCCCGGCTGGCCGTTCACGGGCCCCGTGGTGGACCGGCTCTCCATACCCTGCTCATACGCGTCTCGCACGGCGTTCGCGTTCTCGCGGTACGCATCGAGGAACGTCTGGCGCGACTCGTAGCCCAGGGCGGCGGCGACGCGCGCGGGCATGGGCCCGGCCAGCTCGAGCGTGTCCGAAGGCCGCGCGCCGAGAAGGCGGAGCGCGGCCGAGATGCGCCGGAGGAGCCGGTAGCGCTCGACGAGCCCGGATGCGGCCGCGTGATCGAGGGCGCCGGCGCGCGCGAGGCCCTCGAGCGCCGCCGTCGTCGTGAACCGCCGCACGTCGGGCTTGTCATGCCCGTGGACGAGCTGGAGCGCCTGGGCGAGGAACTCGACGTCGACGAGCCCGCCGCGGCCGTACTTCACGTGCAGGCGCCCGCGCGTCTCGCGGCCGAGCTCGCGCTCCATCCGCGTGCGCACCTCCGCGATCTCCTTCAGCGAAGCGCGCGGGAGGGCGTCGCCGTACACCAGTCGGGAGAGTGCCGCGCGGACACGGCGCCCGAGGACGCGATCACCCAGGATGAGCCTCGCGCGGGTCAAGGTCTGCCTCTCCCACAGATCACCATGCTCCAGATAGTACCGCTCGAGCGCGGCGACGCTCGATGCGAACCCACTGCCCTTGCTGCCGGGCCGAAGCCGCAGGTCGACCGGAAAGGCGACGCCGGCCGATGTGATGTCGCCGAGCACCGAGGCCAGCCGCTCCGCGGCCAGACTGTAGAACCAGTGGGCGTCGATCCGGTCGGCCCCGTCGGTCGCGCCGTCCTCGCCGAAGACCACGAACAGATCGAGATCCGAGCCGGTGACGAGCTCGCGGCCGCCCAGCTTACCGAGCCCCACGATGACCGCGGGGATGAGACGCCCCGAGGCGTCGCGCGGCACGCCGTAACGCTGGACGAGCGACTCCAGCGCCAGGCGCCAGCCCGCCGCGAGGGTCGCCTCGGCCAGCGCCGTCATCTCGCGCGAGTACGCGTCGATCGTGGTGACGCCGAGCACGTAGCGCCAGACGACGGCCAGCTCCTCGGCTTGCTTCACGCGGCGCAGTCGGTCGCGCCGCTCGATCGCCGTCGTCTCCGAAGCGAAGACGGCGGCCAGCGCCTGGCGCATGGCGGGCTTCGACTTCCGGGCCAGCAGCCGCTCGGGGTTGGCCAGTGAGGCGAGGAGCTCGGGCTCGCCGATCAGGAGCTCGGTGAGCAGATCGCCGCCGGCGCAGACCTTGACGAGGCCGAGGAGGAGATCCGGGTCACTGGAGAGAAGCTCCACGATGCCCGCGCGCGGCCCGGCGGCCGCCAGGAGTCGCTCGAACTGGTTCAGCGCCTCGTCCGGATCGGGACTCTTCCAGAGCGCGTCGAGCAGCAGCGGATAGAGGCGCGCGAGCGTCGCGTCCAGGTGCGCCGCGTACGGGACGAGCGGCCGGCCCTCGAGGATCAGCTGCAGGTTGTGACGCGCGCGCTCGGGATCCTTGAATCCGGTCGCGCGGAGCGCCGTCAGGCTCGCCAGGCGGACCTTCCGGCGCGGCGCGAGCTCGCGATCCGCGAAGAACTCACGGAACGCGCGATGCACCGCCGTCGTGACCGCACGGTGCCGCGCCTGGAACTCTCTCGCCGCGCGCGCCGGCGGCCCTTGCGCGCCCGCGCGTCGAGCGACGCGCCCGAGCTCCTGCGCATCCTTGGGCAGGGTGTGGGTCTGGAGCTCGTGCAGGATCTGCAACCGGTGCTCGACGGTTCGGAGGTGCACGTAGGCCTGGGAAAGCAGCCGGCCGAGATCGGGCGCCAGGTATCCGCGCTCGGTGAGGCGGAAGACGGCCTTCAGCGTGTTCGCCTGGCGCAGCCACGGGTCGTCGCCACCGTAGAGGAGCTGCAGGGCCTGCACGATGAACTCGATCTCGCGGATTCCACCCCGTCCGAGCTTGACGTTGGTCGCCTCGCCGCCCTTCGCGCGGACGGCGCTGTCGATCTGAGATTTCATCGCGCGGATCGCCGGGACGACGCGCGCGTCGACGCCGGGGCGATAGACGGTCTCGCGCGCGAGGTCCCTGAAGCGGGCGCCGACGGTCGCGTCGCCGGCCGCGATGCGCGACTTGATCAGGGCCTGGCGCTCCCACAGCTCGGCGCGCTCGCGATAGTACGCGCGGTACCCGTCGAGCGAGAGCACGATCGGTCCCATGCGCCCTTCGGGTCGAAGTCGCAGATCGACGCGGAAGGCGTAGCCCTCGTCGGTACTCTCCTCGAGCAGTGAGACCAGCTCGCGGCAGACACGCGCGAAGTACTCGCCGCTGGCCAGGTGTCCGGAACGCCCGCCCGCCGTCTCCCCGTCTTCCCCGTAGACGAACATCAAGTCCACGTCGGACGAGTAGTTGAGCTCGTCGCCGCCGAGCTTGCCCATCGCGACGACCGCGACGCCGGTCTCGGATCCGGCCCGGCCGAGCGGAGCCCCGTACGCTTCGCGGACGGTGGCGGCGGCCTCGGCGAGCGCCTGGGCGATACACGCGTCGGCCAGGTGCGACAGCTCCTCGGTCGCGCGCGCGAGGTCGGCGTCGCCCAGGAGATCGCGGGCGCCGATGCGCAGAAGATGGCGGTACTTGAAGCGGCGGAGCGCGTTCATCCGCGCCTCGCGCGTCTCGAACGGGCCGAGCGTCTGCGCCAGGTCGGCGGCCAGGTCCTCGACGAACCAGAGCCGCATCGTCGCGGGCTCGAGCAGCCACGCCAGGCTGCTCGGACGACGGCGCAGCGCATCGGCCAGCATCTGGCTCGAGCCGAGCACGCGGGCCAGCAGCGGCGTCGCGCCCGGATGGTCGGCGAGCGTGCGAAAGAACACCGAGCGGTCGACCACGCCGGCGTAGCGCTCGAGATTGTTGAGCGCCATGTCGGGATCCGGGGCGGCCGCGAGCTCGGTCAGAAGACGCGGAAAGGCCGGCGCCAGAAGCTCGGCGTCGCGCGGAGTCGGCGTGAGCCCCTCGAGGTTGCGCGCCGCACCGTCCGGATCCGCGAAGCCGAGCTGTCGCAAGGTCCGCCGAAGCCGGGCCGCCGCGGCGCGACCGCCGGCGGTCAGGAGCTGGGCGGTTGTCGCGTTCAGACCGCCGACTCGCCCGTCTCGCCCGTGCGGATGCGGACCGACTCGTTGATCGGAATCACGAACACCTTCCCGTCGCCGATCGACCCGGTCTTGGCCGCACCGGCGATGGTATCGACGACCTTCTTCACCAGCGCGTCGCCGACGACGACCTCGATCTTCACCTTCGGGAGGAAATCGACCGTGTATTCCGAGCCCCGATAGAGCTCGGTGTGGCCCTTCTGGCGGCCGAAGCCGCGCACCTCCGTGACCGTCATGCCGATCACGCCGATGCCGGTGAGCGCCTCCTTGACGTCGTCCAGCTTGAACGGCTTGATGATGGCCTCGACCTTTTTCATCTCAGACCTCCTCGAGAATCGAGATCGCGAACGCCGACACGTGCGAGCTGATGCGCTTCAGGTTGGTCAGGATATCCAGGTGGATCTCCGATGTCTCGATCGACTCCGCCAGCCCGGCGCGCAGACGCCCGATGTGGGATTCGCGCAGGTCGCGCTCCCGCTGCCGCATGAGCGCACGCTGGTCCAGCACCTCTTGCGCGAGGGCGCGGTCGTTCGCGGCGAAGGCGGCGATGGTGCGCTCGAGGTTCTTCGACACCATACCGTGAAATTCCTGGATCTCGGCCCAGCCCGCGTCCGAGAATCGGCGGGCCTGATAGAGCTTCTTGCGGCCGAGCTCCATCAGGTTCTTGTCGATGATGTCCCCGATGTTCTCGAGGTTGCCGATCACGGAGATCAGGCCGATTTCTTTGCGGGAAAGGTCCGCCCCCATTGCGTCGCGCCCCAGGCGCGCCAGGAAGAGCTTGATCTCGCGCTCGAGGAAGTCGACCTGGTCGTCGCGCCGCTCCACGTCCTCGAGCAGCTCGTGATGGCTGCTGGCGAAGACCACCGGCACGTCGCGCAGCATCCCCTGCACCACGTCGGCCATGCGCAGCGCCTCGCGCGTGGCCTGACCGAGCGCCAGGGACGGCTGGTCGAGGGAGCGCTCGTCGAGATACCGAACGCGAAACGGGCTGTCGCCCTGCTGGTCGTCGGGCACCAGCGCCTCGATCGCCCGCGCGGCCAGCGGCGTGAACGGCAGGAACAGAAGGCTGATGCCGACGTTGAAGAACGTGTGGGCATTGGCGATCTGACGGGCCGGATCGCCGGCGGTGCTGGCCACGAGCGCCGTGAACGGCCCGATGAACGGAAAGACCAGCGCGGCGCCGAGCAGCTTGAATGCGATATGCGCGACGGCCACGCGCTTGGCCTCGGCCGTCGCGCCGACCGACGCGGTGAGCGCGGTCGCGCAGGTGCCGATGTTGGCGCCGAGCACGACGGCGACGGCGCCGTCCAGGGGCAAGAGCCCCTGGTGCGCGAACGCGAGGGCCAGCCCGAGCGTGGCCGCCGACGAGGTCACCAGCGCGCTGAACACGGCCCCGACGAGCACGCCGATCGCCGAGCTCTGGGCGACCGCGGCGAGAAGATCGAGGGCCAGCGGCGATGCCCTGAGCGCGCCGGCGTTGTCGAGGATGAGCTTGAGGCCCAGGAAGACGAGACCGAGCCCGAGGAGCGCCTGCCCCAGGTCCTTCGGCACGCGACGGCGCGCGATGAACGTCGCGGTGAAGCCGAGGCCGACCAGCAGCGGCGAGTAGTCCGTGATGCGGAACGCGATCAGCTGGACGGTCAACGTCGTGCCGATGTCGGCGCCCAGGATGACGCCGAGGGTTTGCCGGAACGTCATCAACCCCGCGGAGACGAACCCGATCAGCATCAAGGTCGTCGCCGCCGAGGACTGAAGCAGCGCGGTCGCGGCCGCGCCGGAGACGACGGCCAGCATTCGGCGGCGCGAGAGCCCCGTGAGGAGGGTCTTCAGCCGGGCGCCGAGGACGCGCTGGAGCGCTTCGCCGCTCAGCCGAATCCCGTAGAGCAAGAGCGCCATGCCACCGAACAGCGCGATCAGGATCGTCACGGCGCTCGCTCTGTGTCCGAGGCGGCGGGGGCCCCGGCGGGGGTGCCCCCCTCGACCACGCTAGCCGTTACCCGCGACGTTTTTGTCTCACGCTCGGCAGTCGGGTCAACCCTGACTACACGGGTCGAGGGGGGCACCCCCGCCGGGGCCCCCGCCGCCTCGGACACCTCAAACCACTTAGTTGGGGGCATCGGAGGGAGGTGGGCCGTGTCGTTCACGGACACGAGGCGCGGGGGGCGGGCGATGGTCAGGGAGCAGTTGTCGATTCGCATGCGCCAGAGGGAGTTGAACGAGATGCCGAGGAGGTGGCAGAGATAGACGCTGATCACGCCGCCGTGGGCGACGACGAGCACGTCCTCGCCGTTTCGGTGGTTCACGGCGATTCGATCGATCACTTGTAGGACCCGCGCGCAGACATCCGGCAGCGGCTCGCCGCCGGGCGGCGGGCAATCCAGCGGCGAGCGGACCCACGCCAGATACGGATTGCCCTCGCGCGCGCGGACCTCGTCGACGGTGCAGCCCTCCCACTCCCCGAGCGACAGCTCGCGCAGATCAGGGATCGGCACGGCCGGGATCCCGGTCCCGTTCAGCGCGATCTCCGCCGTGTCCAGCGCGCGCTGCATCGGGCTCACGTACGCGGCCGTCACGCGATAGCCGCTGCGCAGGACGCTCCCGAGGGCCGCGGCCTGGGTGCGACCGAGATCGGAGAGGCCGATGTCGTTGGCGCCCTGGAACTTCCGCAGCTGGTTCCACAAGGATTGCCCGTGACGCGCCAGCAAGAGCCTCACGCCGATCGCTCCGCGACCTCGCGCGCCCGGCGCAAGCGCGCCAGCGACTCGTCCCGGCCGATCAGGGCCAGCACGTCGAAGATCGGCGGCGACGCCGTGCGCCCGGTGACCGCCAGACGGGCGAGCTGCGCCAGGTCGACGAGCTTGAGCCCGAGCTCCTCGGTGAGCGCCCGGACGATGGGCTCGATCCCCGCCACCGTGAACTCGGAAGCCGCCTCGAGCCGCTCGGTCATCAGGCCCAGCCGCCGGGCGCCCTCGACGGTCAAGAGCTTGTGCGCGGCCTTGGGCTCGTACGCTGTGGGCCGCTCGAAATAGAATCGCCCTTGCTCGACCAGCTCGACCAGGGTCTTCGCGCGCTCGCGAAGCGTGTCGAGCATTCGGATGAACCGTGCTCGATCCTCGGGCGGAGCGAGACCCGCCGCGCGCACGAAGGGCTCCGCGAGCTCGGCGAGCTTCGGCCCTTCCATCGTCTTCAGATAGTGCTGCGAGAGCCACTCGAGCTTGGTCGAGTCGAAGACGGCGGCCGACGTGGCGACGTTCTTGATGTCGAAGAGCTCGACGAGCTCAGCGCGCGAGAATACTTCCTGGTCGCCGTGCGACCAGCCGAGCCGCGCCAGGTAGTTCACCAGCGCGTCGGGGGGAATGCCGGCGTCGCGGAAGGCCTGCACCGACGTGGCGCCGTGACGCTTGGACAGGCGGCTGTGATCCTTGCCCATGATCAACGAGACGTGGGCGAACTCCGGAACGGCGTAGTCGAGCGCTTCATAGCAGAGGATCTGCTTGGGGGTGTTCGACAGGTGGTCGTCGCCCCGGATGACATGCGTGATCCGCATCGTGACGTCGTCGACCACGACGCAGAAGTTGTAGGTCGGCGTCCCGTCGGTCCGCACGAGAATCCAGTCGTCGAGCTGACTGTGCTCGAACGTGACCGACCCGTGGATGAGGTCGTTGACCACGGTCGCGCCCTCGGTCGGAATGCGCAGCCGCAGTGCGCCGGCGGTCAGCCCGCGGTCGCGGCAGCGCCCCGAGTACCGGAACGTCTCCTTCCGCTGCTGCGCCGCCGCTCGCTCGCGATCGAGCAGCTCCGGCGGGCAGTCGCAGTAGTAGGCGCGTCCGGCCGTGAGCAGACGCTGGGCGTGCTCGCGATAGATCGCGAACCGCTCGGTCTGGCGGTAGCCCGCCGTCGGCGGGCCCTCGTCCCAGTCGAGGCCGAGCCAGCCGAGCGCGTCGACGATCGCGACGATGTTCTCGTCGGTCGACCGGGAGCTGTCCGTGTCCTCGATACGAAGGACGAAGGCGCCGCGGTGGTGGCGCGCGAAGAGCCAGTTGAAGAGCGCGGTGCGGGCGCCGCCGACGTGCAGATGGCCCGTCGGGCTCGGCGCGAACCGGACGCGGACCGGCGCGGCCATGTCAGTATTTCTCGAAGAGCCGGCCCCACGGCGTGCCGGCGAAAGCCCGGATGCGCGCGCGGCCGACGGTCGGATACCAGAGCAGGTCGTGATAGACGTTCGAGGCGAACGGCGCCCAGACCACGAGCGGCGAATGCAGGAGCAGCCGTTTGAGCGGCCGCAGGGGGCCGCGGCGGATCAGCTGATCACCCCAGATCACGAGGCTCCGACTGGTCTTGAAGCCCATCGTGGTGGACGCGAGGTCCGTGTCGCCGACGATCTCGATCTTCCGGGGATCCGCCACACCGAGCCCGCGCTCCTGGCACATCCGGAGGTAGGGGATCGACAGCGGATCGAACCCCATGATCCTGGCGGCGATCGCATCGATCGCCACCTGATCGGCGGAAGCGAGGATCATGTTCCCCACGCGTGGCACCATCGTGCGCGGACCGGCCCCGTCGCCCATCACCGTGCCGTCCATCACGGCGAAGACATTGGGGTGCAATTCGCGCTGCATGTACATGAGGTCGACCATCACGTCGTGGATGTACTCGTGCGCGTAATGCCGGACCTCCTTCAGCAGGCCGCCGAAGGCGTTCTTGATCGCGCCGGTGGTCGTCGTGTGCCCGTGAGTCTTAGTCGTGGGGGCGTGGCAGACATTTTTTCCGACGTACATCGCCGGAATCTCGATCCCCTCGGGGAAGATCGCGTTCAGCTTGAGCAGCGGCGACTGGAACTTGTAGACGGTCCACTCGACGTCCGGTAGCGGGATGAACGGCACGCCGTGACGCTCGAGCACCGGCCGCCACTTGTTGTTGCGGCAGCCGGCGATCGGGTTGGTGACCACCGTCTTGTTCTCGACCGGAAAGATCCGCCGCCGGTCGTAGCCGTCGTCGGCGAGTGTCGTCAAGATTCCGTCGACCTGCCAGGGCTGACTCGAGCATGCCGGGAAATACTTGGTCCACGAGAGGTTGAGCTTGAGGATCAGGTCCTGGTCGCTCGGCAGGATCTCGTCGTACTTCACTAGCCGCATCAGCCGCCCGTAGTCCTCGACGACGGTCTCGGGGCGGGTGCGGAGGAGGGCGACTGCGCTGGGCATGCTATCGATAGTTTACTCTAGCCGCGC
>QHSQ01000253.1 GCA_003221615.1 Candidatus Rokuibacteriota bacterium | reverse complement strand
CCTCATCAACGGCTCGGCGGGCATCGCGGTCGGCATGGCCACCAACGTGCCGCCGCACAACCTCACCGAGGTCATCGATGGTCTCGTGACGTTGATCGATAGCCCGGAGACGACGATCGAGCAGCTGCTGAAGATCGTCAAGGGCCCCGACTTCCCGACGCGCGGCTACATCTACGGCGCCGGCGGCATCCGCGAGGCGTACACGACGGGCCGTGGCACCATCACGCTCAGGGCCAAGGCGCACGCCGAGAAGATGCGGGGCGGCCGCGAGGCTATCATCATCACCGAGCTGCCCTACCAGGTGAACAAGGCGACCCTCATCGAGAAGATCTCGGAGCTCTCGGCGGAAAAGAAGATCCCCGGCATCTCCGAGATCCGCGACGAGTCGAACCGCGAAGGCATCCGGGTCGTGCTCGAGCTCGGCCGCGGCGAAATCCCACAAATCGTGACGAACCAGCTCTACAAGCACACCCAGATGCAGACGACCTTCGGCATCATCATGCTGGCGCTGGTCGACCGCCGACCGCAGATCGTCAACCTCAAGGAGATGCTCGATGCGTTCGTGCGCTTCCGCCGCGAGATCGTCACGCGACGCACGCGCTACGACCTGGCCCGGGCCGAGGAGCGCGCCCACATCCTGGCGGGCCTGCGCAAGGCCGTCGAGCATCTCGACGAGGTGATCCGGCTCATCCGACAGTCGGAGAGCCCCGACGCCGCCCGCGTGGCCTTGATGACGCGGCTCGACCTCTCGGAGATCCAGGCGCGCGCGATCCTCGACATGCGGCTGCAGCGACTGACCCAGCTCGAGCGCCACAAGGTCGTGGAGGAGCACGAGCAGACGCTCGCCCTCATCGAAGAGCTGAAGGGCATCCTCGCCTCCGACGCGAAGCTGATGGCGATCATCCGGACCGAGCTCCTGGCCATCAAGGAGGAGTACGGCGACGCGCGGCGCACCGAGATCCTGACCGAGACCACCGAGCTCACGATCGAGGACCTGCTGGCCGACGAGGAGATGGTGGTCACGATCTCGCGCGCGGGCTACATCAAGCGCACGCACGTCGAGGCGTACCGGAGCCAGCGCCGCGGCGGCAAGGGCGTGACCGGCATGGAGACGAAGGAAGAGGACATCGTCGAGGACCTCTTCGTCGCGTCGACGCACTCGTATCTCCTGTTCTTCACCAACCGCGGCAAGATCCACTGGCTGAAGGTGCACGAGATTCCCGAGGGCGGACGCCAGGCCAAGGGCAAGGCCATGGTGAATCTCCTCTCGCTCGGTGAGGGCGAGGTGGTCGCGACGTGTGTGCCGGTGCGCGATTTCTCCGCCGGCGGCTACGTCCTGTTCGCGACCAAGCAGGGCACGGTCAAGAAGACCGAGCTCGAAGCGTACTCGCATCCGCGCGCCGGCGGGATCCAGGCGATCGGACTTGACGATGACGACCGGGTGATGACGGCCCGACGCACCGACGGCCAGCGCGAGATCATGATCGCGACCAAGCTCGGCATGAGCATCCGCTTCTCGGAAGAAGAGGTGCGCCCGATGGGCCGGGGTGCCGGCGGCGTCAAGGGGATCGAGCTCGACGAGGGCGATGAGGTCATCGCGGCCGACGTCGTCCTGGAGGGCGTCAGCATCCTCACCGTCACCGAACGCGGCTTCGGCAAGCGCACCCCGCTCGACGAGTATCGCCTGCAGGGCCGCGCCGGCAAGGGGATCATCGACATCAAGACCGGCGGCCGCAACGGCAACGTGGTCGCCATGCTCCAGGTGCGCGAGAGCGACGACATCCTGGTCGTCACGACGAAGGGCAAGATGATCCGCTTCCACGTCTCCGACGTGTCGTCGCAAGGACGCAACACGTGGGGCGTGCGCATCATCGACCTCGAAGCCGACGATCGGGTCGGCTCGGTCGCGCGGGTCGAGTCGGAGAGCACCGCGCCGGTCGAAGCCCAGTAGCGCCGTGCTTGACGTCCGGCAGATCCGCGAGCAACCCGAGGCGGTGCGGCGTGGGCTCGCGAACAAGGGTGGTGCCGAGCTCGTCTCCGAGGTGATCGCCCTCGACACCGAGCGCCGTCGGCTCGTCCGCGAGAGCGAAGACCTCAAGGCCCTGCGCAACAAAGCCTCCGAGGCGATCGGTCAGGCCAAGCGCCGGGGTGAGGACGCCGGCGCCGAGCAGACCCGCATGCGCGAGGTGGGCGAGCGTATCAAGACGCTCGACGCCGAGCTCAAGGCCGTCGACGAGCGCCTCGAGGCCCTCCTGCTCCAGCTGCCGAACCTGCCCCATCCGTCGGTCCCCGAAGGCAAGGGTGAGGACGACAACGTCGAGGTTCGCCACTGGAGCGAGCCGCGCACGTTCGCCTTTCCCCCGAAACCCCACGAGGAGGTCGGCGCGGCGCTGGGGCTCGACCTCGAGCGGGCCGCGCGGATCGCCAAGGCGCGCTTCGCGGTCCTCTGGGGCGGAGTGGCGCGGCTCGAGCGCGCGCTCGCCCAGTTCATGCTCGATCTCCACACCCGGGAGCACGGCTACACCGAGATCTGGGTGCCGCACCTGGTGAACGGCGACACGATGCTCAAGACGGGCCAGCTGCCGAAGTTCGAGGAGCAGCTCTTCAAGACCGTCGAGGCCGACGAGGGCCGCGCGCTCTATCTTATTCCGACCTCGGAAGTGGCGCTGACCGCCCTGCACGCCGGTGAGGTGCTCACCGAAGCCTCGCTCCCTCGTCGCTACACCGCGTTCACGCCGTGCTACCGGCGCGAGGCCGGTACCTACGGCAAGGACATGAAGGGGATCTACCGGCAGCATCAGTTCGACAAGGTCGAGCTCGTGAAGCTGGCGACGCCCACCCAGGCCTCCGAAGAGCTGGAGTCGATGGTGGCTAACGCCGAGATGGTGCTGCGGCGTCTCGAGATCCCATACCGCGTCGTCGAGCGGTGCACCGGCGATCTCGGATTCAGCGCGGCGAAGGGCTACGACATCGAGGTGTGGCTGCCGGGGCAGGGGCGCTACCGCGAGATCTCGTCGTGCTCGAGCTACGACGCGTTCGGAGGTCGGCGCGCCGATATCCGCTATCGCCCGGATGGCGGCGGCAGGCCGGAATACTGCGCGACCTTGAACGGCTCCGGCCTCGCGGTCGGCCGCACGGTGATGGCCGTGATCGAGAACTACCAGGAAGGCGACGGGTCCGTCACTATCCCCCCCGCGCTTCTACCCTACATGGACGGGCTCACGCGGCTCACCCCGCGCTGACCCGGATTCCGG
>QHSQ01000252.1 GCA_003221615.1 Candidatus Rokuibacteriota bacterium | reverse complement strand
CGTCTTCTCGAAGATCTCGAGGATCTGGTTCCAACCCTGGCGACCTACCCCGTCGCCTTCAAGGAACAATGCCGATACGCGATTCTCGATCTCGGCAGGTGGGCGGTAGGTCAGCGAGAGGTAATAGGCGCTCTCGAAGTGTGTGCCCTCGGCGGTGTAGCGCTCGCGGCGCTCGTCATCGATGAGTCGAGTGGTTGGGTCCGGGAAGGCGCCACCTTCCGGATAGCCCACGCTCGGCCGCCGGATCGCGTCGACGTGCAGCATCCAGCCGTTCCCGAGGCGCACCAAAGCCGCATTCACCTGGCTCGAGAGCACGGCTAGTTCATCATGGCTGGCCGACTCTAGATCGGGCCCCGTATACGTCCAGGCGGCCAGGAAGCCTCCGTCCTTCAGCAGGCATACGCCCTCGTCGACGAGGGCTGCGTAGTTCGCGAGATCGGCGAGACCTCTGGGCTTTGGTGTCAACATCGTGAGCATCAGTCCTCCACGGAGCGGTAGACCCACCCGGGCGGCGCCGCGCTCAGGGGCCGTGCCGGGTAGTAGGGCTGGTAGCGAACGTGACGGACGTAGATCCGGCTCAGTCGCGGATCGTACTTCGCCGCTCGGGTCAGCGCCCAGTGGCCGATCGTGGCCAGCAGTCCGGCAATGGTAAGGCTCACCCAGTGGAATCCCACACCGAAGATCAGCGCCGCGATGATGGTCCCGTTCAGCAGCACGAGCTCGCGTTCGGCGCCGCCCAGTAGAAGTGGTCGGATGAGCGACGGATGGATCGGCGCCCGGCGCGGTTCGTCCATGGGCTCTCCGAAAGCTCACGAATAGGATGTGGCCAGAGAATCTGTGGGTGTGGGCCCTCGCTGCTTCGTCACGCAGCCATGCCCATCCAACCTTCGTGCCACATCTCTTTGCCGGCGCCTTAACGCCTAAGTGTCCTACGGAGAATTGTTCTTCGCTCGCCGGGTGCCACGATGGGCCGCGTGAAATGCTGGAAGCTGCAACGGCGAGCCGTGAAACGCAGCATAGCGGCTGTCTCCTCGAGGGCACCGCGACGACACTATGCCTGCCGTGATCCGCTCGCCCAGAGGAACGAGCATGACAGTCCACGGCTATCTCGACGAGATGTGGGCACGGGCGAAGGAAGAAGCAAAGGCCGCGGTGATGCAGGTCCTCGCGGTCAAGTCGCTCCTCGCTCAACCGGCTTGAGTCTAGGTTAGAAGGTTGCCCCCGCCCAGCCGATCGCGGTCATGAAACTCAGGGCCCCGAGCGCGAGTGCCCCGCCGAAGGCGACTCCGAACAGACGCCGGGCCCCGGATCCGTGTTCCGTGAACGCGAAGACCAAACCCGTCACGATGACGGCAACGGTTATGAGCACGTGGGCAACTGTGCCGCTCAAGCTACTCATGATTGTGATGAGGGGCCCGTCCCAAGGCATCGCCGGGCCGGTAGGCGCCGCTTCCGCGAACGATCTGGCACCCTCCATCAACACGAGACTCCACGAGCTGAGAAAACGTACTCGACGCCGACGATCATGCATGCTCGATCTCCGTTGGTGCCGGACCGACCGGCTCCAAGACGTAACTGCCTCGCGCAACGTCGTACGCATTCACGCGCGCAAGCTCCCGCACGCGGCGCCCTTCTGGCGTGCGAACGATGAACGCCACCAGATCCACGGTCTCGGCCACGAGGGTCGGCTGCGGCGGCACGCCGGACTCCTGGACGAGACTATCGAGCCGCAACAGCGCAGCAGCGGCGCTGTTGGCGTGCACCGTGGTGATCCCGCCGGGGTGCCCGGTGTTCCACGCCTTGAGAAGCGCCAGCGCTTCCCCGCCCCGGACCTCGCCCACGATGATGCGATCAGGGCGGAGACGCATCGTGACCCGGACCAGTCGGGTCAGGTCCGCCACATCGCCCGTATGCAACTGCACGGCGTTCCGCGCCTCGCACTGGAGCTCGCGCGTATCCTCGAGGATCACGATTCGCTCCGTCGGATCGCCGAGCGCGACGATCTCGCGCATGAGGGCGTTCGCGAGCGTGGTCTTGCCCGACGCGGTCCCTCCGGCGATGAGGATGTTCTTGCGGTCGCGGACGCCATCGAGGAGCACCTTCTGCTGCGCCGCCGTCACGATCCCAGCTTTCACGTAGTCCTCGAGCCCATAGATCTGGCTCGCGCGCTTCCGGATCACGAAGGTAGGCGCCGTGGAGACCGGCGGCAGGATTCCCTCGAAACGGTAGCCGTTGGTCGGCAGCTCCCCTTCGACGATCGGCGCGCGGCCGTGCACCACCGTCCCCAGGAGGGCGGCGACCGTTCCGATGAGGCTCTCGACCTGACTCGCCGCGAGCCTATCGCCAATATCCCGCATGCCTTGTACGTGCGACTCGACCCAGAGGGACCCATCCGGGTTGCACATCACCTCGGTTACATCAGGGTCGGACAGCGCTGCAAGAGTCGAGGGCCCGAGCTCGCGGCAGAGCTTGGCGTAGAGACGTTGCTGCTGCTCGGGGTGTGCCGCCCTCACGCGTCAGCTCCGACTTCGAGGCTCAGCTGCACGGCAGCCTCACCGTTCACACCCCCCGAACGGGCGAGGCGCTGGACGGCCCTTCGCCAGTTCCGATAACGTCGTGTAGCGCTGGCGAGCGCGCCGGCCTGAAGCTCAGGTGCCACCTCCGGCGCGTGCAGGAAGTAGCTCACCATCTGGCGGTCGATCATGCTCTGAAGCAGAACGAGCTCGCCCACGAGTTCTCGGACCCGGGCGTCGAGTGTTGCAGCGAGGCGCGACTCCGTACGCGCAAGGAGGACCTGAATGGGCCCGCGGCGGTGCGCTTCCCCTGGCTGCCCCGGCGCGTCGATCACCGCGGTCATCTCCTCGCGCCATGCGAAGTACTCGCGAAGGCAGTCCGTTACGCATTGGGAGACGGAGATTCCGCGCGCCGCCGCCTCGCGCTGCAGACGCTGCTTATCGGGGCGCTCGACGTAGGCCTGGACGTGATCCCGCATCGCAGGCATGGCTCAGAAGGCCTCGCGAGGGCGAATGACCTCGGTCTCCTCGCTGCCGTCGGGTTCGTCGTCCGGGATCAGTGATGCCTGCGCCTCCTCCGGCTGAACCGCCGCGAGAACCCTCGGAATGGCGCGCGAGGTCCAGTGGGACCAATCGTGCTCGAGGCGATCTGATTCCTTCGGTGCGGGCAGCGCCGATCTGGTTCGGAACTCCGGATCCTGGTAGTAGCGGATCTTCCGGGCGTAGA
>QHSQ01000251.1 GCA_003221615.1 Candidatus Rokuibacteriota bacterium | reverse complement strand
GAAAAGACGAACCCGATGGCCTCGAGTGGCACGATGCCGAACAGCATCGCGTAGAGCACTCCGGCGAGGCCCGCGAAGGCACCGCCCAGCACGAAGGCCACCAGCTTCATGCGGGGGACGTTGTAGCCGAGGGCCTCGGCGCGCAGCTCGTTGTCGCGGATGGACTGTAAGATCTTGCCGAGCGGCGACTCGACGATTCGTCGCATGACCCAGAGGGCCAGGACGAAGAGCAGCGCGACGACCGAGTAGTACGCCAGGGGTGCATGGATATCGAGGCCGAGGAGGCTCGGTCGGGGCACGCCGGGCATGCCGTCCTCACCGCCCGTCACGGTCGTCCATTGATAGGCCACGAAGTAGAACATCTGATTCAACGCGAAGGTCAGCATGATGAAGTAGAGGCCGGATCGCTGAACGCACAGGTAACCCACCAGCGCAGCCGAGGCGGCGCCCACGGCGACTCCGATCGCGAGGGCCAAGACCACGTTGATCGCATACTGCTTCAGCAGATAGCCGACGGCGTAGGCGGCCGTGCCGAAGAACGTCGCTTGACCGAAGGAGAGCAGACCGGTGTAGCCCATCAGCAAGTTGAGGCCGAGCCCGAAGATCGCGAAGATCCAGATCTCGGTGGCGATGGTGTGACGGACGAAGACCGGCAGCAAGACGACCGTCGCCAGAGTGACGAGCCAGGCGCGACTCATCGGATCCCGAAGAGGCCCTGTGGACGCACGAGCAGCACCACGGTCATGACGCCGAAGATGACCGCCACCGAGGCCTCGGGCCAGACCAGCGCCACCAGACTCTGGGCGACGCCCACGAGCAGCCCGGCGACGATCGAGCCCAGCAAGTTGCCGAGCCCCGCCAGCGCGACGACGACGAAGGCGATGCCGAGCATGTCCACGCCCATCCACGGATTCAGTCCTCGGATCGGCGCGGTCAGCGCGCCGGCGATACCAGCCAGCACGCACCCGAGCGCGAAGGCGGCGGTGAACAGGCGATGAATGTCGATACCGAGCAGCGACACCATCTCCTTGTCCTCGATGCCGGCCCGCATGATGGCGCCGTAGCGCGTTCGTTCCAGAAAGAGCCAGGCGCCGAGCACGAGCAGCGCCGCCGCCGCCATCACGAAGAGTCGGTACCTCGGATAGATTGTGATCCCGAGGTCGACGCCGCCGCGCAGAATCGGCGGCGGGAGCTGGCTCATGCCGACGGGGCTCCAGACGATGATGATGCCTTCGGTCACGATCAGTGAGAGGCCAAACGTGAGCAGGAGCTGGTAGTCGTGGCCGGCCCGGTACAGCGGCCGGATCCCGCAGTACTCGATCACGATCCCGATCACTCCCACTCCGAGCGGAGCCAGCAGGAGCGCCAGCCAGAAGTTGCCGAGGAGCTGGATCAGCGTGAAGAGGAAATAGGCGCCGAGTGCGAAGAGCGCGCCATGGGCAAAGTTGGGAATATTGAGCACGCCCGTGATGATGCTGAGCCCGATGCCCATCAGGGCATAGAGCATCCCCGTCGCGAGCCCGTTCAGGACCTGGCTGAAGAGGAGTGCGAGGTTCAGGCCGATCCTAGAGCGACCCGATGTCCTTGCAGGCCGCGTACTCCGCCGGCAGCGGCGTCGCGCCAGTGGCAATGATGTCGGCGAAGTCCATCGGGCCTTTCATCGCATCCTTCTTCTTGCACCGCATGAAGAAGTAGGGCCGCAGCGTCTGGTGGGTCTTCGCGTCCACGCGCATGCGGCCGACCAGGTCGTCCAGCTCGAGCCCCTCGAGGGCCTTCACCACATCCGCGACCTCGGTCGACTTGGCCTTGTCCATAGCCGCGAGCGTCATGCGCGTCATGCCATAAGCGGCCGCCGGCGCGTAGCCGGGAGGGTTGCCGAACTTGGCCTGATAGCTCTTGACGAACTCGCGCGCGATCGGCGTGTCCGCCGTGTAATAAAAGTTCGAGCCGACCCAGAGGTTCTCGCGAATTTCCGGGTTGAGTTGGACCAGCTCCTCGACGCCCGACGACCACGTCAGGATCAGCGGGACCTTCGGGGTGAGGCCGAAATTGAAGATCTCACGAGCGCCGGTGACGGCGTCGAGGCCGAAGTTGATCATGGCCACCACGTCGGGCTTGTTGCCGGCCGCCTTGGTGACGTAGTTCGAAAACTCGCGCTCGCCGAGCGGATGCCGGTCGGCGCCCACGAACTCGATCCCGTGCCCCTTGCCGACTTCCTTGATGTACTTCTCGACCGACCAGCCGAATGCGTAGTCGGCGACCAGCAAGTGCCAGCGCTTCGCCTTGGGGTTGGCCTGCATGAAGGTGTCGACGACGGTCTTCGCGGCGGTGTACGGGCTCGCCGCCCACTGGAACGAGTAGCGATGGCAGCGTGCGCCCGAGATGTCCTCGGTACCCCCGCTGAAGTAGTGGAATACCTTCTTGCGCTTCGCGACCTCCGAGACAGCCAGCGCGACGCCCGACGACCACGGCCCGATGATGAACTTCGCACCGTCGGAGTCGACGGCCTCCTCGGCGCGACGCGTGGCGCTGCCCGCCTTCGTCTCGTCGTCACGCGTGATGTACTTGATCGTCTTGCCCTGGACCTTCATCCCACGCTCCTCGAGCGCCAGCTTCATGCCCCGATCCAGGACGGGGCCGACGTCGGAGAAGGCGCCGGTGAACGACCAGAGGCCCAGCATGACGACCTCTTTCGGTTGCGCCCGAAGCACGGCCGGGAAGCCGATCCCGAATGCGGCGGCGGCACTTCCGAGCTTCACGACGTCTCGTCGGCTGAGTCCACTCATGTCGGTCCTCCGCGCCATCGTCAGGCCCCTACGATCTCAGAGCGCGAAGCCGTAGAGCTTGGCG
>QHSQ01000250.1 GCA_003221615.1 Candidatus Rokuibacteriota bacterium | reverse complement strand
CCCGGCTTCATGCCGAGCAGCAAGGTGACGAGCGTGTAGAAGGAGCCGAGCGAGCCCGGGCCGCTCGGTGTCGCCTCGTGCCGGGTCAGCATGACGCCGCTGGCGCTCGACACCGTGCCACAGAGGCCGTCGCCGGAGTTGTCGTTGGTGAGCACCAGCGCGGGGCGGCCGGCGAACGGCGAACCATAGTAGGCGGCCGCCGCATGACAGGCGTGATGGTCGACGAAGCGAACGCGATCGTCGGCCAGACGCAGATGGCTCGTCACGTGTCCGCGTCGCTCGCCGTCGGTGAGCGGCGCCTTCCCGGGCGCTGGATCGAGCAGGCCGAGCTTCGCGCCGAGCTTGCGCGCCCGACCGCTCAAGCCACGGCGGGACGCTTCCAGGCCCACGGCGTAGTACCGACGCATGTAGGCCTCGTCGCGCATCACGCGATTCATCCAGTCGTAGGACGGGATGCGCGTTCCGGCGAGCACCACGCGGTCGATCTGGCTCGGCTGAAGGCCGAGATCGCGCAGGAGCGCATCGACGGCACGACGCGGATAGCCCGCGTCGTTCTTCAGCCGCGAGAACCGTTCCTCGGACGCGCAGCCGACAATCTCCCCGTCGCGGAGCACGGCCGCGGTCGCGCAGTGTGTCTCGCTGATCCCCAGAACGATCAAGACCCGACGATCATATCAGCAATGGTCACTTCGCTTTGAGCCTGAGATCCTCGTACGGGGCGGAGAACGGGTAATTGGCGATCAGGCCCAGGCCCGACTCCGCCACCCGGGGCCCGTACGCGCAGATCGACGGAAACTCCCAGATCGGGGCGAACACGGCCTTGTCGTGGACGAGCCGCTGGATCCGCTCGAGACGCGCGCCACGGCTCTTCTGGTCGGGCGCGGCCGCCAGCTCGCGCCAGAGCTCCTCGACGTCGGGATAGCTTCCGTAGACGTACGTGCCGCCCGGGGCCACCCATGCCTCCAGCCGCGTCGCCGCGTTGCCGAGCGCGCCGCTGCCGATGAGGATCACGTTCTTCAAACGCTTTTCCTGGACCGCCTTGAAGAAGCCGGCTCGCTCGATGGGCTGAAGGACCATCCTGATCCCGACCGGCCTGAAATAGTTGGCTACCGCTTCCGCGACGGGCGCGTACAGCACGTCCGAGAAGAGCGTCCCCCCGTCGAAGCCGTTGGGGTATCCAGCCTCGGCGAGCAGCCGCTTCGCTCTGGCCGGATCGTACTCGTAGAGCGGCGCCGGCCAGGCGAAGTCGAATCCGCGGGGAATGATGCTCGCCGTGACACGCGACAGACCCAGTGTCTCCGCTTCATTGAGCCCTTGTCGGTCGATCGCGAGATTCGCGGCAAGCCGCACCCGCCGATCGGCCCACGGTGATTTCGGGTCCCACTGCTCGGCGAAATACAGCCACTCCGTGACCGAGGCCGAGACCGCCTTGAGCGTGAGCCCGGGAGTGCGTCGCACCTCCTCAGCCAGAACCCCGCGGAACGTGAAGGCCACGTCCGCCTCGCCACGCTTCAGCATGGCCAGTCGGGTGGACGAGTCGGGGACGGCCCGAAAGACCAGCGTCCTGACGGTCGGTGTCTTGCGCCAGTACTGCTCGTTCGCCTCGAGCACGAGCTCGACGCCCGGGTTGAATGCGGCGAACTTGTAGGGCCCCGCCCCGACCGGCGCTCGCTTGAACCCTTCGTCGCCCACCTTCTCCAGATATTTCTTCGGCACGATCCATCCCGCTCCGGTCGCCGGCGTGCCGTAATACGCCATGAAGTCCGGCCACGGCTGCTTGAGTCGGAAGCGTACCCGTTGAGCGTCGATCACCTCGACCGCGGCGATGCGGGCCTTGAAGGCGGACGCGGCAGTCCCGCGGTATCGCTCGAATGAGAACTTCACGTCTTCGACGGTCACCGGCTCGCCGTTGTGGAATTTGACGCCCCTGCGCAGCACGAACTCGTACACGAGACCGTCGCGCGATACGGTCCACGATTCGGCGAGGCTCGGCGCCATGGGCTGGCCCGGCATCGGCTTCACGAGCGCGTCGTGCACCGCGTAGAGCACGATGAACGGCACGGAGGTCGACGTGGTCTCCGCGGGATCGAACCAGACCGGCGCGAGCGACACCTGAAGGGCGAAGTTCATCTGGCCAGATGCGACTCGGCGATCAGCACGGAGATCCCCATCGCTTTGATCGCACGCACCGCCTCGATGAACCGCGTGACCACGACCGGCGCGAGCCCCTCGAACGGCTCGTCCAGGAGCAGAATCGACGGAGCCAGGGACATGGCGCGGGTGATCGCGACCATCTTCTTCTGTCCGCCGGAAAGATGCAGCCCCCGGCGTGTCATGAAGCCCTGAACCTCCGGGAAGACCGAGAAGACGCGCTCGTCGAGCCCGCGATGCGCATTGGCCCGCGGTGGAACGATCCACGACGTGATCTGGAAGTTCTCCTCGACCGAGAGGTCCGGGAAGATCCCGCAGTCCTCCGGCGCGTAGCCGATGCCGAGCAGCGCGCGCTCGTGCGCCGGCAGCCGCGTGATGTCGCGGTCGCGGAACGCGACCCGGCCCGAGCGGACCGGCAGGAGGCCCATGATGCTGTCGATCGTCGTGGTCTTGCCGGCCCCGTTGCGGCCGACCAGGCAGATCGCCTCGCCGTCCGCCACCCGCAGCGAAACCTCGCGAAGGATCTGGGCCGGCCCCCGGAAGGTGTTGATCCGATCGAGCTCGAGCGTGGCGGCCGGCATCAGCGGGCCTCCGTCGTGCCGATGAGGTTCGTGATGACCGTCTCGTTGCGCCGGATCTCGTCCGGGGGGCCGTCCGCGAGGATCGCCCCCTGGTGCATCGCGACGATCCGGTCCGAGTAGTTGAAGACCACGTCCATGTCGTGCTCGATGATCGCCGCCGAGATGCCGGTCGAGCGCACCACCGAGGTCACCGTGTCCATGATCGGCGCCTTCTCCCGGGTGCTGACGCCGCTGGTGGGCTCGTCGAGGAAGAGCAGCTTCGGGCGCAGCGCGTAGGCGACCGCGACGTCGAGCAGCTTGCGCTCGCCCTGCGACACGCCGCCGGCCAGGGTCCGCGCCTTCGCTTCGAGGCCGAACGCTTTCAAGATCTCGTGCGCCTCGTCCCAGACGGCGGTATCGCTTGCGGCCAGCGCCACGAGGTTGGCGATCTTGCCCTCCCGCGAGAAGATCGTGAGCGCGACGTTGTCGCGGGCGGTCAGCTGGTCGAAGAGGTTCACGAGCTGGAAGCTGCGCGCGATCCCGGCCTTGATGCGGCCGTGCACGGACTGTTTGGTGACGTCCGCGTCGCGAAAGAGGATCTGGCCCCCGTCGGGCCGGAAGAGCCCGGAGATCAGGTTCACGAGCGTCGTCTTGCCGGCGCCGTTCGAGCCGATCAGCGCGAGGACCTCGCTCTCCTTGACCGTGAAGTTCACGTGGTCGACGGCGTGCGTGTCGCCGAACCACTTCACGAGGTCCTTCGTGACGAGCAGGCTGATCTTGGCCCCCTCCACGTCAGCTCCTCCCCTGGAAGCGCGCCACGAGCCGGCTCGCGGTGCCGACGATCCCGGTGGGCAGCGAGAGCACGAGCCCCACCAGCACGGCGCCGAGCAGCAATTGCCAGTAGACCGTGTAGCCGACCGCGTAGGTCTTGAGGTAGTTGAACACGATGGCGCCGATGATCGGGCCCGCGAACGAGCGGAACCCCCCGAGCACCGTCATGAAGACGATCTCGCCCGAGAACGTCCAGTGCATGATGTCGGGCGTCGTGAGCCCGTTGAGGGGCACCCACAAGGCGCCCGCGAGCCCCGTGAAGACGCCGGAAACCAGGAAGGCCACCCACCGATACCGCCAGATCTGCACGCCGACGAACTCGGCGCGCGTCTCGTTGTCGCGGATCGCCTGGAGCGCCATCCCGAAGGGCGAGTTCACGATCACCCACATCAGCGCGACGCAGACGCAGAACGTGATGAGCACGTAGTAGTAGTACGCGTGGGACATGAACGCGATCTTGTCCCCCGCGCCGGTCACCAACCCGGCGAACAACGACGGCGTCGGCACGCGAAGGCCATCGGTGCCGCCGGTCACCCAGAAGAACTTGAAGGCAAGCGACCAGAGTACCTGCGAGAGGGCCAGGGTGAGGATGCCGAAGAAGATCCTCGTGTAACGGACGCAGACGACGCCGAAGAGCGCGGTGATCAGGACCGAGGCGACGATCGCGCCCACCAGGAAGAGCTCCATCGAGGTGACCCTGAGGTACTTGACCATGAGCGCCACCGCGTACGCGCCCACGCCGAAGTACGCCGAGTGGCCGAACGAGAGGAGCCCGGTGTAGCCCAGGAGTAGATTGAAGCCGAGCGCGCCGATCGCCATGACCAGGCCGTAGGCCAGGAGAATCGAGCTATAGGGCGGCAGGACGAGCGGGACGAGCGCCAGCAGCACCGCGATCGGCACCGCGATACGCAGGGGCCGAGTGGCGGAGGCCGTCGTCCGGGGCGCCGGGGCCGGCACGCTCATGGACGTCCGAAGAGCCCGGCGGGCCGCACGAGCAGCACGAGCGCCGCGATGAGGTAGAGCACCGCCAGCTCGATCTCGGCGAACCAGGTGATGCCGGCCTCGCGCACGAAGCCCACGATCAGCGCGCCGACCAGCGCGCCCTCGAGGCTTCCGAGCCCGCCGATGACGACGACGATGAACGCCAGCACCAGCGCGTCCACGCCCATCCCCAGCACCGCCGACTGGCTCGGCACGATGATCGCGCCGCCGAGCCCCGCCATGAAGCAGCCGAGCGTGAAGGCCTCGATGAAGACGCGGTTGACGTTCACCCCGAGGGCCGACGCCATGCGCATGTTCTGCGAGGTGGCGCGCAGGACGACGCCGAACTTCGTCCGGTAGATGAACGCCCAGAGGAAGATGGCGGCGGCCGCGCCCACGCCGATCACGAGGAAGTTGTAGGTCGGGTAGATCGACTCACCCACCGAGAAGCTCCCGAAGCTCTCGAACAACGCGCTCGCCGAGAGCGGATACGGCCCCCAGAGAAAGCGCATGAGATCCTCGAGGATCATGAGGAGCCCGAACGTGCAGAGCAGCTGATACTCCTCGGCGCGCTTGTAGAAGGGCCGCAGGAGCGTCGGCTCGAGAATCGCGCCGAGAATCGCGGTGGCGACCGCGCCCACCGGCAAGAGCACGAGCCACACCGGGACCGACGCACCCGCCACGACCGAGCCGATGACCCAGGCGGTCACGTACGCGCCGAAGGCGTAGATGTTGCCGTGCGCCAGGTTCACGATGCGCATGACGCCGTAGATGAGACTGAGGCCGCCCGCGATCAGAAAGAGGACCGACGCGTAGAGCAGCGAGTTGAGAAGGTGGATGAGGAGGACGTCCACTACTCGGCCACGCGGTACGAGATCACCTTCACCTCAGCGTTCGTCGAGTTGCCGTTGAGCGCCAGCGCCAGCAGGACGCGGTACGCGCCGGGCGGCAGCTTGCCCTTGAGATCCACGATCAGCCGGCCTCCTTCCACGTCCTGCGCCCGGCCCGTCGCCACGACCTCGTCGCCGGCGCCGATCGCCGTCCAGCGCGCCACGACCGCATCGCGCGCCTTCTCGCCGGTGGGCTCGAGGCGCATCGGCTCCCGCACGATCTTATACGAGCGCTCG
>QHSQ01000249.1 GCA_003221615.1 Candidatus Rokuibacteriota bacterium | reverse complement strand
ATCGTGGCGCGGGCGAGCGTCCGGCAGGAGTTCTCGAATCCCAGTGCCGCATGGGCGGAAGGTATCTACGTCTTCCCCTTGCCCGAGGACGCCGCCGTCGACCATCTGCGCATGCAGGTTGGTGACCGCGTGATCGAGGGCATCATTCAGGAGCGATCAACGGCGAAGGCCCAGTACGAGCAGGCCAAGCAAGAGGGCAAGCGCGCGAGCCTCGTCGAGCAAGAGCGGCCCAACGTCTTCACGACGTCGGTCGCCAACATCGCCCCCGGCGCGGCGATCGCCGTCGAGATCGAATATCAGCAGACCGTCCGGTACGACGCGGGGCAGTTCCGCTTGCGGTTCCCGATGGTCGTCGGTCCGCGATACATCCCGGGGGTCCCGGCCCCAGGACCGTCGAGCGGCACGGGCTGGTCATCCGACACCGTCGAGGTGCCGGACGCCTCGCGTATCACACCCCCGGTCGCCCACCCGGCGCGCGGCGCGCTGAATCCAGTCAGCCTCGCGGTCGAGCTGGATCCCGGCACTCCTCTGGCGCGCCTCTCCGCCTCATACCACGCGGTCCAAACGACGCCGCTGGTGGACGGACGCTACCGGATCGAGCTCGCGCAAGGCCCCGTGCCCGCGGACCGCGACTTCGAGCTGGTGTGGGAACTCACCGCCGAAGCGACGCCGATCGCGACGCTCTTCACCGAGCGGAAGGACGCCGAGACGTTCGCCGTCCTCATGGTGACGCCGCCGGCTTCGGCCGCGCTCGAGGGGCTTCGCCTGCCGCGCGAGGTGATCTTCGTGATCGACAACTCCGGGTCGATGCACGGAACCTCCATCGATCAGGCGAAGGCCGCGCTGAAGCTGGCGCTGGAGCGCCTGCGACCCGGCGACACCTTCAACGTGATCCGCTTCAACCACACCACGGACGCCGTCTTTCCAGGCGCACAGGCCGCGATACCGCAGAATCTCGCGGCGGCCAACGGGTACGTCGGTCGTCTTCACGCGGACGGCGGCACCGAGATGCTGCCGGCGCTTCGGCAGGCGCTCGACGGCCAGGAGCATCCCGGCCGTCTCCGGCAGGTGATCTTCCTGACCGACGGCGCGGTCGGCAACGAGGCGCAGCTCTTCACGGCGATCCACGAGCGCCTCGGTGACAGTCGGCTGTTCACGATCGGCATCGGCTCGGCGCCGAACAGCCATTTCATGCGTGAGGCGGCACGGCTCGGCCGCGGCACGTTCACGTATATCGGCAGCCTCGCCGAGGTGAAGGAGAAGATGGTCGCGCTCTTCGCCAAGCTCGAGGCGCCGGCGCTGACCGACGTCGAGATCGAGCCGGTGGCCGGCGCGGAGCTCGTGCCCGAGCGGATCCCCGACGTCTATCTCGGCGAGCCCATCACGGTCGCGCTGCGAGCGCCGGTGTTGCCCTCGCGCGTCGTGCTGCGTGGTCGCCTCGGCGTCGAGGTGTGGGAACAGGCACTCACGCTTCACCCGGCCGGCGAGGGCGCCGGGCTTTCCTCTCACTGGGCGCGCGGAAAGATCGCAGGACTCCTCGACCGCCGCCGTACGGGCTCGGCGGAAGACGAGATCCGTCACGCGGTGCTGCAGCTCGCGCTGACCTATCACCTGATCAGCCCGTATACGAGCCTCGTGGCCGTCGACGTCACGCCGGTCCGCCCGGGGGACGAATCGGTCCACAGTCACGCGCTCGAGACGAATCTCCCGCATGGCTGGGACTACACCGCCGTCTTCGGTCTGGGCCAGGGCG
>QHSQ01000248.1 GCA_003221615.1 Candidatus Rokuibacteriota bacterium | reverse complement strand
GCTACGCACCGGAAAGCGCGGTCATGGGCGCGCCGGGCACCGCGATCGTGACGGCGCATCGCGACACGCACTTCCGCTTTCTCGAGCGCGTGCGCCCCGGCGACGAGATCGTCGTCGAACTGCCAGGGCGCTCGCCCGCGCGCTTCAGGGTCGAGGAGCTGGCGGTGGTGGATGCACGGTCCGCGACGATCCGCGCGGATCCTCGCTGGTCCGCGCTCGTGCTGATGACCTGCTATCCGTTCGACGCGCTCGTGCCCGGCGGCCCGCTGCGTTACGTGGTGACCGCGCGCGCGGTCGACGAACAAGGGCCGGCGTCCAGCGCCGCGCCCGTGATATAAAGCAACATCACCTCGGAGGAGACGAGACTCTAGAGTAGTGGCGCGTCGGATCCGGCGACGCTTCCGCATCGTCCTCGTGCTCACGGTCGCGTTCGTGGCCGTGCTCGGCCTCGCCGCCGTCGCCGTCCCGGCCCGATTCATCGGCGGGCACTGCTTCAGCGTTCGAACACAGCCGAGCGAGCGTTCGCCCGAGATCGTGCGCGCGACGGGCGACGTGAGCGGCTATCTCCGCAAAGGCTCGGCGACGTTCCTCACCTTGCCGGAGTGGTACGTCGTATACAGCGCCGAGGAGTACGCGGCGTTCGTCAAATCGCACGCGCCGAGCCGGTTCCCCTACTTCGCCGCCATCGGACAGTACTGGCGCTACTACTCGGCGGCTTGTCGGGCCACCAAGCGCGTCTACGCGTTCGATGCGAGCACGCATCTGATCCTGGCGTTGACCGGTCTGGGGTTCTCGGTCGACAACACCATCAAGGGCTCCTACGAGAACACCGTCGGCGTGGTCACGGAGGGCATCGGCTTCTACCACACCGAAGAGGACGTGTTCGCCCGCCGAACCGCGCGCCAGTACGCGGAGCTCTTGCACACGGTCCCGTGGTACGACTTCCCCTTCGAGGGAAGACTCGAGGCTCTCTGGAGAGAGACTCCGCTGTGGGGCCTCGACGTCATCCGGAAGTGGGAGCGACGATTCTCCCTGAGCGCCGAATATTCGCTGAAGGCGACGTATGCGGGGATCATCCGACTGGGCACCCACCCGATCCAGCAACCGCAAGACCTGGTCATCCACGCCTGGATCGCCGAGGCGCCCGATCGCATCTTCGACGACGACCGGATCCGCAAGATCAAGCCGGTGGACGCCCGGTCCTCCATCGTCACGATCCCACGCCACGAAGCCTTCACGCCGATCGTGATCGGACTGGTGAAGCAGGGCGTGCAGTTCCTCGAGCTCGCCGGCAACGACGAAATTCTGTTGACCGCGATGGCGCCGAGCGCTCTC
>QHSQ01000288.1 GCA_003221615.1 Candidatus Rokuibacteriota bacterium | reverse complement strand
GAAGTCGCGAAGTATGACGGAAGCCTGCAATGTGAAATGGGCAGACCCGTGTCACTGGACGAAATGGAGAAGGAGTTGCGTGCTGCGAACATCGCCGTCCAGGCGAAAGCCAAGAAGGCGGATGGGATTCGACACCCGCAGATGTGCGGAGCATCGGCGGGCACGATGAACGTGTACCGGATCAACAGATCAGAGTTGGAGAAGGCCCGAGTATTAGGCTTCGTTCTTTATATCGAAGGGATCTTGATCGCTGGAGCAGCAGCTTGAGAGTGGGGAGCGCTGTTCGCGGCGCGCCTAGAGGGACCTCAAGATCCTGTTACTCATCGTCGGGCAGGACCCAGGTACATCGCCATGAAGCGCGCGCGTTCCGATTCCAAGGTCTTGCGTCTGTCACCTTCGAGGGTTGTCTTCAATCGGTGGTCTGAACCAGACAGGCATGCGTCGTAGTACCGCCTGAGCCCTTCGACGCCACCAGCTGCGAGCGCGCTTTCCGCGTGCTCCTTCAGCTTCCAACCCGGGATCAAGTCCTTACCACCTTCGTATACATCCAGAACAACCGCCAGCATCGCCGTCCCTCTGTCCATTCCTGGTCTCCTCGTCGAGACGCTACCGGATCATCGGCGACGAATCAGGTCAGGCTGAAAGCGCGCAGACGACCGTCCGCGCCTGCAGACATTCGGAACATCTTCCGGGTGCGGCGCTACGCCGCACCCGCGCGTTCGTATTGAGCGCGCCGCCTCTCAAGCTCCCCCGGGTCGAGGCGCGTGTCGAGCGAGAGGCCCATCTCCCCGAGCACCGTCTTGATCTCGTTGAGCGACTTCTTGCCGAAGTTCTTCGTCTTGGAGCACCTCGGCCTCCGTCTTGGGCACGAGCTCGGCGATGGTCCGGATGTTCGCGCTCTTGAGGCAATTCGACGCGCGGACGGAGAGCTCGAGCTCGTCGACGTTGCGGAAGAGGTTCTCGTTCTGCTCGGTCCGCGGCCGCGTCTCGTCGCGCTTGGCCGCCGCCTCCTCCGCTGTCGCCTGGGGAAAGTTCGTGAGCAGTTCGAAGTGGTCCTCAAGGATCCGCAACGCCTCGGCGACCGCCGTGCCCGGCGCGAACACCTCGAAGACGAGGCGCTGCCGGCCGTCCACGGCCGGCTCGACGTGGAAGTTCACGCGGTCGACCGGCGAGAAGTCGGCGTCGAGCAGGATCGCGTGGATGGGCAGCGCCTCGGGCTCGCGCTTCTCGGCAGGCACGTAGCCGCGGCCGCGCTCGACGCACACGTCCATCTCGAGCACGCCGTCCTTGTCGAGCGGGGCGAGCAGCACCTCCGGGGTGAGGATCTCGATGTCGGCGTCCTTCTCAAAGTCGCTCGCCTTGACCGTGCCCGGGCCCTGCGCCTTCAGCCGGAGGATCTTCGGGCGGTTGACGTGCAGCACGAAGGCCACCTTCCGGAGGTTCATCATGATGTCGAGGGTGTCCTCCGTGACCCCGGGCAGGTGCGAGAACTGGTGGACCACCCTCTCGATCTTCACCCACGTCGGCGCGGCCCCGTGGATGGCCGACAGGAGGACCCGGCGGTAGGCGATGCCCACCGTCAGGGCGAACCCCGGCTCGAAGGGCTCCATGACCAGCTTGCCGTAGTGCTGTTCCTGGACAGCCCAGTCGTGCCGCGCGGGAAGCTGGAGATCCAGCATGCAGGCTCCCTTCAACACGTAAGAGGATTGAACGCGACCGTGACAAGAACCGGCACAGGAGCGTTGAGCTGACTCTAGACTACTCTCCCCGCCCCGATGGTCAACCTGGTCCAGCACTCCCTGCGCGGCGACGGGATTTCTGTTCCCGATCACTGGGTCTGGATTGCGGCGCTGCCGCCAGACCCACCTCCACCTTCGTCAGGCGCGCATGGCAACCTTCTTCAGGAGTTCAAGTTCGTCGAGAACCCGCCCGACCCCCAGAGCCACGCAGGACATCGGGTCCTTGGCGACCGTCACGGGAAGTTGGGTTTCCGCCCCGATTAGCCGGTCCAACCCGCGTAGGAGGCCACCACCGCCGGTGATGACGATGCCCGTATCGACGATATCCGCGGCCAGTTCTGGGGGGGTCTGCTCGAGACAGGTGCGCACCGTCTCGACGATGGTCATCACCGAGTCGCGCAGCGCTTCCCGAATTTCGTCCTCAGTGAGGACAACGCTCTTCGGGAAGCCGCCGACGAGATCCCGGCCCTTCACTTCTATGGTGCGCCGCTCACCCTCCCCAGGGTACGCCGAGCCGAGGTTGATCTTGATCTCCTCGGCCCGACGCTCGCCAATCAGAAGGTTATAGTGCTTCCGAATGTGTTGCCGGATCGCCTCGTCCATCTGGTCACCTGCGATCCGCACAGACTTACAGTAGATGACCCCCGCCAGGGAAATCACTGCCACCTCGGTGGTCCCGCCGCCGATGTCGACGATCAAATTGCCGCCCGGCTCCTCAATCGGCAGCCCGGCACCCATCGCCGCCGCGACCGGCTCCTCAACGAGATACACGGCGCGGGCCCCGGCGTGCATCGCGGCGTCGCGGACGGCCCGCCGCTCGACTTGCGTGATGCCCGAGGGAACCCCCACCACGACCCGTGGTCGAAGGATCATGCGCTGCCATCGATGCGTCTGCGAGATGAAGTAGCCCAGCATCCTTTCTGTGATATCGAAATCCGCGATCACCCCGTCCCTCAACGGCCGAACGACACGGATGTTGCCGGGCGTGCGCCCGAGCATCGCCTTCGCTTCGCGCCCCACGGCGATGATGGACTGGTCCGCCTCATGAATCGCCACGACGGAGGGTTCATTGAGGACAATCCCCTCGCCGCGGACGAACACCAGCGTATTCGCCGTGCCCAGGTCGATCGCGAGGTCATCCGAGAATTGCTCAGTCCATCGCTTGAACAACATCACACACCCCGATAGTTTCCAGATCTACCACGTTCCCCGTGGAGGCTCTAGTCCTGCTGAGCCACCGGCCCGCGTGTCAGGCCGTCACGTCGAACGGGAACTCGAAAGAGCGGCTGTTCGTCGACAGTTTCGGGAGCCGTCGCGCATTCTGCATATCCAACCGGCGCAACAAAGCAGACGGAGCGGATCGGGAGCCTTCATGAATCGAGTGATTTATGAACTGCCCGGCCGCGTCCGCCAAATT
>QHSQ01000287.1 GCA_003221615.1 Candidatus Rokuibacteriota bacterium | reverse complement strand
AGACCTGCTCGCAGTCGAGAGCATGGTGAAGGGCGGTCATGAGCGCCGCGTTGCGGAGGGCGACCTCGGCCTGGGTGATGATGCTCTGAAGGAGAAATCGCTCGAAAGGCGTGGGGAAGCTCGAACGCCGAGACGCGGCAATGACCACGCCGGTGCGCCCGGGCAGCCCGAGCGCGATCCGGGTCGCGCGCAAGGGCTCCCCGGTGGCAGGGTCCGGGAGAACGAGGGCCTGGCTCGCGTCGGGCTCCGTCGTTTCCTGGGCCAAGGGACCCGCAATCTCGCGGCCACGACTGCCGAGATCTGGTCTTCCTCGCACGCGAACCGTCTCCAATGGGCCGCTACCGGTCTGGTCCGCCGCCCGGATGTAGGCCAGATCGAGCCGCAGCATGCTCGACAACACCTCGAGCACGGCCTCCGGGATATCAGCCAGGTCCCGGCCGCTCCACACGGCGGGCAGCGCCAGAATCGCGATGAGGTCGCGGAGCTGGCTGCGAAGAGTCGCGGTATCCCTCGGGAGGGCCACCACATGATCCGGTGGCTCGAGCGAAGAGCTGCTCCTTTCAGGAGTCGTTTCCATTGCCGGCCCGTGCGCGCAGCTCACGCAAGAATTCATCGGGTGGAACGAAGAAGGGGTTCTCCTGCAAGACGCCGGCGATCACGGCCATGGGATGAGTGCGGAGGATGTCCATGACGACGTCTGCGCCAAACTTGGCGAGATCGTAGATTCAGAGAACGGGATCCGGGTACTTCGGGAGGATGTAGTTGAGGCGCGTCTCGTACTCCACCAGGTCATCCACGCCAGGTCTATCCTCCAACGCCCATTCCATATGCGCGACCAATCGAGTCAAGGGAAACCCGCGCCGCTTGCCTTCGATGAGCACCTCCTCGATCAAGGCCAGCATCGCGGTCTGGTCGAAGTGACCGCCGCGCAGATAGGCTTCCTGCCAGGTGCGCAGCTCCAACTGACCGCTCTTCTCCACGGCGGCGACGTCGACACCCGCAGTCGCCAGCCGTTCGACGTGATCGCCGCGCAGTTTCGGATCCACGATGTGGAAAGCCCTCTGCCCGTGCGAGAGACCTTCCTTGATGAAGGGCAGGAAGACGCGGTACTCCTCGTCCCGGGTGTTGAAGAACGCGCACACGTGGCGGTGACGCCCGAGCCGCGCGCCCGCGAAGGTGATCGGCCGCTCGCTCTCCCCAGTCCTCATGCATACCTCCGTCAGCGGTGCGAGGTTCCTCGTTCACGCCCCTCGGAGATCATCGCATCGCCGGCAGCGTAGAGACCTATCGCTTGCGACAACCGTATCAAGTGGAGATGGTGTGACGGGGCAAAGCAGTTGTCAACAATCCCGACTCAGCTCAATTGGATCGAGTCGATGATCCCGTTCGTCCGGTAGGTTGCCGGCGAGCTCACCCAGAAGCCCACCGCCGATGAGGCCGGCTGCGATCCGTCCGCCAGCGGCGCCCGCGATCCATCCATTCGTCGGGCACGGTGTCTGGACCGTCGCGACGAGCGTATCGCTGGCAAGGGCGCGCGAGGGCGTTCAGCTCGATCAGGCGCACTGTCGAGTCAGGCAGGTGCATGCCCATCCGAAGATGCGTTCGATCATCCCGTTTGACGCCGAACCGCATCTTTCCGACCTCGTTACCGTGACACTTCGTGGCTCCTCTCTCGTGCTGCTGAGCGAACCACGTGACGCCGATTGGGGGGAGACAGTCTGATCTTTAGGGGCGTGTCACGATTCCCTCGCCGGGGCCGGGCGTGGTGAACTTGCTGACGGTGCTCTTCACACCATCGCTCGTACCATTGCTCTCCTCCGAGGTCACCGTGTAGTAGTACGTCGTCTCTGGCTTGAGGCCCTGAATGCGCACGCGGAACGTCGTGTATTGATGACCCTGGTTCAGCCTGATGGGATTTTTCGCCGTCTGGCTCAAATCCTTGGGGTCGGTGCCGTACTGCACGATGCCGTAATACCGTCCGACCCCCCAGGGTTTTCGAGCGGGCGCTCCGCGATGCCCGGCTGCCACACTTGATCGGCCATCTGGACGAGCAGGCGAACTGGTCACTCGAGCTCTCGGGCGGCGAACAGCAGCGGATCGGCTTCACGCGCGCCCTCGTCTACCGACCCGACTGGTTGTTCCTGGACGAGGCCACCTCGGCCGTGGACGAGGCCACGGAGGAGGCGCTCTCCGCCCTGCTCCAGGCGCGGCTCCCGGGACTCACCATGATCTCGGTCGCCCACCGCGCCACCGTGGCGAAGTTTCATCACCGACGACTGACGCTCCATCCCGAGTCCCGCTCGATCGAGGACGGCCTGGTGTCACCTGCCCGTTACTTCGGCGACGGAACAGGTTGTGGAGGGTAAGCTACGATTCGCTCGCCAGGGGCGGGTGTGATGAACTTGTTGACGGCGCTCTTCACGCCATCGCTCTTGCCATTGCTCTCCTCTGAGGTCACCGAGTAGTAGTACGTCGTCTGTGGCTTGAGGCCCTCGATGCGCACGCGGAACGTCGTGTACTGATGGCCCTGGTTCAGCCTGATGGGATTTTTCGCCGTCTGGCTCAAATCCTTGGGGTCGGTACCGTAGCGCACGATGCCGTAATGCACGTCCGACCCCCCGGGGTTGTTGACCGTCCACCTGATGATCGTCAGGTGATTCGTGGCCAATTCGAGCTCTGGCCCTCTGGTGATCTCGACGCGCTCGGCCTTCTTGGCAGGAGGAAGTAGCTGAGCGGCGGCTGGGTTGGAATAGAGCAGGCTGCCCACCGTGGTCGCGATCGCGAGTATCACAAGCAGTCCATTCATGGCTGTTCTCGTCCGTGGCGGACGCGAGACCGATGATCCGTCTCGCGTCCGCCGTCTGGCGTTTTGCCCCTACGGGATGGGCGGACTTGGGAACGGCGCTACGCCGCAGATAGCCGATGCACACGGCGGAAGCGGCGGCGTGGGGATGAGAGAATCATTTCCTTGGGTCGACGCCGACGCATTCGCCGTACCAGGGGCCCCGGTCATGCACGCCCCCGTAAAGGTATTGATGTTGGGGTAAGGTGTCGTGAAGCCGTCCGTGAGGGTTTGCAGGAAGGCCACGATCTGGTTCTCCTCCAGGTCCGTCAAGGCGAGATTGCCGGTCGTCATGTCGATATTGTTCTTCACCTCAGGCACCGGCCAGCAGTCCACTTTTTCGGTCGTGCCGGGCGGGCAGTGCCCTGACGTCACCGGTTGGGCGAACAGGTCGCGCGTATTGTAGAAGTGGACGAGCTGCTTCAGGCTCTTGATGTAGCCGTTGTGGAAGAACTCCTTCTGGAAGTATGGCCCTGGCGCCTCGGTGGTAGGACACGCCACGCACCCGGGCGGGGATCCGGGCGGGCAGAGCGGCACCATGGCCACATTGCGCGCCGACGACACCTGGAACTGGC
>QHSQ01000286.1 GCA_003221615.1 Candidatus Rokuibacteriota bacterium | reverse complement strand
GAGACGGGCGCGCCCGCGCGCTTCGCCGGCATGGGCCAGCTGCTCGATCTGACCAGCTTCGCACGCCAGGTCGAAGGCGAGATCGGCAAGGCCCCCGCGAATGTGGTTCCGGCCACGGTCGTCGGCGGCAAGACGTACGCGCTTCCGTGGTACATCATGCCGGCCTTCTGGTACGTGTGGCGCGACGAGTTCGAGAAGAAGAAGGTGAAGCTGCCGGCGACGTTCGAGGAAGCCAAGGCGGCGGCGGCGGCGCTGAACCGGCCGAACGACAACTTCTACGGCCTGGGCCAAAGCTGGAACCGGACCGCCGACGGCTACGGTGTCATGCAGAGCCTCATGTACTCGTACGGCGTCGGCTGGGCCAACAAGGACGGCAAGTACCAATCGATCAAGAACGCCAAGATGCAGCAGGTCATGAAGTGGGCCACCGACATCTACAAGGAAGGCATCCAGCCCGCCGACACGCTGTCGTGGACGGGCTCGCAGAACAACGAGGCCTTCATCGCCAAGAAGATCGCGCAGACGTCGAACGGCCCCAGCATCACGTTCGCGATCGAGAACGCGCTCGCCAAGGCGACCGACGCCAAGGACAAGAAGATGCGCGAGGAGGCGCTGGCCAACCACGTCGCGCTACCGCATCCGGCCGGCCCCGACGGCCGTCGCTGCTGGGGGCTCGCGCTGAGCTTCGGCGTGTTCAAAACCGCCAAGGACCCGGAGGCGGCGATGAGTCTCATCGCACACTTGCTCTCGCCCGAGGAGACCGTGCGGGTGATGAACGACTCGCACGGGCAGTTCTCGCCGGTGCTCGACAAGGCCCGCGCCGCCACCCGCGACTACTTCGGCAAGAACGAGAACTACCGGAACTTCGGACGCGCGGCCGAGTGGTTCGTGGCCACCGGCTGGCCCGGGCCCGTGACGGCGGCGGCGGCGGAGGTGCAGGCCAGCAACGTGCTGACCGACGCGCCGGCCAAGGTCATCGTCGACAAGTGGTCGGTCGACCAGGCCATCGACTGGGCTGACAAGAAGATCAAGGAGATCTACGACACGCTCGGGGCGTAGTCTCGCCGCCGCGGGGAGCCGGATCACGGCTCCCCGCCGTCACCCACAGCGACGCGACACCGGCACCGCGATCCTCCTGCTGCTGCCGCTCCTCGTCCTCGTCGTCGGCCTGATCGTCTATCCGATCTACCGCGCGGTCTGGCTCTCGTTCACCGACAAGCTCGTCGGCTACCCCGAGCGCTTCGTCGGCCTGCGCAACTACGTCTATCTCGCCAACGACGACACCTTTCGCACCGTCGTCCGTAACAGCCTCGTCTTCACGGTGGCGTCGGTGGCGCTCAAGATTTTGACTGGGCTCGGCATGGCCGTCGTGCTGCACGCGACCTGGCGCTGGCGGAACTTCTTCCGCGGGCTGATGCTGCTGCCCTGGATCACGTCGACGGTCATCATCGCGCTCACGTGGCGCTGGATGTTCGACTCATTTCCGGGCCGGGGCTTCTTCAACAGCGTGCTGCTGGATGCGGGAATCCTCACCCGGCCCGTAGCGTTCATGGCCACGCCGGAGGGCGCCATGATGGCCGTCGTCGTCGCGAACTGGTGGCGCGGCTTTCCGTTCTTCGGCGTGTCGTATCTGGCCGGGATGCAGTCGATTCCCGGGGAGCTGTACGAGGCGGCCTCGGTCGACGGCGCCGGCTCATGGCGGCGCTTCTGGCACATCACGCTGCCCGGCCTCAAGCACATCATCATCGTCACCACCCTGCTCACGTTCATCTTCACGATCAACGACTTCAACATCATCTACGTCATGACCCGCGGCGGCCCCGGCACCGCCACCCAGGTCTTCGCGACCTACTCGTTCGAGGTCGCGTTCAACCAGCTTCGCTGGGGACGCGGCGTGACCATCTCGATGTTCGCCGTCCCGCTCCTGGTGGCCGGGATCGCGCTGGTCAGCCGGTACCTGCTGCGCGAGCGCACGGCGTGAAGCCGTGGAAGGTCGCCACCGTGCTGGGGCTGGCTGCGTTCGCGCTCGTCGTGCTCGTCCCGTTCTGGTGGATCGCGACGATGTCGTTCAAGACGTACGAGCAGATCCAGTTCGCGCAGTCGATCTATGTCCCGCGGCCCTTCACGTGGGAAAACTACACGGGCCTCTGGCTCGAGACGCGGTTTCCGCTCTGGTTCCGGAACAGCGTGGTCACCGCCGTGGTCGTCACGATCATCACGACCGTGATCGCGTGTCTCAGTGCCTACGCGGTGGCGCGGCTTCGTTTTCCCGGGCGGGAGGCGATCGCCACGCTGATCCTGGTGCTGTATCTGGTCCCACCGGCGCTGCTGTTCATTCCGCTCTATCGAGTGCTCGCGGAGCTGGGCGCGACCAACTCGCTGATAGCGCTCTTCCTGTCGTACCCGACATTCACGGTTCCGTTCTGCACGTGGCTCCTGATCGGCTTCTTCAAGGCGCTGCCCACGGAGCTGGAGGAAGCGGCGCTGGTGGATGGCGCGACGCGCCCGCAGGCGCTCGTGCGCGTGCTACTCCCGTTGGCGGCGCCGGGCATCGTCGCGTCCGCCATCTTCGCCTTCACGCTGTCGTGGAACGAGTTTCTCTATGCGCTGATCTTCATCACCGATGAGACGGCGACCACGGTCCCGGTCGGCCTCAACCTCTTGATCTACGGCGATGTCTTCCACTGGGGCCAGCTCATGGCCGCCTCGGTCATCACCACCGTGCCGGTGGTCGCGCTCTACATGTTCATCCACCGCTGGATGGTCGAGGGGCTCGCGGCGGGCGCGGTGAAAGGCTAGCGATCGTGCTTCTCAGCTCAGCAGGCGAGTGAGCTCGGACATGGTCTTGACCGTTTCGAACTCGTGCACCACCCTGAGGCTGGCCTCGACCTTTTCCGGGGCCAGCCCCGACAGCGGCACCAGCCTCCGGTACTTTGTGTCGACGTCGGCCCATTCGATTCCGCGGGGGGCGGACCCGCGCGGAAAGTCCACGTGAGCAGAGAACTGTCGGCCGTCCTTCAGCGTGATCGTGACCGTCGCGCCGTGGTGGTGCGGGAAGCGGTCCGGGTACGGTGGCGGGTTCGGGTCCACTGTGACCTTGTCGATGAGCTGTCGAATCACCGGGTCGGCGACCTTCACGGGCGAGACGTGGATCCAGCCGTAGTCCCGGTCCGCCACCGCGGCCGCGATGAAGTAGGCGGGGCTGTGCGCCACGCCGATCAGGTCGGTCGGATGCCTGGGTCC
>QHSQ01000285.1 GCA_003221615.1 Candidatus Rokuibacteriota bacterium | reverse complement strand
CCCCGCAGAAACCTGACGCGACTAAAACACGCAGGGCAAAGTTGCGTGAAGAGCCCCGCCTCTCGGGCCGTCGATCTAGACCCATTCGGGGCGAAGCCTGCAACAAGATCGGCCTGGTTCTTCAGCCGGGAGCGGGTGCAAGCACCATCAGTCGCTCTCCGGTAACAGCTTTCGGATCAGCGCGAGGAGATCGCGGGGGCTATACGGCTTTGCCATGTAAGCGGTAGCACCGGCCTCCTTGGCTCTCTGTTCGTCACCGGACAGCGCGAAGGACGTGATCGCGATGATGGGCGTGTTTGCCGTGATCGGCTCGCTCCGGAGCGTGCGGGTCACCTCAATCCCGGACAGCCGAGGAAGTTGGATGTCCATCAGGATCAGGTCCGGACGCTCTCGACGCACGATGTCCAGGGAGGTCTCGCCGTCGGGTGCCTCGAGCAGCCGATAGGAGGTGCGCTTGAGGAGGTCGCGGACGATTCTCCGATTCAGCTCATTGTCCTCGACGTACAGAATTGTCTTCGGGCTCATGAGGTCATCGTGCCTTTCATGCGCAAGGGGATCGAGAAGGAGAAGGTGGATCCTTTGCCGATCTCGCTCTCCGCCCATACGTGGCCCGCGTGCATCTCAACGAACTTTCTGGTGATGCTGAGGCCGAGCCCGGTTCCTCCGAACTCGCGAGCGATCGTCGCGTCCGCCTGCTGAAACTCCGTGAATAGCTTATCGATCTGTTCTCCGGAGATACCGATCCCGGTGTCCGACACACGGAAGCGCAGCATCTCGTCGAGAAGATCCACCGCGATCTCAACCCGGCCCTGGCGGGTGAACTTGAGCGCGTTCCCCGCGAGATTCAGGAGGCACTGGGTGACACGCCTGCCGTCACCATACGCCAGCGGCATCTCGGCAGGGACGCTCACCACGAACTCCAGGCCCTTCTCCGCCGCAAGGGAGGCGAGCGAGGCGCGAACGGCTGTCACCGTATCGAGGACCGCGTAGTCCCCGAGCACCAGATCCATGCGCCCGGCTTCGATCTTGGAGAGATCTAGGACGTCGCTGATGAGACGCAGCAGGTGTTGGCCGCTCTGCTGAATGTCTGTGAGGGGCCGGCGCAGCTCGTCGGAGATCTCTCCATAGACCTGATCGAGAATCATTTCGTTGAAGCCGAGGATCGCGTTCATGGGCGTCCGTAGCTCGTGGCTCACGTTCGCCAGGAAGTCGGACTTGTGTCGACTGGCCGCCGCGAGCTGACGGCTCTTGTCTTCGAGCTCCGTGAGCGAGCGCTCGAGCGCCTGGCCCCGTACTTCGAGCTCGACTGTCCGTTGCCGGATGCGATCTTCGAGCGTGCGATTTAGTTCCCCCAGCTCAGAAAGGGCGCGCTCCTTATCGTTCATGCTGACCCGCAGCGATCGCGTCATATGGTTGAAGGCGTCGGCCAGCGCGCCGATCTCGTCGCGTGACCGCACGGCAATCTGCTGGTCCAGCTCGCCGGTAGCGATCTTCTGCGCCTGCTGCGTAAGCTGTTTGACGGGGTTCGTGATTCGGAGCGAGAATCCGTAGAGAACAGCCGCACTCACGACGAGGAACGCCACGGTAATCCCGCTCCACAGGGTTGCGAGGCCGCGCACCTGTGCTTCGACGCCCGCCAGCGACAAACCGACTGTCGCAGTGCCGATGACCTCCTCCATCTCCTCCGCGCCCCTGGGTCGGACTCGGGGTCCGAGGAGCACCACGTCGGGCGTTTGGCTGCGTTCGGACACGATCGGGGACACGAACTCGAAGAATCGCTGGCCCGCGCGTTCCACCTGACGTGTCGACGGCCGATCGCCTCGCGCGTCGCCCGGTGGAGCCTCGCTCGCTTTCAACTGGCCCCCACGCGCCAGGACCCGCCTGTCGCGACTGTGGATGAGTACGTAGCTGACGTCGGGGTTCCGAAGGGTGCCGCGCATTGCTGCTTCCAGGAGCTGCAAGTCCTCGCTCAAGGCCCCGAGCTCGCTCGCGTAGCCAAGGTTCGAAGCCAACGCCTGGCCACGCTTCTCGAATTCCTCCGTCACCAGCCGCCGATGCTCACGGACGTTCATCCATCCCTGGAAGACGAGAAAGGACACCACGATCGGAACGACCGACCAAAAAACCCGTGCCCGGAAGCTCGAAAAGCCTCGGAACCAGGTGAGCCTGGCAGGCTCCGTCATTCGATGACGTTCGTTGCGCGCGCCCGGACAGCCGGCGGGATCTCCAGTCCGAGCTTCTGCGCCGTCTTGAGGTTGAGAGTGAGATACACCTTGCGCGCGGTCGTGTAAGGTATGTCCGAAACCGCACGGCCCCCGAGTATCGCCTGGGCCAGCTCGCCCGCCTGCCGTCCGATGTCTTCTCCGCTCGCGAATGTCATCGCGAACAGGGCTCCCATCTCCGCATGGCGGCTGGAGACCCCGAGCAGCGGGAGCTTCCGACGGTAGGAGAGAAGCAGCATGTGCTGGACCACGGCTTGCGACAGCACAGTCTCGTCCGGAACGAGCCAAAGTGCGTCAACCCTGTCCTGGAACGATTCGATTGCTCCAATCGCATCCTTTGGGGAACTGACCTCACGGGTGACGAGCTCGATGCCTTCGTCACGCGCGACGGCCTGGGCGCGCCGAACCAGATAGCCGGTTTTGGCGTCGTTGAATACGACGCCGATACGCTTTGCGCCGAGTTGTTTGAACAGCCAGATTTGCCGCTCGACGGGCACGTTGAGGCTGGCCCCCGTGATGTTCTTCGCGTCGGGACTGATGACGCTCGGCGGATTGAGAACCATTGCGTACACCACGGGCGCCGAGGGCGGTCGACTGACAACGGCCCGAAGCGCCCAGATGCCGACAGCAAAGACGAGGTCCGGCTTCAACTTCGAGTCGATCTCGTCCAGCTGCTTACGTCCGCGCTCGATGTCGCCATCCATGTCGTAAACGGTCACGGCCTCCTTGGGGATCGCACCTCTGAAGCCCCGGACCGCCTCATCGTATTCCTCGACGCGGGCGCTCATGAGGACGGCCACGCGCGCGGCCGTCGCAGGGGTCGCCTGGACCGCGGGAGAGAGAACAATGAGAAGGGCTACAAGCATTCGACTCACAAGCGGTCAGCGTACTCTGCTGAGGACCAGCTTCGAGTCGACGAACGCGGTGGCTAGCATTTCGTTTCCGTCGACCGTAGCCTCGAAGCGTGACTCGCCGGCGCTGCTCCCGGCCCTATACCTCAGGTACCCGGAGAGCGTCGCCCCCCTTACCCACGCTTCGATCGTTCCTCTGACACCTGGAGCCTCCAGCACGCCTGTGATTCTCGTGCCCTCCTGCTCGAACTCGATACTTGCGGCGCCACTGGTTCCGCCGCAGCATCGGATCACGGATTGTGTGCTGAGGATCAGCGTTCCACTCCACTGGCCCGATACGTCGGCCGGGGGATCCGATGAGGAGTCAGTCGTGCCGATGGCACAGCCCAGACTCGCCAGCACGATCAGGGCAAGCAATATCCGG
>QHSQ01000284.1 GCA_003221615.1 Candidatus Rokuibacteriota bacterium | reverse complement strand
GTCGAAAAATTCAGACGCCGACCGAAAGACAGCGGCGCACGCGCCGCGTCAAAACAATCGTCGAAAGCGGATGCCGATCTGCTTATCATGCTGTCGCCGACACCCAGGCCAAGCCAGGAGGCCGCCATGATCTCGTTCACCGTCAACGGCAAACAACGGCAGGTCGACGTCCCACCGGAGATGCCGTTGCTCTGGGTCCTGCGCGAGTCGCTCAACCTGACCGGGACCAAGTACGGCTGCGGCATCGCCGTCTGCGGGGCCTGTACCGTTCACGTCGACGGCACCGCCGTGCGCTCGTGCGTCACGCCGGCCTCGGCGGTCGCAGGGCGACGCGTGACGACGATCGAAGGTCTGTCCGAGCGCGGCGATCATCCGGTGCAGCGCGCGTGGACGGAAGTCGACGTCCCGCAGTGCGGCTACTGTCAGTCCGGCCAGATCATGTCCGCGGCGGCGCTCCTGGCGCGCAAGGCTGCGCCGACCGACGCCGACATCGACGACGGGATGTCCGGGAACATCTGCCGCTGCGGAACCTATCAGCGGATCCGGGCGGCGATCCATCGCGCCGCCGCGCTCAAGAAGGCAGGCGCGTGATGACGACGCTCGTCAGTCGCCGCGAGATTCTCAAGAGGGGCCTCGCGGTCGGCGCGGGGCTCACGCTCGGCTTCACGCTCCCGCGGCGCGGGCGTGCTCAGACTCCCGGCGTGTTCACGCCCAACCAGTGGCTCCGGATCGATCGCGACGGCGTCGTGACCATCACTAACTCGGTGCCCGAGATGGGCCAGGGCTCGCTGACCACGACGCCGATGATCATCGCCGACGAGCTCGACGCCACGCTTGACAGCGTGAAGGTCGAGCAGGCCCCGGCCAATCCGGCGCTCTACAAGAATCCCGTCACCGGCAGCCAGTCCTACGGCGGAAGCCGGGGCGTTCGCGACCACCTGGAGATGTGGCGCAAGGCCGCGGCGTCCGCGCGCGAGATGCTCAAGCAGGCCGCCGCGAACGAGTGGGGCGTGCCGGTCGAGAGTGTCGAGACGGAAGACGGCGCGGTGATCCACCGGCCGACCGGCCGGCGTTTTGCGTACGGTCAGCTCGTGGACAAGGCGCAGGCGCTTGCCGTCCCGCAGAACCCCAAGCTGAAGACGCCCGACCAGTTCAAATACATCGGTAAGGCCGTCAAGCGGCGCGACACGCCCGACAAGGTCACCGGCCGCGGCATCTACGGCATCGACGTGCAGGTGCCGGGGATGCTGGTGGGCTCGGTCGAGCGCTGCCCCGTGTTCGGCGGCAAGGTGCAGAGCTTCGACCCGACGGCGACCAAGGCGATCAAGGGCGTCAAGGACGTCGTTCAGGTGTCGAACGGAGTCGCCGTCGTCGCCGACAACTTCTGGACGGCGCTCCAGGGACGCCGGGCCCTCAAGGTCACGTGGGACGAGGGACCGATCGCCCAGGTCTCGAGCGCCGGCATCACCCGTGAGTACGAGGCCGCGGCCAAGCAGCCGGGCCAGGTCGCGAGAAACGACGGTGACGTCGACAAGGCGCTGGCGAGCGGCAAGGTCTACGAGGCCGTCTATCAGGTGCCCTACCTCGAGCACGCCTGCATGGAGCCGATGAACGCCACCGCGCAGGTCAGTCGCGACTCGTGCGTGATCTGGGCGCCGACCCAGAATCCCGGCGGCACGCAGGCGACCGCCGCGCGGATCACCGGGTTGCCGCCCGAGAAGGTGATCGTCAACACCACCTTGCTCGGCGGCGGCTTCGGTCGTCGCGGCGAGATCGACTTCATCGTCGACGCGGTCGAGACCTCGAAAGCGGTCGGCGCGCCCGTGAAGGTCGTGTGGACACGCGAGGACGACATCACGCACGGCTTCTACCGTCCGGCGACGTACAACGTGTTCCACGCCGCGCTCGACACCAACGGGATGCCGTCGGCGTGGTCCACGCGGGTCGTCGGTCCGGGCATCCTGATCCAGAAGGGTCGCGCGCAGGCGGGCACCATCGACCCGGCCGCCGTCGAGGCGGTCCGCAACATGCCCTACGACATTCCGAATCTCCGGATCGAGTGGAACAACAAGGACCTCGGGATTCCGCTCGGCTTCTGGCGCTCGGTCGGACCTTCGCAGAACGGGTTCATCATCGAGAGCTTCATCGACGAGCTCGCGCACGCGGCCGGCAAGGATCCGTTCGAGTACCGGAAGGCGCTCCTCGGCAAGTCACCTCGTCACAAGGCGATCCTCGAGCTGGTCGCGAAGCGCGCCAACTGGGGCGCGGCGATGCCGGCCGGCCAGGGCCGCGGGATCGCCGTCGTCTTCTCGTACGGAAGCTACGCCGCCACCGTGGCCGAGGTGTCGGTGGCGCCCGACGGCGCGGTCAAGGTGAACAAGCTCGTCTGCGGGATCGACGCGGGCATCGCCGTGAATCCCGACGCGGTGAGGGCGCAGATGGAGGGCGGCGCCGTCTACGCGCTCACGGCCGCGTACTACGGACAGATCACGATCGACCGCGGCCGGGTGCAGCAGTCGAACTTCCACGACTATCAGATGCTGAGAATCAACGAGATGCCGGTGGTGGACGTGCAGATCCTGGATTCGGGCGAGGCGCCGGGCGGTCTCGGCGAGCCCGGCGTGCCGACCGTGGCGCCGGCGGTGACCAACGCCATCTTCGCCGCGACGGGTAAGCGCCTCCGGAAGCTACCGATCGACCGCAACGAGCTCAAGCGCGCCTGAACATCCGGATGGCCGGCGACCCCGGTCATCCGCCCGCCATCACGGAACGAGGGCTGCGCGGGTGATGGTGGTCGTGTCCTTCGCGTGCCACTCGGAGTCGGCAAAAGCCTGGTTGATCCGCTCGAGCGGATATTTGTGCGAGATGAGCCGGTCGAAGGGCCAGCGGGTCCGGTTGCGGACGAGGAAGTCGAGCGCCCTGGGAATCACGCCGGGGTCGTACTGGATCACGCCGACGATCTTCTTCGAGCCCCAGACCAGCAGGGAAGGCTCGAGCTCGATCTTGGCGCCGCGGCTGATCGTGCCGATCTCGAGATAGGTGCCGCCGGAGCGGAGCATCTCGATCCCTTCCGGGATGACCTGAGGGAATCCCACGAAGTCGCAGGCGACGTCCGCGCCCGCGCCGCCCGTCCACTTGCGAACGAGGTTGACGCGCTCGCGGCGGTCGGTGACCTCTTTGACGTTGATCGTGTGGTCGGCGCCGAAGGCGCGCGCCAGCTCGAGCCGTCCCGGTAGCTGATCGACGACGATGACGGTCGCCGCTCCCATGTCCTTGGCGACCGCGGCCGCCTGGATGCCGAGCCCGCCGGCGCCCTGGATGACGACGGTGCTTCCGAAGCTGAGGCCCGCCCGCGCGAGGCCGAAGATCACCTGGGAGAGCGCGCAATTGACCGGCGCCACCAGCTCGTCGGGCAGCGAATCCGGCACGACGAAGATCGCCCCGCGCCCGCGCAGGTAGTAGTACTCGGCGAAGGCGCCGTGAAAGTGCGGGAACTGCGAGGGG
>QHSQ01000283.1 GCA_003221615.1 Candidatus Rokuibacteriota bacterium | reverse complement strand
AAGTGGGTCGCTCGCCGAAAATGGTGTGCCACCGCGCTGTGCCGCAAGATACTCGTCGTACAGAGTCCGAAGCTCCCCGCTGACCTTCGCCATCGGCCCGTCCTTTTCAGGGGCCGCGGATGCGGAGCCCCCGGCCAGTACGAGGCACGCGACCACGAAGATCCTCAGCACGCGTTGAAAATCCACTGAACCGTCATCGCGATAGTCGCCCATGACGAACGTCGCCCGGAGGGACACGACCCTTCGGTGAGAGTCTGAAACGTGCCGGGGACAGTAGCCCGCGAGGCTCCTGCTGTCAACAATCCTGCTGTTCCACTTGGTGATGAGCGACGGCGTGCGAGATCGACCAAGCACCCGCTGTCCCTGACGTTCGTCTTCGGCCCGGCACGCTTTCTATTGTGCATTGTCGAGAGCCATCTCGAAGGCATTTCTCAAGCAGACCGCGGGTCACCGTCGGTTCTTGACAAGACCTCGGTCCAGGTCGTATGAACGACACCACGCAATATACGGAAGACAATGCGCAACACCGCAGTCGTGGTGTGCCCGCGACGGAGCTTGCCGACTTGCTTCGCGATCGACGGCCCCGGACGGGATGACGATGTCGTCGGTGTCCAAGTAGTTTCAAGGCCCAAGGACAAGGCGAAATGACCATCGTGGAGAAACGGGCGGTGATTTTGGCCGGCGGGCGCGGAACGCGCCTCAAGCCATATACGGTGGCGTTGCCGAAGCCGCTCGTTCCGGTCGGCGACAAACCGATACTCGAAATCATCGTTCGCCAATTGTGTTCGCACGGATTCAAGCGCCTCACACTTGCCGTCAACCACCAAGCCGACATCATTCGAGCCTATTTCGGCAATGGCTCGAAGTTCGGGATAGCGATCGATTACTCGCTCGAGACGATTCCCCTCAGCACGATGGGGCCGTTACTTCTCGTCGAGAACCTGCCGAGCAGCTTCATCGTTATGAACGGCGACGTCCTCACCGATCTCGACTACGGCGCCTTGCTCGATCGGCATGAGCGCGAGGGGAACCTGCTGTCGATTTCGGCCGCACAGCGAGAGCAGCCGATTGACTTCGGAGTCCTCGAGGTGGAGGAAGGCGGCAGGCTGATCGGATTTCGCGAGAAGCCCGTGGACCGCTACCTCGTCAGTATGGGTGTCTACGCCCTCAGCAACCGAGTCCTACACTACATTCCAGCAGGTGAACCGTACGGGTTCGACAATCTCGTACTCGATCTCCTAAAGGCCAACGAAGCGGTCAAGGTCTATCCCTATGCGGGATACTGGCTTGACATTGGCCGGCCCGACGACTACGAGCGCGCGGTCGAAGACTTCACCCGAAAAGGCGCCCGATTCCCGAAGGATGCCATGGATGTCCCGTGATCGCCTAGGACGCCGGAGACTCCTCGTGACCGGTGGCGACGGTTTCGTTGGACGAGCGATCAAGGAGTTTCTCGCGGACCAATGGGAGGTCACTGCCCCAGGACGGCGCGAGCTCGACGTCACGAGTCGGTTCGGAATCGCTGGGAGATTCGACCATGTGCTGCATGCCGCGGGCCTGAGTGGCGTCATGGAAAGCTGGCAACGGATCTCTGACTTTCTCACCGTCAACGTCTGCGGGACTGCGAATGCGCTCGAGTATTGTCGAGAGCACGGCTGCTCGATGACTTTTCTCAGCAGCTATGTTTATGGTACGGGGCCGACGGGCCCAGTGTCCGAATCGTGCACTCCGGCACCCAATTCACCCTATTCGCTCAGCAAGCACCTTGCCGAGCAATGTTGTGAGTTCCATTCGCGGAACTTCGGCATCCCGGTCACGGTTCTGCGCGTTTTCAACGTCTACGGCCCCGGACAGTCGCAACGCTTCCTCATCCCATCCGTGATCGCCCAGGCGCTCGATGCGGAACGCGGGTTCGTCGAGGTTCAGGACCTTACGCCCCGTAGGGACTACGTCTTCGTATCCGACGTCGTCTCTGCCTTTGCGAGCACGGCGGGCCGGCCGGGGTTCCACCTCTATAATGTCGGAACCGGCGTCTCGCACTCGGTATCCGAATTGGTGCGACTCGTCCTGCGCCAAGCGGGAGTCGAAAAAATGATCCGGAGCCAGGAGACATCCCGGATGAACGAAGTTGCGGACGTTCGCGCCGATATCTCAGCGCTGCGAAACGACGTCGGCTGGCGCCCGGAGATCACACTGGAAGCCGGGATTGCGCTGATGATTGAAAGCTTCGGCAAGCGGTGAAGACGATCGGAGTCGTATGCCCGGTTTACCGCGAAGAGGAGGTGATCGGCCGCTTCCATGAGCGCCTCTCGGGCGTGCTCGCCGGCCTTTCGGATCGCTACCGGTTCAAGATCTGTTACGTTCTCGATCCGTCACCGGATAAGAGCGAGCAGATCATCGCGGGGCTCTGCTCGCGGGAACAGAACGTAAGCATGCTGGTGCTGTCCCGGCGATTTGGACACCAGGCGGCGCTCATAGCCGGCATGGACCGCTGCGACGCCGACGCGCTCATTACCCTCGACTCGGATTTGCAGCACCCGCCCGAGTTGATACCGAGTCTACTCAAACGCTTCGAGTCGGGAGCCGACATCGTTCAGACCATTCGGCGGGACGTAGCGAACCGGGCGGCGTTCGAAAGGCTGGCTTCAGGATGGTTCTACGCGTTGATGAGACGCGTGGGCGCCGTTGATCTTCGGTCCGGCGCCGCCGACTATCGGCTGCTCTCGAGACGCGTGGTCGATGTCTTCCGGGCTCGGGTGCGCGAGCAGAACCAATTCGTTCGCGGACTCGTGCGCTGGGTCGGATATCGTTCAGAGTTCGTAGAGTTCGACTGCCGCCCGCGCGAGGCCGGCCGATCCAAGTACGGCGTGGCGCAACTCATCGTGTTCGCGATCCAGGGGATATGCTCGTTCTCCAAGGCGCCCCTTCGGCTCGCCGTCCTGCTTGGCGCCGGCATTGCCGCGCTTGGCTTCCTGTACGGCGCCTTCGTCGTCGTAACGTACTTCGTCGGGCCAATGATCGTACCCGGCTGGACATCACTCCTCGCCCTCGTCGCTCTGCTCGGGGGATTTCAGCTGATTTTCCTCGGCGTCATTGGCGAGTACATCGGGCTGATCTTCGACGAGGTGAAGCACAGGCCCCTCTACCTCGTGGACCGAGTCTACGGAGAAATATCCGACCCCTCCCCCAGGGGGGCGCTGGACTAATATCGATGAAGCGCGCACCCCTCGGCCCAATGCCACGGCTGCGCCTCGATGAGCTCGGCCGCCTGGCGACCGGGAGGTCGGACAGTCTCTTTGAGCACGATCTACAGCTTCACGGACA
>QHSQ01000362.1 GCA_003221615.1 Candidatus Rokuibacteriota bacterium | reverse complement strand
TACCTCGAGACTCCCGGCATGTTCGGCGGTGACGTGCCGCGCGCCGAGGGCTACTTGAGGAAGGCGCTCTCATTGGACCCCCACTTCACGCGCGCCCGGGTGGAGCTGGCCCGCTGCCTCATCGAGGAGGGCAAGTATGACGAGGCGCGAGAGCAGCTGAAGGGCGTCATCGACGAGCGGCAACCGAGCTACATCGCCGACTGGGTCATGCGTCACCGACCCACCGCGGAGCGCTTGCTGGCCGAGATCCGCTCGAAGTGACGACGGCGTCCCACTCCTCGACCGACCGTTCGTAGTACAGTCGGTCGGACCATGAAGGCAAGACCTGTCGTCAACGTCGCCTCGCGTGCGCACCGTTCCGGGACGATCCGCTTCGCCGGGCCGGCAAGTACTTCGTGAACCGGCGCGCCGCCCGCTCGAACGACGAGTCGTACGACTCGGCCGTCGCCACGCGGCTCTGGAAGGTGAGCGAGGAGCTGACCGCGGCCTCGGCCGTGCCGTAGGACGCGAGCGCATGGCCACCGACGATCGGACCGACGTGCTCGTGATTGGAGCCGGGGCCTCCGGCGCTGCCGTCGCCTGGCGGCTTGCCGGCGCCGGGATCGGTGTCGTGTGTCTCGAGCAGGGCGACTGGGTCGACGCGCGCGCCTACCCGCACTGGCAGGCCGACTGGGAGCTTCACCGGCACACGGACTGGAGCGCCGAGCCCAACGTGCGGCGGCTGCCCCAGGACTATCCGGTCAACGACCAGGCCTCGGTGATCTCGCCGCTGATGTACAACGCGGTGGGCGGGAGCACGATTCACTGGAGCGCGCACTTCCCGCGGTTCCGACCCTCGGATTTCCGTGTGCGGAGCCTCGACGGCGTGGCCGACGACTGGCCGATCGACTACGCGACGCTCGAGCCCTACTTCGACCTGAACGATCGCATGATGGGCGTGGCCGGGATCACCGGCGATCCCGCCTATCCTCCGAAGTCGCCCCGGCAGACGCCGCCGATCCCGCTCGACACGCTCGGCGCCACGATCGCCGGAGGCTTCGAGCGGCTGGGCTGGCACTGGTGGCCGTCGGACAGCGCCATCCTGACGCGCGACTACGACGGGCGCCGGGCGTGCGTGAACTGCGGTCCCTGCGATCTGGGGTGTCCGATCGGCGCCAAGGCGAGCACGGACGTCACGTACTGGCCGAAGGCGCTCGCGGCCGGCGCGCGGCTCCTCACACGCGCGCGCGTGCGCGAGATCACGCTCGGCCCGGACCGCCTGGCTGATGGCGCGATCTACTACGATCGGGAGGGGCGGGAGCGCACCCAGAAGGCGCGCGCGGTCGTGCTGGCCGCCAACGGCATCGGCACGCCACGCCTCCTCCTGAACTCGCGGTCGGCCCGGTTTCCCGACGGGCTCGCCAATCGCAGCGGCCTCGTCGGCCGCAACCTGATGTTCCATCCGTACGCGATGGTGCGCGGCAGCTTCGACCGCCCGCTCGGCGGCCACCGCGGCCCGATCGGTTGCAGCATCATCAGCCAGGAGTTCTACGAGACCGACCTCTCGCGCGGCTTCGTGCGCGGCTATTCGTTCCAGGTGGCCCGAGGGCTCTCGCCGATCGCCTCGGCCAACGGCGGATCGGTCGGCGATCGCGTGCCGTGGGGCCGCGAGCATCGGCGGGCCTACACCGAGCGCTTCGACCGCACCATCACCGTCGCGATCATCGGCGAGGACCTGCCGGAGCCGGACAACCGCGTCGACCTCGATCCCGCGCTCACCGACGCACACGGCATTCCTGCACCGCGCGTGTCTTACGCGCTCAGTGAGAACAGCCGGCGCATGCTCGACCATGGCCTCGCGCGGGGCGGTGAAGCCCTGAAGGCGGCGGGCGCCCACGAGGTGTCGTTCAATCCGCTCCTGCGCGCCGGTGGCTGGCACCTCATGGGGACGGCCCGCATGGGGAGCGATCCGGCCACCTCGGTCGTCGACGCCGAAGGCCGATGTCACGACGTGCCGAATCTCTATGTCGTCGACGGCAGCGTGATGGTGACCAGCGCTGGCGTGAACCCCACCTCGACGATTCAGGCCGTGGCTCTGTACGTTGCCGACGGGATGATCCGGAGGCGCTCGTGACGCTCGGACGGCTTGCGGCGCAGCGTGATCTGCTCGCTCTGGTGCTCGACACGCTCGTGCCGGCGGGCGAGGCCTTCCCGGAAAGCGGCGCGCTGGCGCTCGACCACGTCCTCGCGATGGCCGCCGCGTCGTCCGAGATCGAGTCGCTGCTGTCGCGTGCTCTCGAGGCCATCGAGAGTGCCGTGCGCGCCGGTAATATCCGTGCGTTTTCGGAGCTGGGCGCCGCTCAGCGTGAGGATCTTCTCCGGCGTGTCGAGCGTTCTCTCCCTGAGCCGTTCGAGGCGCTCGTGCGCCACACCTACGACGGGTTCTACAGCCATCCCGCGACGATCACGAGGCTCGGGCTCGAGCCCGGGCCGGTGCAACCGCGCGGCCACCGGATCGAGCCGGCCGCGCCGCCGGATCTCGCACGCGTGGTCGCGCGGGGCCCGATCTACCGTCGTGCTTAGGACGCGGCGCGGCAATGTCGCCACCGGGCGACGTTGACGGGCGCCGCCGAGGGTCACTAGACTCGCCGAGGGGGCGTTGGTGCCCAGACAGACACTCCAGATGAAGCGGTGGAAGCGTGTGGAGTACGAGCGCCTCGTCGACCGGGGCGTGTTCGAGCCCGGCGATCGTCTCGAGCTGATCGACGGGCTCCTGCTGGTGTCGGAGCCGCAAAGCTCGCCCCACTACACCGCGATCAGGCTGGTCGAGCGTGTGCTCGCGCGCGCGTTCGGCGAGGGCTGGGACGTCCGCGCGCAGGCGCCGATCGCGCTCGACGACGCCTCGGAGCCCGAGCCCGACGTCGCGGTCGTCCGCGGCGCCCCCCGCGACTATTCGACCTCGCATCCCGCCCATCCCGTGCTGGTCGTGGAAGTCGCGGCCTCGAGCCTCGACTTCGACCGCGAGCACAAGGCCAGCCTCTATGCTCGCGCCCGTTGCCCCGAGTACTGGATCGTCAATCTGCTCGACCGTGTGCTCGAGGTGCAGCGCGAGCCCACGCCCGAGCCTTCGGCGCCTTACGGGTGGGACTACGCCGTGGTCGATGTGCTGAGCCCGGCCGACCAGGTGTCGACGCTCGGTGCGCCGGCCATCCAGATCGCCGTCGGCGATCTCCTGCCGTGAGACCAGCCATCAAGCACCTGGCAGACGGGCTGCGCGGGTATATCGCGTATATCATGATGTCGAGATTTCACGAGGTCGAATCACCGAGGTGATCCGATGAGCCAGTCGACCCCGCCAATCAACGAGCTCGAGCATCACGCTGCGGACAGGGCGACGACGCGACCCGTGGTCTCGGGGACGCAGGGCGTCGTCTCGGCGGGTCATCCGCTCGTGTCGATGGCCGGGATGCGCATGCTTCTCTCGGGGGGCAACGCGTTCGACGCGGTCGTGGCGGCCGGCTTCGCCGCTGCGGTCGTCGAGCCGACGGCGTCGTACACGCTGTGCGGGGAATGCGTGGCGCTCATCCACGACGCGCGAACGCGAGAGACCATGGCGCTGAGCGGGCAGGGCACCGCGGCGGCGCTGGCGACGGTCAGCTTCTTCCGCGGGCGCAAGCTCGACCGCATCCCGACCGGTCCGGGCGCCAGCGCTCATCTGTCGTTCACGGTGCCGGGCGCCGTCGATGCGTATCTGACCCTGCTCGAGACCCACGGCACGAAGAGCGTGAGTGACGTTCTCGCCCCGGCGGTCCACTACGCCGAGCATGGATTTCCGATGTACGAGTACATGCGCGGCCTGCTCGACATCCCGGATACGCGCAAGCAGTTCGACCTCTATCCGCCCGGCGGAACCGCGGTTTTTTACCCCGGTGGGCGCGTGCCGGAAGTGGGCGAGCTCTTCGTCCAGCCCGCGCTCGGCGGGACGCTCCGGCGGCTCGTCGAGGCCGACACGAAGTCGCGCGGTCATCGGACGGCCGGAATCGCGGCGGCGCGGGAGCGCTTCTATCGCGGCGACGTCGCGGCGACGATCGGCGCCTTCTCGGAGCGAGTCGGCGGGCTCCTGCGCGCGTCCGATCTGGCCGGCTACCGCGCCCGGCTCGAGGCGCCGCTCCGGACGACGTTCGCCGGCCGGGAGATCCTCGGGCAGTCGGCGTGGACGCAGGGGCCGGTCCTCATGCAGGCGCTCGGCATGCTCTCGACGTTCGATCTGCGCGCGCTCGGACACAACTCCGCCCGGTACATTCACGTCGTCGCCGAGGCGCTCAAGCTCGCGTTCGCCGACCGTGAGCAGTACTACGGCGACCGGGAAGACGCGCTCGGCTCGATCGGCGATCTGCTCGTGCCCGCGTATCTCCAAGATAGGGCGGCGCTGATTCGCCATGACCGTGCGGCGGCGGAGGCGCCCGCTCCCGGGGACCCGCGGCGCCGCGGCGTGGCGCGAGGCGCCGGCGCGACCGCCGGCGTTCGAGCGAGCGGTGTGTCCACCGCCGCCGCCGATGGGACCACGCACATCGCCGCCATCGACCGCGAGGGCAACATGATCTGCCTGACGCCGAGCGGCGGCGTGTTCAGGAAGTCGGCGTTCGCGCCCGAGCTCGGCTGCACGCTCAGCACGCGGAGCGAGATGTTCGTTCTCGAGGACGATCATCCCAACGGTCTGGTCCCGGGCAAGCGGCCCCGGACCACGCTCGTGAGCTACCTGATCTGCGAGGGCGGCGTGCCCACCATGACCATCGGCTGCCCGGGCGGCGACGATCAGAGCCAGGCCGATCTCCAGCTCGTGCTGAATCTCCTCGTCTTCGGGATGAACCCGCAGCAGGCGGTCGAGGTGCCGCGCTTCTCCACGCAGACGCTCGTCAACTCGTTCTATCCGCGCGTGTATCGGCCGGGCCAGCTGAACGTCGAGCCCGCCATCCCCGAGCGGACGCGCGCCGAGCTGCGGGCTCTCGGCCACGACGTGAGCGAGACCGGCGCGTGCGGCATCGGCGCGGTGGTGACGCGGCGTGATCCGCAGACCGGCGTACTCTCGGCCGGTGCCGATCCGCGCCGCCCGACCTACGCCCTGGCCTGGTAGGGCGCGACGCGTTGATCGGGCGCTCCAAGACGCGGAGGAGACGATGAGCATCGCAGCGAGACCGCCGTTCCGGGCCGACCACGTGGGGAGCCTGCTTCGACCGCCCGAGTTGCGAGAAGCTCGGGCGAGCGCTGCCCGCGGCGAGATCGATCGCGCCGCGTTGCGCGCCGTCGAGGATCAGGCGATCCGCGGGGTCGTCGCCCTCCAGGAATCGGTCGGGCTTCAGTCCATCACGGACGGCGAGTTTCGGCGCGACTGGTGGCACATCGATTTCCTGCGCGGCTTCGACGGCGTCGAGACCTCCACCCAGAGCTTCGGGGTGAAGTTCGAGGGGGCCGACGAGCAGCCGCCCCTCATGAAGGTGACCGGGAAGATCCGGCGCTCGCGGCCGAGCATGCTCGACCACTTCGCGTTCCTCAAGTCGGCCACCACGCGCACGGCCAAGTTCTGTCTGCCGTCGCCGGTCATGCTGCACGCCCGTGGCGACCGGCCGACGCTCAAGGCCACCTATCCGGACCTCGCCGAGTTCTGGTCGGATCTCACCGCCGCGTACCGGGCGGAGATCCGCGCGCTGTGCGAGGCCGGCTGCACCTATCTCCAGATCGACGACACCACCGTGGCGATGATGTGCGATCCGAAGGTGCGCGAGCAGGTCCGTAAGCTCGGCGACGATCCGGAGCGGTTGCCCGGACTGTACGCGGAGCAGGTGAACGCCGTCCTCCGCGACGTGCCGCGCGACGTCACGGTCGCCATCCACACGTGCCGGGGCAACTTCAAGAGCACCTGGATGGCGAGCGGCGGCTACGACCCGATCGCCGAAACCGTCTTCACACGGATGAACGTGAACGCGTTCTTCCTCGAGTACGACACGGACCGCGCCGGCGGCTTCGAGCCCCTCCGATTCGTGCCCAAGGGCAAGAAGGTCGTGCTCGGCCTGATCAGCTCCAAGGTGCCGACGCTCGAGGCCAAGGACGATCTCAAGCGCCGCATCGAGGCCGCCGCCAAGTACGTGCCGCTCGAAAACCTCTGCCTGAGCCCACAGTGTGGCTTCTCGAGCACGCACCACGGCAACAAGGTCACGGTCGACGACCAGCGCCGCAAGCTCGGGCTGGCCCTGGAGGTCGCCCGCGACGTCTGGGGCGCCTAGCGTGACGTTGCTCAACCCCCCAAGCCATCTCCTGGGGCACGCCAACGCCATCATGTCGACCACCTCGGTGCCGTACGTGGTCGAAGACTTTCTCGGTCCGCTCTCGATCAAGTGGATGGTCGCCGGCTGGGGAGCCTGGGAGACGGAGAGCGGCTACTACCGTGTCGATCCATCGTGCTATCTCGTCCTCAATCGCGGCCACGTCTACTCGCTCTCGATCGACACCCACGAGCCGCGGGAGGCGTTCTGCCCGTTCTTCGCCGACGGCTTCGTCGAGGACGCGCACGCGGCGCTGACCGTGCGCGTTCCTTCGCTGCTCGATGAGCCAAACGGCCGCGTGCGTCCGGACGCGGCGTTCTCGGAGCACGTCCGACCGACCGACGACGGGGTCATCACCGAGCTTCGCCGGATGCGAGCCGGCGTCCGGAGCGGGGTCGCGTCGACCGCATGGCTCGAGGACCGCTTCCACGGCCTCGCCGAGTGCCTGCTGCTCGCGCAGCAGCGTGTGCGGCGACAGGTCGCTGCGGTCCCGGCCGTCCGCGCCGGCACGCGAGAAGAGCTCTATCGTCGTCTCTGTCGCGGTCGGGATTACCTGCACGCCTGCTTCGCCGAGCGGTTGACCCTGGACGCAATCGCGCGCGAGGCCTGCCTGGCACCCCATCACTTCCATCGACTCTTTCGCGGCGCGTTCGGCAAGACTCCGCACGACTACCTGGTAGGGTTGCGGATCGCCCGCGCCCGGACCCTGCTCGAGGGGACCGAGCTGCCGGTGACCCAGATCTGCTTCGAGGTCGGTTTCGAAAGCCTTGGATCGTTCTCGGCGCTCTTTCATCGCGAGGTCGGCGTCTCCCCGACGAGCTTCCGGCGGCGCGCGCGCCTGAATTAAGCAAGCCTCGAGAAGTCGCGGGGGTCCGGACGAGCGATCGTTGTCCATGACACCAGCGATTCCCCTGACGCGGCTCGGCGATCCGGCGAAAATCGGACTTCTTGCGGACACACATTGCCATGGACCCGGTGCGAACGACCTGCCCGAAGCCGTCCTCGATGCGTTTCGCGGCGTTGACCTCGTGGTGCACCTCGGGGATACGGGCGGGGCCGCCGTCCTCGATCGCCTGGCAACAATGGCCGAGGTCGTGGCCACCCGTGGTCGTGACGATCCACCCGAGGATCCGCGTATGGCGGCGTCCGTCCGGGTCATCGAAGCCGGAGGACTGGTCGTGGGCGCGCTGTTCGACCTGACCACCGCGGGGCTCGCCTCGGGGGACGGCGATCGGCTCGACTTCGGGGACGGATTCTCGCCCGAGGTGTTGCAGCGAGTATTCGGACGGCGCGTCGACGTGGTGGCGTTCGGGGCGACGCATCGTGACGTCGTCGCGTTTCATCGTGGCGTGTTGCTCGTCAATCCAGGTAGCCCGACACTGCCGGCGCGGCCGAGGGCCGGAGCGACCGGGACCGCCGCGGTACTCGAGCTCGGTGGCGGTGTCGCGCTCGTCGAAATCGTGACGCTCGGAGAGCCTCGATGAGGGGCCCTCAACGAAACGCGGGCAAGACCTCCCGGGCGAAGCGCTCCATCGAGCGCATCACGCGCGCGTGCTCGAGATCGCCGAACCAGAAGCTGCAGTTGAAGTGCGTGATGCCGACCATCTCCTCGACGCGCTTGATCTGACGGATCACGGTGTCCGGGGTGCCGATGATCAGGAAGCGGTCGAGCAGGTCGTCGGTGTCGGGCTCCTTCGACGCCGGCACCGGGATCGCGCGCCCTTGCTCGACGCGCTCGTACTGGTTGCGCAGCGAGAGCGTGACCCGCATGTTCCAGCGCGCTTCCTCGACCGCCGCGCGGGCATCAGCCTGGCTTTCGGCCACGTAGACGGCGCGCTGGACACCGACCCGGAGCGGCTGAGGGGGCTTGAACTCGCCGACCAGGCGATCGAAGAGCCGGCGGAACTCGGCCATCCGCTCGATGGGCACGCCGAAGCCGCCCGTGAGCACGTTGAAGCCGCGGCGCACCGCCGCTTCCACCGACTCCGGGCTCTGCGCCGTGATCCAGATCGGGGGACGCGGCTGCTGGAGCGGCTGCGGGAACACCATGGTCTCCGGGATCTTGAAGAGCTTGCCGTCGTAGCTGAAGGGCCGGCCCTCGAAAGACTTCAGGAGGATGTCGATCGACTCCTCCCACCGCGCGCGGCCGCTCTCGAGCTCGAGGCCGAAGCGCTCGAACTCGTACGGCTGGTAGCCGCGCCCCAGGCCGACGTCGAGACGTCCACCTGACAGAAGATCGAGGGTGGCGATCTCCTCGGCGATCACCAGCGGATGGTGGAGCGGCACGACGATGACGGCCGTGCCCACCCTGATGCGCGTGGTCTTCGCCGCGATGTAGGTCGCGAGCTGGGCCGGGCGCGACAGGTAGCCGTAGGTCGAGAAATGATGCTCGGCGAGCCAGACGTTGCCGAAGCCGAGCGCCTCGGCCGCCTGGGCGATCTCCAGCCCGCGTGTGTAGATCTCTTGCGACGAGCGCGCGGACGGCGACTGCATCAAGAGGAACGTCCCGAAATTGATCGTCATCAGCTCCGGGCTCCTGTCATTTCTTCGAGCGGACACTGTACCAGGGGTGCGGCCGGCCCGGCACCTTGACGCGCAAGGCGTAGACGGACGTGCGGGCGGTGAGGAACAAGGTCCGGAGGTCGGGGCCGCCGAACGCGCAGTTCGCCGGGACTTCCGGAGTGCGGATGATGCCGAGCCGCGTGCCATCGGGCGCGAAGACCCACGTGCCGCCCGGGCCCGTGCAGAAGACGCGGCCCTCGGCGTCCACCTTCATCCCGTCGGGCACGCCGTCGGTCTCGTCGGACGACATGTCGGCGAAGATGCGGCGCCGGACGAGCTGGCCGTCCGGATTGATTTCGAGGGCATGGATGTACTGCGCCCACCGCGTGTTGGCTACGTAGAGCACGCGCTCGTCCGGTGAGAACGCCAGACCGTTGGGATACTCGCAGTCCGCGACGAGCGCCGTCTTGCCGTCGGGCGCGATGCGATAGACGCCGGCGGAGGCGAGCTCGCGCTCGGCGAGCGGCACGCGCAGGCCCGGATCGGTGAAGTAGATACTCCCATCCGATTTGCAGACGACGTCGTTCGGGCGATTCAGGCGCTTGCCCTCGAAGCGGTCCATGAGGATCTCGCTCTGGCCCCCGGTCCAGCGCGTCACGCGGCGGTTGCCGCCCTCGCAGATCACGAGCCGGCCCTGCAGGTCGAACGTCGTGCCGTTGCCCTCGCCGGTGTTCGACCGCACGAGCTCCGGCTCCTTACCGGGGGTGAGCTTGTGCAGGTTGCTCCGGCGAATGTCGACGAAGTAGTAGAAGCCGTCGGGATGCCAGAGCGGGCCCTCGGTGAAGACGAATCCCGTGGCCAGCCGGTCGGCCTCTTTCGACTCGAGGATCGCGGACAACGTGTCGGCCATGGTCAGGTCCCCCGTTTCTTCGTGCGGATCTCGACGCCGGCGCGCTCTTCCTGCAAGCGGAAGAACGTCATCGAGTCCTTGTCGCCCCAGCCGCGCCCGAGCGCTTCCTCGAGCTGCTGCTCGGCGAGGGCCGCGATCATCATCGGCACGTGGTATTCGCGGCCGAGCTCGGTGGCGAGCCCGACGTCCTTGCGCAGGAGCTTGAGCGCGAAGTTCACGTCGTCGAAGGCGCCGGGAAACACCGTGTTCGGGATCATGTCCTTCAGCACGCGGCCCTGGCCGAACGAGCTCTTCGAAAGCGCGTCGAGCAGCACCTCGGGTGCCACGCCGGCCTTGACCCCGAGTGTCATGCCCTCGGCGATAGCCATGCGTGAGCACGCCGACACCATGTTGTGCACGAGCTTCGCGACGGTGCCGCAGCCGATCCCGCCGACCCACGTCACCTTGTCGCCGATCGCGTCGAGCACGGGCTTGATCCGCTTGTAGAGCGCCTCGTCGCCGCCGACCAGCACCGCGAGCTTGCCGGAGCGTGCGCCAGGCACGCCGCCGCTGACGGGTGCGTCCAGCACGTCGACGCCGCGCTCGGCGCAGACGGCATGGATGCGGCGGATCAACGTCGCCGAGTTCGTGGAGAGATCGACATAGACCGTTCCGCGGGCCGCGCCCTCGAGGACGCCCCCGGCGCCGAGCGCGACGGCTTCGACCTCGCGGGGGCCGGGCAGGGACGTGAAGACGACCTCGCTTGCCTGAGCGACGGCCTTGGTCGTGTCGGCCCACCTGGCCCCCAGGTCGATGTGAGGCTTGGCCAGCTCGTGCCGAAGGTCGGTCACGACCATCGTGTGGCCCGCCCTGAGAACGTTGAGGGCCATCGGCCCGCCCATGTTGCCCAGCCCGATGAAGCCGATACGCATGCGTGTCTCCTCCGTCCTGTTTCGCGCCGAGCTTCCGAATGATTCCGCCGAGATGATCGGCCCCGGACGATGTGCTAAGGTACACCAACGTTGGCCCGGTTTGGTGATGGGCCGCTGATGAACCGAAGCGTAGCAGAGCCGGCTCGCCGTCTCCTGGCCGAGCGAGCCTTCGCGGAGACCTCGCGTGCGACGATTCGAGCTCGTCCTTCCCGGGAGCGTAGAGGACTGTGTCAAAGCCCTGACCAGCGGTGGGGCCGAGACGAAGCTGCTGGCCGGAGGCACCGACCTCTTGCCGCAAATGAAGAACGGACTGCTCAAGCCCGCCCGCGTGATCGATCTGTCGGGCATCGCGCGGCTGCGCGCGATCGAGCCGGGAAACGGCCAGGGGATCCGCATCGGCTCCGCGGTCACGGCCCGCAGGCTCGAGCTCGATCGGGCTGTTCGCGCTCACTACCTCTCGCTCGCCGAGAGCGGCGCCCTCGTGGGCTCGGTGCAGATTCGCAACCTGGCCACGCTCGGCGGCAATCTCTGTAACGCGGCGCCGTCGGCGGACATGGCTCCGCCGCTGCTGGCGCTCGACGCCGAGGCGGTGATCATCGGGCCCAAGGGTGAGCGCCGGGTGC
>QHSQ01000361.1 GCA_003221615.1 Candidatus Rokuibacteriota bacterium | reverse complement strand
CGCTCGACGGCGTGAGCGCTCGGCCCGTTGCGTGGGGGGGCGCGCTCGCGCTATGGTCCGCCGAGCAGCGTCGAAGGAGGACACCATGCGTCGTCGAGCCGCAGCGTCCGTCATCAAGCGCGCCCCAGCACGACCCACAGCCCATCACCCGGCCGGCAACGGCGCCGGAGATCCCGCCTGGACGTGGGACGAGCCGCGCTGGCGCGCGGCCGTGAACAAGGTGCGCGCCGGCCGCTCGCTGAAGCCGGCGTGCTGGAAGAACGGCGCGCGGGTATGCGTGGCCCTGTCGTTCGATTCCGACCACGAGACGAGCACCCTGCGTGAGGGCTCGACCTCGCCGGGCCGTCTGGCCCAGGGCGAGTACGGCGCCCGCGTCGGCGTGCCGCGCATCCTGGATCTGCTGCGCCGACACGATCTCCGCGCGTCGTTTTTCGTGCCCGGCGTGATCGCCCGGCTCCATCCGGACGAGCAGCGCCGCGTGGTGGCCGAAGGCCATGAGATCGGCATGCACGGCTGGATCCACGAGGGCACCAGCGAGCTGACGGAGCGGTCGGAGCGCGACCTCATGCGGCGGGCCTTCGACGCCCTGGCGAAGATCACCGGCCGGACGCCGGTGGGCGTGCGCGTGCCGTCCTGGGACTTCAGCGCGACGACGTTGCCACTGATCCGCGAGCTCGGCCTGCTCTACGACTCGTCGCTGATGGCCGATGACGAGCCGTACGAGCTTGTCGATGACGGCGAGGCGACCGGGATCGTCGAGCTGCCGGTCGAGTGGATCAAGGACGACGCGCCCTACCTCAACATGAACCGCGCCACGGCCATCCGGCCGTACACCGCGCCCTCCGCGGTGCACGAGATCTTTCGCGCAGAGTTCGAGGGCGCGCTGGCCGAGGGCGGGCTCTTCTTGCTCACGATGCATCCGCACATCATCGGGCACCGCTCGCGGATCGCGATTCTCGACGAGCTGATTCGGTACATGAAGGGCGTGCCCGGGGTCTGGTTCGCGACGCACGAGGAGGTCGCGCGCTACTGCAAGGCCGCCGTGGCCTAGCAGCTCGCTGACGGGGACGGCGCTTCGACGCCGTCCCAGCACTTGCCCGCCTGGGCCTCGGCCTTCACCGCGGCCGATGCGTCCTGCAGGAACGTCAGCTGATCCTGAACGTCCTGCTTGGTGCCGAGCCGCCCGCCGGGCGCACCGGGATGGCCGGGAATCAGCTTGTCCCAGTCCATCGCCAGCACCTTCTTCATCGAGTCCTCGGTCTCGAGCGGATAGAAGTCGATCATGCCGCGCCCGGGCACCGTGCCCACCGGGATGAAGTCGACCGCGAACAGCACCTTCTGCTTCGGCAGCCGCATGACGAGCGTGCTGTCCGAATGGTTGAGGCCGATGTAGCTCAGCTCGAGGGTCGTCTCGCCGAGCGTGATCGTCCGACTGGCATCCACGGTCTCGTCCGGCAGAACCGTGTGCGGATCCTTGAGGACCGCCAGGCGCTCCTTGGCCCGCTTGTGCGCGACGATCGTCGCGCCGGCGTCCTTGAAGGGCTTGCCGCCGGCGATGTGGTCGAAGTGATGGTGGCTGTAGATCAGATACTTGATCGGCTGGCTCGAGACCTTCTTGATCTCGTCGACGTAGGTCACCACCGCCTGCGGGCGCCCGTAGCCGATCGGGTCGGTCGCGATCACGCCCGCGGAGGTGACCACGAACATCGATTGATGGTTGCCGTAACGGAAGACATAGACGTTGTCGGTGCCCTCGACCTTGGTGGTCGCGAACGGGGGCGGCGCGGGCGGCTGGGCCCAGGCGACGGCTCCCAGGCATGCGGCGACCAGCGCTCCGGCCGTCAGCGCATAGGATAGTCGTGACATAGTCGTTCCCCCGTGAGGCTCTATAAGCGGTTTCTGGCTTCGACGCAACGGGATTGCCCATGACGGTGCCTTCGTGTACTGGTGGTCCCACTATGGACTACAACATCGTTCTCGGCACGGCTGGGTGGGGTGTATGGCACAGTCCGGACGCGGGAAAGTCGTGGATACGCCATCGAAAGCCCTTCCCGCTGAACAGCCGGATCCAGGCGCTGGCCGTGCTCCCGGGCCAGCCCCGGGGGCTGGTGGCTGCTGGAGATACCGGCGTCTTCCGCAGCCGCGACGGCGGCGCGTCATGGTCGCGTGTCGACGCCGCCGGCGATCTGCCAACGGTATGGTCGCTCGCCGTGGATCCGACCGACGCGCAGACGCTCTTCGCGGGCACTCGGCCGACCGCGGTCTATCGCTCGCGCGACGGCGGAGCAACCTGGAAGCGGCTTGACGTCCCGGCCGCGACCGAGTGCTCCATCGGGCAGGCCTTCGTGACCCGCGTCCTCGTCGATCCGGACGATCCTCGAATCATCTGGGCCGGCGTCGAGATCGACGGCGTCTTCCGGAGCCGCGACGGCGGCGACACGTGGACGAAGGTCGTCAACGGCCTGCACGACCTCGACGTCCACGACCTGGCCCTCGCGCGCACGAGCCCGCCGCGGGCCTACGTGGCCACGAACGGCGAGCTGTTCTGGAGCGACGATCGCGGCGAGAAGTGGACGCCGATCGGCGTGAAGACGCGCTGGCCGCTCCCCTACGCCCGTGGCATCGCCGTGAAGCCCGACGATCCCCGCGTGCTCTTCGCCGGCTGCGGCGAGACCACGACCGGAGAGACCGGCGGAGTCCTCCGCTCGAGCGACGGTGGGCAGACCTGGCGAAGCCTGCCCCTGCCCGTCCGGCCCAACGCGACCATGTGGGGCCTGGCGACGCATCCCGCCGACGCCGCGCGCATCGTCGCGTTCAGCTTGTTCGGCGAGGTCTACGTGAGCGAAGACGCCGGCGAGTCCTGGCGCAAGATCGCCCGCGAGTTCGGCGAGATCCGCACGGCGGCCTGGCTGCCGGCGTGAGCATTTCGCCGGAGCGTGGCGGCCGAGCGGTCTGACATGTTTCCGAGGAGGACACCATGCGGGGAGCACATCGTTTCGGGCTCGGGATCGGGATGGCCGCGCTCATCGCGGTGGCCGCGGGGGCGCTGATGGCCTCGCCGGCGGGCGCCGCCACCTTCGTCTACGTCGGCAACGCCGAGAGCAACGAGGTTTACGTCCTGCAACTCGATCGACAGAACGGCGACCTCACGGTCGTCGAGAAGGTGCCGATTCCGGGCATCGAGAAGCCGGGCATCTCGACGCCGATGTCGGTGAGCCCCGATCGCCGCTTCCTTTACGTCGGGACGCGCGGCGAGCCCAAGGTCGCGGCCGGCTTCGCGATCGATCCCTCGACCGGCAAGCTGAAGTTCATCGCGAGCGGCCCGCTCGCCGACAGCCTGGCCTATATCGCGACCGACCGGACCGGCCGCTTTCTGCTGGGCGCCTCGTATCCCGGTCACCGGGTCACGGTGAATCCGATCGGCTCTCCCGGCAAGGTGCTCCCACCGCAGCAAGTGCTCGAGAACTATCCCAACGCGCACTCGATCTTCGCCGACGCCGCGAATCGCTTCGTGCTCGTGCCGACCCTCGGCAACGATCGCATCAATCAGTTCGCGTTCGACGCGTCGACCGGCAAGCTGACGCCCACTGCCTCGCCGGCAGCCGAGGCGCGGCCGAAGGCCGGCCCGCGGCACTTCGTCTATCATCCGGGCGGTAAGCTCGTCTACGTCATCGGGGAGCTCGACGGCAACGTCTACGTCTTCGACTACAACGCCGCCAGCGGCGATCTCACGCAGAAGCAGGTCGTCAGCGCGCTGCCGGCCGGTTTCCAGGGCAAGGCGTCGGCCGCCGATCTTCACATCACGCCGGACGGCAAGTTCCTCTACGGCTCCGAGCGCACGACGAGCACCCTGGCCGGCTTCCAGGTCGACCCGGCCAAGGGCACCTTGACGCCGATCGGCAGCGTGCCGACCGAGAAGCAGCCGCGCGGCTTCGGGATCGATCCGGCGGGCCGCTATCTCCTCGCGGTCGGTCAGCTCTCGCACGGCCTGTCGAGCTACTCGATCGATCCGACGAGCGGCAAGCTCATGAAGCTCAAGGAATACCCGATGGGCAAGAACCCGAACTGGGTCGAGATCCTCGACCTTCCGTGAGCGCTCCCGCGGGCACGCTCGGCACCTTGAGGAAGAGCCTGGCCGAAGGCCGGGCGACCCTCGGCTATCTCGTCACGACGCCGAGCGTCCAGATCGCGCAGGCGCTCGCGCGAACAGGCGTCGATTGGCTGATGATCGACACCGAGCACGCGCCCGTCGGCATCGAGTCGGTGGCGGCGATGATCGCGGCCACCGGCGGCACACCAGCCACGCCGATCGTGCGGGTGCCCGCGGCGCGCCCGGAGCTCGTCAAGCCCGTGCTCGACTGCGGCGCGCTCGGCGTCGTGTTCCCGCAGATCGCGACACGCCAGGAGGCCGAGGCCACGGTGCAGGCGGTGCGCTACGCGCCGAAGGGCCAGCGCGGGTATGGCCCCACGTACGCGGCGCTCCGGTGGGGGCTGCCGAATCTCGAATACCTGAGATCCGCGAACGACGCCGTGCTGAACGTCGTGCTGATCGAGTCGCTGGCCGGCGTCGATGCGCTCGACGACATCCTGAGCGTGAGCGGGCTCGACGTCGTCGCGGTGGCGCGCGGCGATCTCTCGCAGAACCTCGGCGTGGCGGGCCAGTTCGATCATCCCCACCTGCGCGAGGTCGTCGCGAAGGCGGAGGCGAAGATCCTCGCCCACGGCGAGGTCGCGCTGGGCGGCATCGCGTTCTCCCCCGAGGACGCGCGCGCGATGATCGGGCGCGGCCACCGCTTCATCGTCCTCGGCAGCGACGCTGGCTTGATCTCCGGCGCGGCGCAGCGCACGGTGCAAGCGATCCGAGCCTGACCGGCGCAAACAAGGAGCCCGCATGCAGTTCGGCCTGTTCATGATGCCGCTCCACCCGCCCTATCGCGCGTTCGCCGACTGCTACCAGCGCGACGTCGCGCAGATCGTGCTGGCCGATCGGCTCGGCTACCGCGAGGCCTGGGTGGGCGAGCACCTCACCGAGCGCTGGGAGAACGCGCCGGCCCCCGATCTGCTCCTGGCCCAGGCGCTGGCGTTGACCAAGACGGTGCGGCTCGGGACGGGCGTGACGTTGCTCGCGCTCCACAATCCCGTGTACCTCGCGCACCGGCTGGCCATGCTCGACCACATGGCCCGCGGCCGGTTTCAGTGGGGCATCGGCGGGGGCGGCATCCCGACCGATCTGTCGCTGTTCGGGCTCGATCCGTCGACCGTCCGCGCTCGCTCGGCCGAGGTGCTCGACGTCGTGCTCAAGCTCTGGGCTTCCGACGGCCGGTTCACGTATCGCGGCAAGTTCTTCGACATCGACACGCCCGTGCTCGATCCGGTAAAGGGCCGCGGGTACTACATGAAGCCCTACCAGGAGCCGCATCCGCCGATCGCGGTCGCGGCCAGCACGCCGGATTCCAGCTCGATGCGCATGGCCGGCGAGCGCGGCTGGATCCCGATGTCGAGCTCGCTCCTCTCGCGATCGCATCTCGCCGCCCACTGGCGCCTGGTCGAAACCGGAGCGGCGGGCGCAGGTCGCCAGGCCCAGCGCAGCCAGTGGCGCATTGCGCGCGACGTGCTGGTCGCGCCGACGTCCGCGCTGGCCCGCGAGCGGGCGCGCGCGGTCCTCGGACGAAACTACGTACAGCACCAGTACCCCAATCGCATCGGCACGGTGCAGATGGCGTCCACCAAGCTCGAGCCGTCGATGCCCGACGAGGCGGTGACGGTCGACTACCTGATGGAGAATGTCTGGATCGTCGGCGACCCCGCCGAATGCGCGGACAAGATCCACCAGCTCTACGAGGAGAGCGGCGGCTTCGGCGCGCTCCTCTCGATCACGACCGACTCGGACGATGCCGGGTGGGACCACGAGAGCCTGCGCCTCCTGATCGAGGACGTGGCGCCTCGGGTCGCCCATCTGGGATGACGCGCACAGTGGCAGTGCGCGCCGCAGGCCGTCGCGGGGCTGGGGCCCCGCCGGCCGAGGTGTGCTTATAAAGGAGACTCGGCGATGCCTTACCGCTACGACCACATGCACCTGCGCAGCCGGGACGTGAAGAAGACCGCCGAGTACTACCATCGCGTGTTCGGCGCCAGGATCGTCGAGTCGATCCAGTCCGACGGCAAGCCCCGCACCGATCTCGACCTGGACGGGCTGACGATCTTCATCGCCCCGGTCGCGCCCGAGGCCGCGATCCCGTCGGCCCCGACGGAGCCGTACGTCGGCCTGGATCACTTCGGGCTGCGCGTCGACAATATGGACGACGCAGTCGCGGAGCTCAAGCGCCGGGGCGCCAGCTTCAAGATGGAGCCGCGCACCATCCGTCCGGGCGTGAAGATCGCGTTCATCGAGGCGCCGGACAACGTGCGGATCGAGCTCCTCGAGCGCACCTAGGGCCCAGGACCCTCGCGCCGTGATCTACATGGTCGAGATGGCGCTGCTGGACACCGCGCGCCGCGCCGAGTGGGACACCTGGTACGTCGCCCACCAGCACACGCTCCTGTCGATTCCCGGGATTCACGCCAGCCAGCGTTTCGAGGCCCTCCACAGGGCCGACTCGCCCTTCGTGGCGCTTCACGAGGTCGACTCGCCCGACATCTTCACCAGCGCGAGCTATCGCGCGCAGGCGGGCCCGACCAACACCGGCCAGTGGCAGACGAAGATGGACAACTGGCATCGCAACGTGTTCGACGGCATCGCGCACACACCGGACGTCTCGACGGACTCGCGCCTGCTGGTGGTTGAGGCTCACGGTGGCTCGGCGCTTCCGGGCGGCGTGACGGTCACGTGGATGACGGCCGTCGGCCTCGATCGCGGCGTGGCGCGACGTGGCCTGGCGGTCGTCGAAGCGGCGGTCGCCCATCGATTCGTCGGCACGCCGGGCGTCCGCGTGATGAAACCGCTCGGACCGCGGCTTCGTAGCGGAAGCTGATCCTTCAACCGATAGGAGATCGCATGATTCGCGCTCGCACGATCGCGCTCACCACGGCCGTGTTCGCCGTGGTCCTGGGTGTGCCGTCCGGCTACGGCGCCGGCGACATCGACCGCACGGCCGTCGACTTCAAGACGCCGGCGGAGATCAAGTGGGTCAAGAACGCCGCCGGCACGAACGAATCGGCCGTGCTCTTCGGCGACCCGAGCAAGCCCGGTCCCTACGTTGTGCGCGTGAGGTGGTTTCCCGGCAACATGAGCCGGCCGCACTTCCATCCCAACGATCGCTTCTTCGCGGTTCTCTCGGGCACGTGGTGGATGGGCACTGGCGAGACGTTCGATCCCGAGAGTACCGTCCCGGCGCCCGCGGGCAGCTACGTCATTCACTACGGCGGAAAGGTGCACTACGACGGCGCGAAGACCGAGGAGACGATCATCCAGGTATGGGGGATGGGCCCGGCGACGTCGACGCCGGCTGAGAAGCGCTAGCGCCCCCTCTCTGGCCGACACGATCTGGATCGAGACGTGACTTCGGTGTGAATCGCACGACCGCGAACCCGAGGGACGAGATCTGGGCGTGCCGAATCCGTCGCGTTCTGAGGTAGCGGCGCTCGTCGCTCTCACGGCTCGACGCCGAGCGGCGGTCACTGATCCGACGGTCGACGATCACCCACGCGCCAGACACGTCCGCGAACGACTGCTGGAGTCGAGCATAGAGCGCGGTATCGTTTCGGCGCACGACGATCAGCAGCTCGGCATCGGGAAACGATCGCGATGGCAGGGATTCCAGGAGCTGAGCCTTGTGGTGCTCGCACACGCCGTGCGTCGGCTCCGGGTTTTCCAGCGGCTCGCGCTCACCCAGGTAGCCAACCCGACCGTCGCGACAGCACCAGGCGCAGAAGACCTGCATCTGACGATCTCGGGCTGCGAATGCGATGCCACCCAACGGGTCCTGGCCCGCAGAGCCGGAAACCGCTGGTCCGCAAGGCCCCTGCTCGTCAGGCGCCGGCCGCCGGCGAGCTCGCCCGCCCGCGTATCGGGCGGATCACCCGAGCTCGAGCGTGTCCGAGAGGGCGGAAATCCCGATTGGCCGTCGGTGGTACGTGGTTCCAGGCCCCCAGATTCCCGAGGTGATGCGCGTCAGTCGAGCGCCGGCTCTGGCGCGGCGCGCCAGACCCGCCGCCCGCCGGTGTCGATCCTGAGGGCGACGACCGAGGCGGTCGCCAGGAACACGCACGCGACCGCAAACGCCGCGCCGTAGCCGCCGGTGGCCTCGAAGAGCGCGCCGGCCAGCGACGAGCCGATCGCGGCGCCGGTCTGGTGCACGAGGAAGATCACGCCGAGCACCGGGCTCACCGAGAAGCGGCCCCAGATGTCGGCGGTGAGCGCGGAGGTCATCGAGCCCGTCCCCGCCATCGTGATCCCGCCCAGGACGGCGACGATCAGGATCGCGACCGGGTTGTCGCGGATCAGGAAGAATCCCGAGAAGATCAACACCCTCCCCGCGTAGATCGCGGCCAGGACGGGACGGCGTCCGAACCGGTCGGAGAGCGTACCCAGCATGACGGTGCAACCGATGGCCGAGCCGCCGAGCACGCCGAAGGCCCACGAGGCGAACATCGGCGTGTAGCCGTGGTCGGTCAGCATCGGGATGCCGTGCGCGGACAGCAAGCTCATCGAGAAGCCGCAGGTGAAGAACGAGCCGGCGAGCTGCCAGAACGCGAGCGTCTGCATGGCGGTGGTGGCGGACACCCGCTCGCGCGACGCCGCGCCGGCGGTCTTCGCGTCGAGCGGCGCGCCATCGGCGGCGAGCCCCATCGACTCCGGCGACTCGCGGATCACCCAGAGCGCGATCGGCAGGATACCGACCAGCACCAGACCGGCGATCACGACGTAGGCGGTGCGCCAGCCGCTCGTGAGGATGAGCCAGGTCACGAGCGGCACCAGCAGGCTCATCCCGGTCATCGACGCGCTGCCCAGCAGCGAGAGCGCGGTACCGCGCCGCGCGCTGAACCAGCGCGCGACCACGCCCGAGGCCATCACCGGTCCCGTCACGGCGAGGCCGAGCGGCAGGATGACGCCGTAGACGACGGCGAACTCCCAGAAGTTGCGCACCTGCGCCGTCAGCACGAGCGACCCGACGAGCAGGATCGTCCCGACCGACGCCGTGAGCCGCGCGCCGAATCGATCGAGCGCCAGGCCGACGAGCGGACCGAAGACGCCGTAGAGGAAGAGGCTCATCGCGATCACGAGCGAGAAGCTCGCGCGGTCGAGACCGAGGTCGGCCACGATCGGCTTGAGGAATGGCCCCACGGCGTGGCGGATTCCGGTGGAGATGAACGTCATGAAGGAGAATCCGGCGACGACCCACCAGCCGTAGAACACCGATCTGCTTTTCATGTCTCCCCAACTATACTCGGTTTGGCGACGTACCGTGATCGAGTACACCACCTTCTTCATTCGCTTTGGTCTCGGGCGCGGGTTCGACGCGCTCTCGAGCGACGACGTCGTCCGCCTGCATGTCGAGAATGCCGAACCGGATGGGCACTCTCCACTGACAATTCGTGGACCGGCATGGGGAGGTGAGGGACGAGTGCGATGACTTCTATGGTCTAGCGGATCACCGCCCAGGGCGGAATCGCGCGTAGTCGCTCGGCACGGGGATGGCGAACCGCTCGCAGAGCGCGGCGACGTCGGCCCAGTCCGTCGCGTCGACCTGGTAGCCCGTGTGAAATCGCACCAGCCACTCGGGCGCGATGCAGTCCACCGTGCGGTCCTTGACCGTCCCCTTGCCGCTCAACGCGCCGGCGGCATACTGATCCCCGTTCTCCGCCGGACCGTAGGTCCCGCATCCGTGCTCGTCGAGCGTAATCACGTGGAAGTCGATCTGGCGCCCGGCGTCGTCGCCCAGAACGAAATTCCAGGCCCGCGTGTCGGAACGCGGCACCGGCTCATACCCGCGACCGTGTAGCGCGGCAGCCGCCCTCGTGACGTCACGTTCCTCGATGACGATGTCGAGGTCGCCGTGAGGTCTCGTCTGGGAGCCGAGGCAGGCGTCCACGGCCCAGCCGCCGTCCAGCCAGACACGAATGCCGTGGGCGGCCATCAGCTCCAGAAAGTCACCGACGTCGTCGGCCGTCATCTCGGGTTGAATTGTATCGCGCGGGCGCCGCGCGCTCGCCACGCCCGCTATACTCGGTTCGGCGCCGGACGTCGTGATGATCCGGGATGCCCAAGGGGAGAGTCCTCATGCTCATGCGAAAGCTGGGTCGGACCGGGCTGCGGGTGGCCGCGTTATGTCTCGGCGGCAACACCTTCGGCTGGACCACGGATCAGAAGGCCTCGGAGGCGGTGCTCGATGCCTACCTCGAGGCCGGCGGAAACTTCATCGACACCGCAGACGTGTATTCGCGCTGGGTGCCCGGGCACGCGGGTGGCGAGTCCGAGACCGTGCTCGGCACGTGGATGAAGGCGCGGGGCAACCGTCGCGCGGTCATCATCGCCACCAAGGTGATGGGGCCGATGGGGCCCGGCCCGAACGACACCGGACTCTCGCGCCAGCACATCGTCGAGGGCGTCGAGGACTCGCTGCGGCGCCTGCAGACCGACTTCATCGATCTCTATCAGGCGCACTGGGACGACCGCGACACCCCGCTCGAGGAGACCTTGCGCGCCTTCGACGACCTGGTCCGCCAGGGCAAGGTGCGCTACATCGGCGCCTCGAACTACCACGCGTGGCGACTGACACGCGCCCTGTGGGAGAGCGATCGGCGCGCCTTCGTGCGCTACGAGTCGATCCAGCCGAAGTACAATCTCGTCTTCCGCGACGAGTACGAGCGCGAGCTCGAGCCGCTCTGCCTCGAGCAGTCGCTCGGCGTCATCCCCTACTCCTCGCTCGGCAGCGGATTTCTCTCCGGCAAGTACCATCGCGGCCGTGATCTGCCGAAGACCGCCCGCGCCGGCAGCGTCCAGAAGACCTACATGACCGACCGCGGCTTCACGGTGCTGGAAGCGGTCGAGAAGGTCGCGGCGTCGGCGGGCGCGACGCCGGCGCAGGTCGCGCTGTCCTGGCTGGCCCATCGCCCGGGCATCACGGCGCCGATCGCCAGCGCTACCTCGGTGGCGCAGCTGAAGGAGCTGGTCGGCGGGATCGAGCTCCAGCTCGATGCGGACGCGCGCGCGACGCTCGACCGCGCGAGCGCCTGGCCGGAAGGCTAGCGGCCGACCCGGCATCCTCCCGCGATCTGCGGGAGAATGAACACTTCGCTGTCGGGGCCGATCGGCTCCAGCAGGGTCTCCTGGTAGATCTGGCCGTCGATGGCCACGGCCACGCCTTCTTGAAGGTGGGGGCCGAGCTCGGGATGCAGCGCGGTGAGCTGCTGGTAGAGCTGCTTCACGGACGTCGCCGAGAGAGTGAACTCGGCGACGCCCCCCGTGAGCTGCGCGAGGTTGCCGATCAGGACAACCTTCGCCATTCCCTCTTCTTCTTCAGTTCTTGCCGTTGGCGCCCTTGTCCTTGAGCGCCTTCAGAACCTTGGGCGGCGACATCGGAAGCTCGGTGAAGCGGATGCCGGTCGCCGCCTCCATCGCGTTCGCGATCGCGCCGAGCGGCGGCACGATCGGCGTCTCGCCGACGCCGCGCACGCCGTACGGGTGCTTCGGGTTCGCGACTTCCACGAGAATCGCGTCGATCATCGGCACGTCGGAGGCCACGGGCATGCGGTAGTCGAGGAAGCCCGCGTTCTGCAGCTTGCCGTCCTCGCCGTAGACGTACTCCTCGTTCAGCGCCCAGCCGATGCCCTGCACGGCGCCGCCCTGGAACTGACCCTCGACGTAGCTCGGATGGATCGCGCGCCCCGCGTCCTGAGCGACGGTGTAACGCAGAATCGTCACGCGCCCGGTCTCCGGATCGACCTCGAGGTCGACCAGGTGGGTGCCGAGGCTCGGACCGGCACCCTGGGCGTTGATGCGCCCGTAACCGCCGATCGGACCGCCGGTCTTGCCGGCGATCTTCGCGAAGTCGGCGATCGACATCGGCTTGAACTTCTCGGATCCCGCGCCGACCGCCTTCACGGACCCGCCTGCGAACTCGACCTGGTCGGGCTTGAGCTCCCAGAGCTTGGCCGCGCGCGCGCACAGCTCGGCCTTGATCTGCTTCGCCGCCTCGACGATCGCCATCGAGCCCGAGAACGCCGAGCGGCTGCCGCCGGTGAGGAAGGTGAAGCCGAGCGAGCCCGTGTCGCCGATGATCGGCCGCACCTTGTCGTAGGGGATGCCGAGCTCGTCGGCCGCGACCATCGACAGCGACGCGCGCAGCCCCCCGATGTCGGGCGTGCCGGCCATCAAGGACACCGTGCCGTCCTCGTTGATCGTGAGCGAGGCGCACGTCTCACCGCCGATGTTGAACCAGAAGCCGGACGCGACGCCGCGCCCCTGCCATTTCCGGAGCGGCGTGTTCCAGTGCTCGGTCTTCTTGATCGAGTTCAGCGTCTCTTCCAGCCCGATCGGGCCGAACTTCGGACCGTACGCGGCCTTGGTGCCTTCGCGCGCCGCGTTCATCATGCGCAGGTCGATCGGGTCGAGGCCGAGCTTCTTGGCGATCTCGTCCACGACGCTCTCGACGGCGAATTCGGAGATCGGCGCCCCGGGCGCTCGGTACGCGGCGACCTTGGGACGGTTCGAGACGACGTCGTAGCCGATCACCTTGACGTTCTCGATGTCGTACGGCGCGTACGCGCACATGACGCCGGGCTGAACCGGCGAGCCCTGGAAGGCGCCCGCCTGGTACTTGAGCTCGGCGAAGCCGGCGACGAACTTCCCGTCCTTCGTCGCGCCCATCTTCACCTTGACGGTCGCGCCGGACGTCGGGCCCGAGGCCTTGAAGACTTCCTCGCGCGACATGACCATCTTCACCGGGCGCTTGGCCTTGCGCGACAGCGCGATGGCGAGCGGCTCGAGATAGACGACGGTCTTGCCGCCGAAGCCGCCGCCGATCTCGGAGGCGGTGACGCGGATCTTCCCGATGTCCAGGCCCAGGAGCCTGGCGCAGTGCGCGCGCACGATGAAGTGGCCCTGCGTGCAGCACCAGAGCTCGGTCGACCCGTCCTCGGACACGCTCGCGAGCGCCGCGTGCGGCTCGATGTAGCCCTGGTGCACCGGCGCGGTCTTGAACTCGCGCTCGACGACGACGTCGGCCTTCTTGAAGCCGGCCTCGATGTCGCCCAGCGCGATCTCGATCCGCTTGGCGACGTTCGAGGGCTTGTCGGGCTTGGGCTCGACCCCGACGGTGAAGAGATCGTCGTGCAGCAGCGGCGCGCCCGGCTTCATGGCCTCGACGACGTCGATCACGTGCGGCAGCACCTCGTACTTCACGTCGATGAGCTTGAGCGCCCGCCGGGCGATCGCCGTGCTCGTGGCGGCGACGGCGGCCACCGCGTGGCCCTCGTAGAGCGCCTTCTCGCGCGCCATGACGTTCCGGACGACGTCCTTGTAGTTCATCATCATCTCGCCGGCCGGGATGAACTCCGAGGGCTGGTCGGCGAAATCGTCCCGGGTGATCACGGCCTTCACGCCGGGCAGCGCCTCGGCCTTCGCGGTGTCGATCGCGACGATGCGCGCGTGCGGATGCGGGCTGCGCAGCACGCGGCCGATGAGCTGGCCGGGCAGGCTGAAGTCGGCGCCGAAGCGGGCGCGCCCGGTCACCTTGTCGACGCCGTCCGGGCGGATCGTGCGGGTCCCGACGTA
>QHSQ01000360.1 GCA_003221615.1 Candidatus Rokuibacteriota bacterium | reverse complement strand
GCGCTCCTGTTCCTCGCCGCCGGTGCGGTGATCCACGCCGTTGGGACGAACGACATCTTCCGGATGGGCGGGCTGTTCCGGGCGATGCCGCAGACGGCAAGCGTCTTCGTGGTCGGGACCCTCGCGCTCGCCGGCGTGCCGCCGCTCGCGGGCTTCTACTCCAAGGAAGCGGTGCTCGGCGGCGTGTGGGAGGCGCACCTGATGGGCCCGTTCCTGATGCTGACGCTGACCGCGCTGCTGTCGGCCTTCTACATGTTTCGCGTGGTCTTCGTCGCGTTCTTCGGACGGGCGCACGCGGGCGGCCATCCGCACGAAGCGCCCTGGCTCATGCGTGGGCCGCTCTGGCTCCTCGCCGCCCTCACGGTGCTCGTCGGTGTCCGCTTCGCCCTCGGCGGCGCCGAGGCCCACGAGGAGACCCCGGCGTGGCTTGCGCCGCTCGCGGTCGGGCTGGCCGTGTTCGGCTTCGGGCTCGCGTGGGCGATGTACCAGCGCGGCGCGATCGATCCCGCTCGGGTCGCGACCATGCTCACGCCGCTCGACTACCTCGCGCGCCGCCGGTACGGGCTCGACGCCATCTACGCCGGTCTCTACCGCGGGTTCATCCTCGGATTCTCGCGGTTGATCGGCTGGATCGACCGTTACCTGGTCGACGGCATCCTCAACGCGCTGACCGCCCTCACGTTGCGCGCGGGCGACAGCCTGCGACACCTGCAGAGCGGTCGAGCGCAGGACTACGTCTACGGCGTGGCCTTCGGCGTGCTGTTGCTCTTCGTCTGGGCCCAGCTATGGCGGTGACCCTGCCGCTGCTCTCGATCATCACGTGGTCGCCCTTCGTCGGCGCGCTCCTGATCATGTTCACGGCCCGCCGGAGCCCTCGCGCCGTGCGGCTGATCGCGGCGGTGACGACTGGGATCTCGGCCGTGCTCTCGCTCTGGATCTACGGCGCGTACGAGCGCGAGACGGCCGGATTCCAGTTCTACGAGAAGGTCCCGCTGGTGCCGCCGCTCGGCATCTCCTACGAGGTCGGCGTCGACGGGATCAGCCTCCTGATGGTCCTGCTGACGTCGATCATCATCATGGCCGGCGTCTTCGCGTCGTGGACCGTGGCGGTCCGCAGCCAGGAGTTCTACGCGCTCCTGCTGGCGCTGGTGACCGGTGTCTACGGCGTGTTCGTGTCCCTCGATCTCTTCGTCCTGTTCCTCTTCTACGAGCTGGCCGTGCTGCCGATGTACTTGCTGATCGGCATCTGGGGCTCCACGGGCGAGGTGCGACCCCGCGGGATCTTCGCGTGGGCGTATCGGGAGACCGGAGTCGGGACGAAGGAATACGCCGCGATGAAGCTGACGCTGTACCTCCTGTTCGGGTCGGCGTTCATCCTGGTCGGCATCCTCGCTCTCTACGTCAACGCCGGATCCGGCTCGTTCTCGTTCCTCGACTTCGAGGCCACCGCGTTTCCCCGTGCGCTGCAGCGCTGGGTCTTCCTCGCCTTTTACGTCGGCTTCGGCGTCCTCGCGGGGATCTGGCCGCTGCACACGTGGTCGCCCGACGGCCACGCCTCGGCGCCCACGGCGGTCTCGATGCTCCATGCCGGCGTGCTCATGAAGCTCGGCGCCTACGGCGTCGTGCGGGTGGGGATGGGGCTCCTGCCCGATGGGGCGGTCGACCTCGCGTGGCTGGTCGGCACGATCGCGTGCGTCAACATCGTGTACGGCGCGCTCTCCTCGATGGCGCAGACCGATCTCAAGTACGTGATCGCATACTCGTCCGTTTCGCACATGGGGATCGTCATGCTCGGGGCGGCGACGTTGACCGAGGCCGGGCTCAACGGCTCGGTGTTCCAGATGTTCGCCCACGGCGTCATGACGGGTCTCTTCTTCGCGCTCGTGGGGCTCGTCTACGAGAAGGCGCATTCGCGCGAGATCGGCAAGATGGGCGGATTCGGCACGATGATGCCGGGCATTGCGACCGCGTTCACCGTCGGCGGTCTTTCCTCGCTCGGTCTGCCGGCGACCGCGGGCTTCGTGGCCGAGCTCCTGACGTTTCTCGGAGCGTGGCGCTCCGCGCACGCCTGGTGGCTGTTCCCCGCCGTCGCCGGGACGTTCCTCACCGCCGTGTACGTCCTGCGCGTCGCCAAGCAGATCTTCTGGGGACCAGCCTCCGGTCGCTTCCATGATCTCGGCGATGCGCGCGGGCCCGAGTGGGTCGCGCTGGTCGTGCTGGTTGCGGTCCTGGTGCTCTTCGGCATGGTGCCCGGGCTGGCGATTGGACCGATCGACACCGCGACGGTGCCGCTCCTGGCCCGGATCGTGAGCCCATGAGCCCGTTCGCCCTCGAGCTCGCTCTCGGCGTCATCATGCTCGTGGTCTTCGTCGCGAGCCTGGCCGGTCGCGGGACCGATCGCCGGTGGATCGCCTGGCTCGCCACCCTGGGCATCCTCGCCGTCGGCATTCTTAGCGTGTTCGTGAAGCCGACGCCGCCGGCGCTCCAGGGCATGTTCGTCCAGGACGGGCTCGCGATCTTCGCGAAACGCCTCTTCCTGGCCGCGACCTTCATCGGGTTCCTGGCCGGAATCTCCAGAGACGGCGTCGCGTGCGGCCGCCGCGCGGGCGAGTATCACCTGCTGATCCTGTCCTCGCTGCTCGGCATGCTCGTGCTCTCGTCGGCCCGCGACCTGATCTTGCTCTTCGTTGCCTTCGAGCTGATGTCGATCCCGCTCTACGTCCTCGCGGGCTTTCTGAAGAGCCAGGACGAGGCGGTCGAGGCCGCGCTCAAGTTCTTCCTGGTCGGCAGCGTCTCCTCCGCGGTGATGGCCTACGGGCTCTCGTTCGTGTACGGCGCCACGCGCACGACCGACCTCGCGCGTGTCGCGCAGGCGTTCTCGGCCGGCCAGCCGCTCCTGCTCCTGGGCATGCTCGCCGTGTTCGCGGGCTTCGCGTTCAAGATCGCGGCGTTTCCCTTCCACATGTGGGTACCCGACACCTACGAGGCGGCCTCCACGCCCTTCGTGGCGTGGCTCTCGGTGGCTCCGAAGGCGGCCGGCTTCGTCGCGCTCTTTCGCGTCTACTTCGAGGGGATGGGCGATCGCGCCGCGGCGTGGATTCCCGTCACGGCGGCGCTGGCGGCGATCACGATCGTCGGCGGCAATCTGATGGCGCTGCCGCAACAGAACACGAAGCGGCTCCTGGCCTACTCCGGCATCGCCCACATCGGCTACATGCTGGTGGGATTCGCCGCGGCTTCGGCGTCGGGCATGGCGATGGTGCTCTTCTATCTCGTCGCCTACGTCTTCGGGAACATGGGCGCGTTTCTGGTCGTCGAGGCGGTCGCTCGCTCCGAGCACTCGGAGGCGACGGTCGCGCTCCGCGGCCTCGCCCAGCGCTCGCCGTTGCTCGCGCTGGCGATGCTGCTCTTCCTGCTCTCGCTCGGGGGCATCCCGTTCGTGGCCGGCTTCTGGGCGAAGCTCTACGTGTTCTGGGCGGCCGCGGCCGCGGGACTCTACTGGCTGGTGCTCCTGGGCGCGGTCCTGACCGTCGTGGCGCTCTTCTACTACCTGGTCGTCGCCAAGCGGATGTATATCGAGCCGCCCGACGCCGCCGCGGATCGCATTCGCCCCTCGGGGACGCTCGCCCTGGCCGTCATCCTTTGCGCGCTCGGCGTGGTGGCGCTCGGCGTGTACCCGAAGCCGATCGTGATGGCGGCCTTGCGAATCGCGACGCCGCTCTTCTGAGCGGCGAGACCGCCCGGGCGGATCTGATCTCCAAGACCGCAAGATTATTGCACTAATCTCCTCTGTCTTGACAGCTTGAGCTGTGACGGGTACTTTCTGTACCAACTGGTCAGTACATATGACGACGACGACGGCGAAGACCGCGGAGAACGGAAAGGTCCGTGAAGGCCGCTCGACGCGCGAGGCGATCCTCGAGGCGGCGAGCCGGCTGATCCACGTGCACGGCTACAACCACACCTCGCTCGACGACGTGCTGCGCGACAGTGGCGTCGGCAAGGGCAACTTCTACTACTACTTCAAGAGCAAGGAAGACCTGGGCTACGCCATCCTCGATCAGATCATCGGCTCGTTTCTCGAGCGCACGCTCGAGCCCTGCTTCTCCGACCCCGAGGGGCAAGCGCTCGCGCAGATCCGTTGCTTCCTCGATCGCCTTCTCGAGGTGCAGCGCGCCAGCAATTGCGTCGGGGGCTGCCCGCTCGGCAATCTGGCCGCGGAGCTCTCCGACGTGCACGAGGGATTCCGCGCGCGCCTGGCCTCAGTGTTCGCCGCGTGGCGCGAGCGACTGACCGAGGTACTCCGCACCGCGCAAAGCCGGGGGACGGTCGACGGCACATGCCGGCCCGAAGCCGTTGCCGATTTTCTCGTCGCCTCGCTGGAGGGCGCGATCTTACTCGCGAAGCTGACGAAAGACATCGCCGTCATGGAGCAGTGCGTGGCGGAAACCAAGCGGTATCTGTCGCTGTTCGAGCCGAGGGTATGACGGCCATGGACACGACGAAACGGGACGGCGACGCGGCCCTGGTCGAGGCCCTGCGCCGCGAGGACCCCGAAGCTCCGGAGCAGTTGGTCGAGACGTACGGCGACCGCGTGTACCGGCTCGCCCTGCGCATCACCGGGTCGAACGAGGATGCGGAAGAGGCGGCGCAGGACGCACTCTGGACGGCCGCCCGGAAGATCTCCACGTTCAAGGGCGAATCCGCGTTCGGCAGCTGGCTCTATCGGATCGCCGCGAACGCCGCCTATCAGAAGCTGCGCGCCCGCCGGTCGAAGGCGCACGAGATCGCGATGGACGACGTGCTCCCGACGTTCGACGACGACGGCCGTCATTTCGAGCCGATGGCCGACTGGTCCGAGCGGGTCGACGAGCAGGCGCTCCAGGGCGAGCTACGCCGGGTCCTGGGCGAGGCGATCGACGGGCTGCCGCCGGACTACCGCACCGCGCTCGTGCTCCACGACGTGGAGGGCCTGTCCAACCCGGACATCGCCGAGACGCTCGGCATCAGCCTGCCGGCTGTGAAGTCGCGGATCCACCGCTCACGGCTCTTCGTCCGCAAGCGGCTCGCCGAGTACATGAAGACGGCCTGAGACCCTGACGCCGGAGGGCTCCGAGAGCGGCGCGCTTGTTGACGCAAGACGTCAGCGTGTGGTCTCATGGAGCCTCGTCGAAGTCGCCGGCTCAGAAAGGTCTGAGAATGGAAGCCGTGATCGCGACCGGAGGCAAGCAGTACTGCGTGACGACCGGGCAGGTCATCTCGGTCGAGAAACTGCCGGGCGAAAAGGGCGCGGCGGTCGAGTTCAAGTCCGTCCTGCTCGTCAACCGTGATGGCCAGGTCATCTCGGGCGAGAAGGCCCTCAGTCGCGCCAAGGTCTCCGGCGAAGTCGTGGCCCAGGGGCGTCGCCGGAAGGTGAGAGTCGTGAAGTTCAAGCGCCGGAAGAACTATCGCCGGAACCGCGGCCACCGCCAGGCGGCGACGACGGTCCGAATCACGAAGATCGAGGTCTAAGACGCGATGGCTCACAAGAAGGGCGTCGGCAGCTCGAGGAACGGCCGGGACTCGAATCCCCAGATGCTCGGCGTGAAGCGATTCGCCGGCCAGTTCGTGACGGGCGGCTCCATCCTCGTCCGCCAGCGCGGGACGCGGTTCAAGCCCGGACTGAACGTCGGGATCGGCTCGGACGACACGCTGTTCGCGAAGGTGGACGGCTTCGTGAAGTTCGAGCGGCGTGGTGATTCGCGCTTCGTGAGCATCGGCTCCAACCCGGTGTGACCTCCGCCGGGCCCGCCCGGGCCCGCGGTGCACGGCATGTTCGTCGACGAGATCGATGTCTTCGTCAAGGGCGGCGACGGAGGTGCCGGCTGCGTCAGCTTCCGCCGCGAGAAGTTCGTCCCCTATGGAGGCCCCGACGGCGGCGACGGGGGTGACGGCGGCAGTATCTGGCTCGAGGCCGCTCCCGCGCTGACGACGCTCCTCGACTTTCACTATCGCCGGCACTACCACGCCGAGCGCGGCACCCACGGCCAGGGTTCCAACCGTCACGGGGCCAGCGGGGACGATCTGATCCTGAAAGTCCCGCTCGGCACCGTGGTCGCCGACCGCGATACCGGCGAGCTCCTCGGCGACCTCACCGCGCCCGGTCAGCGCATTCTCGCGATCCGCGGCGCGCGGGGCGGGCGGGGCAACGCGCGCTTCGCCACCTCGACCAATCAGGCGCCTCGCCGCGCCGACCTGGGCCGCCCCGGTCCGGAGCGCTGGCTCCACATGGAGCTGAAGCTGCTCGCCGACGTCGGCGTGATCGGCTTTCCGAACGCGGGAAAGTCGACCCTGGTCTCCCGGCTTTCGGCGGCGCGACCGAAGATCGCCGATTATCCGTTCACCACGCTGGAGCCCACCCTCGGCATCGTGCGCGCCGCCGAAGACCGCTCGTTCGTGATCGCCGACCTTCCGGGACTGATCCCCGGTGCCGCCGAGGGCAAGGGGCTCGGGCATCAGTTCCTTCGCCATACGGAGCGGACACGCCTCCTCGTGCACATGCTCGATCTCGACCCGCAGACCGGGCGCGATCCGATCGACGATCTCCGGGCGATCGACCGCGAGCTCGTCGCGTATTCGGCCGAGCTCGCCGGGCGGCCCCAGATCATCGTGGCCAACAAGGCGGACCTGCCGGACGCGGCGCCGAGCCGCGAGCGGATCGAGCGACACTGCGCCGAGAACGGCCTGACGCTCTTCGTCATCTCAGCCGTCACCGGGAACGGCCTCACCGAGCTGGTGCGCGCGGTCGTCGCGCGGCTCGACTCGCTCTCGGCCCAGGAGGCCGGATCGCCCGACCCGCCGCCGGCGTCGAGCCCTGGTCGCTCGGGAGCGCGCAGCCGATGAGCGGCGCGCGCCGGCTCGGCCGGGTGCGGCGGCTCGTCGTGAAGGTCGGCAGCGGGCTCGTGACTACGCCGGGCGCCAGCGTCAGCACCGCGCGCGTCGACGCCCTCGCGGCCGACATCGCCTCGGTCAGCGAGGGGCGACGAATCGTCCTGGTGTCCTCCGGAGCCATCGCGACCGGCATGGCGCGGCTCGGGCTCGTCGAGCGGCCGCGCTCGATTCCCGAGAAGCAGGCCGCCGCGGCCGTCGGCCAGTCGGCGCTGATGTGGCAGTACGAGGCGGCCTTCGGTCGTCATCGCATCCCGGTCGGCCAGGTGCTGCTGACGGCGCAGGACATCAGCGACCGCGCGCGCTATCTGAACGCGAAGAACACGTTGCTGGCGCTCCTGAAGTTCGATGTCATGCCGATCGTCAACGAGAACGACACCGTCGCGGTCGAAGAGATCAAGGTGGGCGACAACGACAACCTCAGCGCTCTGGTCGCCTCGCTGATCGACGCGGACCTCCTGGTGCTCCTCACCGACGTGGACGGCCTCTACACCGACGACCCATCCCTCAACGCCCGGGCGCGCAAGCTCGACACCGTCGACGCCGTCACCGACGAGATCGTGGGGCTCGCGCGCGACCGCGTGGATCGCGTGTCGGTGGGGGGCATGGCGACGAAGCTCCAGGCCGCGCGGAAGGCGGCGGCGGCGGGGGTGCCGATGGTCATCGCCAGCGGGCTCGAGCCCGGCGTGCTCCGCCGGATCCTCGAGGGCGAGTCCGTCGGGACCTACTTCGCGCCGAAGGCCGACCGCCTGGGGGCCCGCAAGCGCTGGATCGCGTTCGCGGTTCCGCCGCAGGGACGCCTCACGGTTGACGCGGGGGCCCTGGCGGCATTAACTCAGCGTGGCAAGAGCCTCCTGCCTTCAGGCATAGTCGAGATCGAGGGCGACTTCGACTCGGGGGAGGTGGTGGCTCTCCTGGGGGGCGCCGGCGGCAAGGAGTTCGCCCGCGGAGTCGTGAACTTCGATGCGACCGAGCTCCGGAAGATCCGCGGAGCGAAGACGCAGGAGATCGAGCACCGGCTGGGGTACAAGAGCTTCGATGAAGTGATCCACCGCGACAATCTGGTGATTCTCTAGGACGTGCGCGCTGCAAATGGATCGCGCGCGCCTCTGGACGAAGGGATGAGGATGGATCCGAAGACTCTCATCGAAACCCGCGCGCGGGCGGCGCGGGCGGCGGCGCGCGCGATGGCGCTCTGCCCGACCAAGACCAAGAACGAAGCGCTGCAGCAGATGGCGCGTGGTCTCGTGGAAAAGAGCCAGGTGCTGCTCGAGGCCAATCGCGCCGACGTCGAGCGGGCGCGCGGCCGAGTGGCCAAGGCCTTTCTTGATCGCCTGACGCTCACCGAGTCGCGCATCGAGGAGATGGCCCAGGGTTTGAGGGAGATCGCCACCCTTCCCGATCCGGTGGGCGCCGTCGTCGAGTCGTGGCGCCGTCCCAACGGCATCGAGATCTCTCGGGTCCGCGTGCCTCTCGGCGTGATCGGGTTCATCTACGAATCTCGGCCCAACGTCACCGCCGACGCCGCCGGCCTCTGCGTGAAGTCGGGCAACGCGGTCGTGCTGCGCGGCGGCAGCGAGGCGATCGAGTCGAACATGGCCATCGCGGCCGTTCTGGCGAGAGCCCTGGAGAAGGTGGGCGCGCCCCCCGACGCGGTGCAGTTCGTCGACACGACCGACCGGGCCGCGGTGGCCGCGCTGCTCGAGCTCGACGAGCTCGTCGACCTGATCATCCCGCGCGGCGGTGAGGAGCTGGTGCGGTGGGTGAGCCGCACCTCGCGCGTGCCGGTGCTGAAGCACGACAAGGGCGTGGTGCACGTGTTCGTCGACGCCGACGCCGACCTCGCGATGGCCGGCGCGATCGTGGTCAACGCCAAGGCGCAACGGCCGAGCGTGTGTAACGCGCTCGAGACGCTCCTGGTGCATCGCGAGATCGCCCCGCGCCTCTTGCCGTCGCTGGCGGCCCGTCTGACCGAGGCGGGCGTCGCGCTCCGCGGATGCCCGCGCACGCTCGGGCTGGTGCCCGGGATGAGCGCGGCGACCGACGCCGACTGGGACGCCGAGTACCTCGACCTGATCCTCTCGATCCGGGTGGTCGATGACCTCGACGCCGCCATCGAGCACGTCGCGCGCCACGGCACCGGTCTCGCCGAGGCGATCGTGACCAACGACCTCGGCCACGCCCGCCGCTTCACGCGCGAGGTGGACGCGGCCGCCGTGCTCGTGAACGCGTCGACCCGGCTGGTCGACGGGAGCCAGTTCGGGATGGGCGCCGAGATGGGCATCTCGACCTCTCGCGTGCACGCCCGCGGACCGGTCGGCGTGAGGGAGCTGACGACGACCAAGTTCGTCGTGCAGGGCGACGGGCAGGTGCGGGACTAAGTGCGGCGCCCGATCGAATCGACGCGGCGCTGATCTTGGCGCGCACGGCCGTCCTCGGCGGCTCGTTCAATCCCATCCACTATGGACACCTGCTGCTCGCCGACGACGTGGCGGAGCTGCTCGGTCTGGACCGCGTGCTGTTCGTGCCCGCGTCGCGGCCGCCCCACAAGTCGAACGCCGACCTGGCCCCCGCGGCGGACCGGTACGCGATGGTCGAGCTCGCGATCGCCGGCCACTCGAAATTCGCCGTCTCCGACGCGGAATTTCGCCGCCCCGGGCCCTCGTACACCGTCGACACGCTCGAAGCCCTGCGCATCCCGCGCGACGAGCTGTTCTTGATCGTCGGCTCCGAGACGTTCCTCGACCTGCTCACCTGGCGCTCGCCCCGGCGCGTGGCCGAGCTCGCGCAGCTGGCCGTTGTGCCGCGGGTCGGCAGCGCGTTCGATCTGGAGAGCGCGGCGGTCCGGAAGGTCGCGCACGAGATCGGCCACGAGCCCATGGTCGTCCGCGCCGGCTCGCTCCCGATCTCGGCGTCGGATCTCCGACGCCGCGTGCGAGAGGGACGGTCCATCGCCTACCGGCTTCCCGAGGCGGTCGGCGCGTACATCCGCGCCAATCGCCTCTACCACGCCGACGGGTCGTGACGACGCCGTCGGCCGAGTGGAAGGCCCGTCGCGCGGCCCGCGCCGCGCTCGACAAGCGCGCCGGCGATCTCGTGGTGCTCGACGTCCAGCGTGTGTCGAGCGTCACGGATTACTTTCTCATCTGCAGCGGCAAGTCGACGACGCACCTGGAGACGATCACCGAAGCCATCCGCGTGGAGCTCCGGGGCGAAGGGGTGAACGTCCTGCACGCCGAGGGCGTCGCCGAGAGCGGCTGGGTGCTGCTCGACTACGGCGACGTGCTCATTCACGTATTTCTGGAAGACACGCGGACCTACTATGCGCTCGAGCGCCTGTGGGGCGACGCGCCGGCCCTGACGCTCGACGATTCGTGACCGGGACACCGGCTGGGGGGGCGTTGTTGGTGTTGCGCGCTCCCAGGGTGCGTGCTAGCGTTGGTTGCTCGATTGCGCGCCCTCGGTACGGAAGGAGGTCCACATGCGCAAAGATCGGCTCGCGTACTTCAAAAAACGACTTGTCGAAAAGCAGCGGCAGCTGACCGAAGAGGTCGGCCGGACCGCTTTGTACGGAAAAGACGCCGAAGACGACTCGATCAAGGACCTGGGCGACCAGGCCAATACCGCGTACACGAGAGAGTTCTTCTTCGAGCTCGGCAACGGCGACCGGCGGCTGCTCCGCGACGTCGTCTCGGCCCTCCAGAAGCTCGACGACGGCGCGTTCGGCTCGTGCGAGCGGTGCAACGAGCCGATTTCCGAAAAGCGGCTCGAGGCGCTGCCGTTCGCGCGTCACTGTATCGATTGCCAGCGCGTGATCGAAGAAGAGGAGCGGATGGCCACGGGCTAGTCGTGCGTCGCGCCCTCGCGCTTCCGTTCGGTCCCTACGAGGAATCGCCGCGCCCGTGACACTGCCCGTCTCGGTCCGTTCGCTGCTCTCCCTCGGCCTCACCCTCAAGAGCCTGTTCAAGGTCGGCGCGGGCCGGCGCGCCGAGGCCGACGATTCGCCCACCGTCGAGCTCCTCCGCCGCGCCGAGGAAGCGCGGCGCCTGGGCCGCAGCGACGAGGCCGCCACCACCTTCCGGCTCATCCTCCAGACGCGTCGCGATCATCTCGTGGCGCTGCGCGGTCTCCGCGACCTCGCCGTGGAGGGCGGGCGCTGGCGCGAGGCGCTGGACGCCCAGCAGCGGATCCTCGGCGCCGTCGGCGCGACCGGGCGCTCGCCCGAGACCGAGCAGCTGGCCGCCATCTACTACGAGCTCGGCCGCGCCGAGCTCGCGCGCGCCAATGCCGGCGGGGCGCTCTCGCACTTCAAGAGCGCGTCGCGGACCGATCGTTTCTTCCTGCCGGCGGCGCTCGCGCTCGGTGACGCCTACGAGCTCACCGGCGACCACCGCGAAGCGGTCCGCACCTGGGAGCGCGCCGCCGAGTCGCTGCCGGC
>QHSQ01000359.1 GCA_003221615.1 Candidatus Rokuibacteriota bacterium | reverse complement strand
AACAAATAGTAGCCGCCTTCGTATAGCCGCCGGTGGATTGCCGGTCGACCAGGAGCACGATCGGTTGCCCATCGCCGGGAACCTGGATGGACCCGAGCGCGATCCCGTCGGAGACGATGTCGTGGCCGCGCGCGTGCGCGATCCGCGGCCCGCGCAGGCGCGAGCCCATCCGGTCCGACTGCGGCAGCACCTCGTACCGACCGCCGAACAACGCCTCGAGACCCTCGGCCGTGAAGCGGTCGGCCTGCGGACCGAGCACCGCGCGGACCGTCGGCTCACCGGTATAGTCCGGGATCGCCCGCGGCTCCACGTGGCGCGGCTTGACGGGGCCGGACGGGAACAGGCGGAGCTCGTCGCCCTTCCTGAGCGCGCGCCCCTCGACCCCGCCCACGCGACCCCGCAGGTAGGTCGACCGCGACCCCAGCACGAGCGGCACGTCGAGCCCACCGGCAACGCCGACGTACGACCGCACGCCCGTGCGAGCGGGGCCGAGCCTGACGACGTCGCCCGCCTTCACCGCGATCGTGCGCCACCCGGCCGCGCTTTGACCGTTCACGGTCACCGGCATGTCGGCGCCGGTGACCGCGATGGCGCCGGCGCCGGTGATCTCGAAGCGCGGGCCGATCAGCGTGCACTCGAGGGCGGCCGCCGTGTCGGCATTGCCGACGAGGCGATTGGCGAGCACGAACGCGAATCGGTCCACGGGACCCGACGGCGGGATGCCGTAGCGCATCTGGCCGGTGCGGCCGAGGTCCTGCACGGTGGTCTGCGGGCCCGCGTCGAGGATCCGGATCATGCGATCACCGGCCGGTAGGCGCGAGCGGCGACCGCCGCGCCGATCGAATCGAACTCCGCACGATCGATCCGCCGAAACCTCACCCGGTCGCCCGGACGCAAGAGCGTGGGCTCGGACGCGCTCGGGTCGTAGAGCGACACCGGCGTCCGCCCGAGAATCCAGAAGCCGCCCGGGCTCTCGACCGAGTAGATGCAGCACTGGATGCCGCCGATGCCGACGCTGCCCGGCGGGGTCTTGGTGCGCGGCGTGTCGAGCCGCGGGCGGCGGTGGTCGCCTGGGGCACGAGCTCGGCGATCGCCGCGCACAGGGGCTCGTAGCCGACGGCGCGCGGATCGTAGCAGACGAGCAGCGACGAGTAGGCCGGAACCGTCTCCACGACACCAGTCAGTCCCTTCTGCTGGATCAAGAACTCGAGCGCGCGGACTCGCGTATTGACCTCGACGCTGATTTCCTCGCCGAGCTCGACGCACACGGCGAGATCGCCCGCAGGCAGAAACCGCAACGCGTTAGATCGCCGCCAGCGCGGAGTTCGGCAGGTCGGTGATGAACATGTGCCCCGGGCTGTGCGTGATCATGAACGGTGGCCGCGACGCGAGCGCGACGGCCTGGGGCGTGACGCCGCACGCCCAGAAGACCGGCACGTCGCCGCGCGCGAACTCCTGCGCGTCGCCCCAGTCGGGGCGCGCGATATCCGCGATGCCGATGGCGCCGGGGTCGCCGACGTGCACGGGCGCCCCGTGGGCGCCGGGGAACCGGGCGCTCGCCGTCACCGCTTTCGCGAGCTGCGCGGCGGCGATCGGCCGCATCGAAACGACCATGGGCCCGTGGAAGACGCCGGCGGGCCGGCACGGGGTCGACGTGCGCCACATCGCGACGTTCTTGCCGTGCTCGACGTGCCAGAGCCGGATGCCCGCCTCGAGCAGCGCCCACTCGAACGTGAACGAGCACCCGAGCAAGAACGCGACCAGATCGTCACGCCAGTACGGCGTCGCGTCGGTCACCTCGTCGGCGAGCACGCCGTCCTTGTAGATCCGGTAGCGGGGAATGTCCGTCCGGAGATCCGCGCCCGGCGCCACGCCGACCGGCTCGGGCGACCCCACGTCGGTCACCTCGAGCAGCGGGCACGGCCGCGGATTGCGCTGGCAGAACAGGAGAAAGTCGTACGCCTGCTCCTTCGGCAGCACCGCCAGATTGGCCTGGACGTAGTTCTGGCCAAGCCCCGCGGTGATCCCGGCCAGCTTGCCGCGCCGGATGTCCTGCCGGATTTCCCGCGGATGACGGGTGTCGATCGGCATAGAGGGATTTTACCTCGCTTCGGGGCCGGCGGCGTTCTCTCACGCGGCGGGCGGCTACCGCCGGCCGAGGCGCGGCCACACGTCCGGATTCACGAGCACGTCCGGGCGCTCCCCGCGCAGGACGCGGAGCATCTCGCCCGAGACCTGCATCGCCGCCTGGCGCGTCGCCTCGCGCGTGACACCGGCGACGTGCGAGGAACACACCACGTTCTGGAGGTTGAGGATCGGGTTGTCCGCGGACGTGGGCTCGTCTTCCCAGACGTCGAGGCCGGCCGCGCCGAGCTTGCCGCGGGTGAGCGCCTCGAAGAGCGCGCGCTCGTCCTGCACCGGGCCGCGCGAGGTGTTGATGTAGACCGCGCCCGGCTTCATGAGCCCGATGGTCTTCTCGTTGATCATGTGCCGCGTCTCGGGCGTGAGCGGCGTGTGGCACGTGAGCACGTCGACCTGCGGCACGAGCGCCTCGAGACTCGTCACCGGCTCGGCGCCGCGCCGCCGTAGCTCGTCGTCGGCCACGTACTTGTCGTAGCCGAGCACGCGCATGCCGAGCGCGCCCGCGAACTTCGCGACGCGCCGTCCGACGTTGCCGACCCCGACGATGCCGAGGGTCTTGCCGCCGAGCTCGGTGTTGCCGGCCCGCGGCGTGCCCCAGTCGCCCGCGCGCGTCGCCTTGTCCACCGCGAACGTGCGCTTCACGCAGGTCAGCATCAGCATCAGCGCGTGCTCGGCGACGGCCTGCGAGTTGGAGCCCGGAGCGTGGACGACCGCGACGCCGAGCCGGGTCGCCGCGGGAATGTCGACCGTGTCGAGCCCGACGCCGTGCCGGCCGACCACCTTGAGCGACCGGCAGGCGGCCATCAGGCTCTCGGTGCACCGCGGCCGGACGCGAAAGAGGATTCCCTGCGCCTCGGCGGCCATCTTGACCACGCCGGCCTCGCTCTCGTCCTCACACACGACGACCCGCGCTTCCTTCTCGAGAACGGCCTTGCCGTCGGGGTGAATGGGGCCGGCGAGCACGATCAGCGGACGCTCAGTGGCCATCGAGGGGATCTCCTTTCGGGCAGGTGTCGGATTCTACTACTTCCGGGCGACGACGACGAGGCGGTGGGTGTCCAGCGAGAAGGGGGTGCCGTCGAGACCACCGAAGAGCTCGACCTTGCGCCAGCGCTCCGGGCGCAGCATGTGCAGCAGCTCGTGAGCCGAGTAGAGCCGGATCTCGCTCTCGCCGATCAATTCCTGAGACGCGTCCTCCGATTTCGCCGACGCGCGCTTGAGGCGCCACCACCGGGCGCGCCAGCGGCTCGTCGTCGGATCGAACTCGTTCTCGACTCGGATGGTCGAGTTGCCCCGGCGCATCCGCTCTTCCGGCGGCAGCGAGCGCACGCACTGGTCGCGGTTGCGCGTGTCGACCACGAAGGCGCCGCCGGGCCTGAGCGCGCGCCAGAAGCGGTCGAGCACGAGCCGGTCCTCGTCCTCGGAGAAGTACCCGATGGAGCTGAAGAGATTCACGGCGAGATCGAACTCGCTCGAGAACTCCATGTCGCGGATGTCCTGGCACACCAGCGCGAGCGAGACCCCGGCCTCGCCGGCCGCCCGGCGCGCGCGGCCGAGCTCCGTCTCGCTGAAATCGACGCCGGTCGTCTCGCAGTCGCGCCGCGCGAACTCCACCGAGTGGCGGCCGAAGCCGCAGGGCGCGTCGAGCACGCGCGCGCCCGTCTCGAGCCCGGTGGCGCCGGCGATCCACTGGACGTCGCTCGCGGCGTCGGTTCCCGACTCGACCGACTGCGAGATCTGCGGCCACGCTTCGCGGAAGAACCGCTCGCTCTGGAACACGAGGGGCATTATATTCCCGTTCATGACGACGCTGGTGACGGGCGCGTTCGGCTGCATCGGCGCATGGGTCGTGCGCGGGCTGCTCGCGTCGGGCGAGCGTCCCGTCGTGTTCGACCTCGGCGACGATCCGTGGCGCGTGGGCATGATCGCCGGGTCCGACGCGCCGAGCCGCGTGGTGAGCGTGCGCGGCGACATCACCGATCGTGAGAGCCTCGGGCGCGTCGTACGCGATCACGGCATTCGTCGCGTGATCCACCTGGCCGCGTGGCAGGTTTTTCTCTGCCGCCAAGATCCGCCGCGCGGCGCCGCGATCAACGTCGTGGGGACCGCGAACGTCTTCGAGGTGGCGCGTGCCGCCGCGGGCCAGGTCGAGCGCGTGGTCTACGCGTCGTCCGCGGCGGTCTTCGGCGCGCCGAGTCTCTACCCGCCTGGGCCGATCGCCGATGACGCGCCGGCGCGCCCGGCCACGCACTACGGCGTTTACAAGGTCGCCAACGAGGAGACGGCCCGAGTCTACTGGGAGGAGCATCGGATCCCGTCGTCCGGCTTTCGTCCGCTGACGGTCTACGGGCCTGGCCGCGACTTCGGCCTCACCGCCGACCCTACCTTGGCGATGAAGGCGGCGGTCCTCGGCCGGCCGTTCCAGATCCGCTGGGGCGGGTCGACCGACCTCATCTACACCGAGGACGTGGCCCGCGCGGTCCTGGCCGCGGCGAGCGCGCGGCTCGACGGCGCTCGCGTCTACAACCTCCACGGCGCCTCGGCGTCGGTCACCGACGTGGTGCGGACGATCGAGGCGGCGCGGCCGGCCGTGAAGGGCTCCATCACCCACGTCGAGCAGGCGCTTCCGTTCCCGGCTGCGCTCGGCGACGCACGCTATCAGAAGGATCTCGGTCCGGCACCTCCGACCTCGCTCACCGACGGCGTCGCGAAGACGCTCGACGAGTTCGAGCGGCTCCGGAAGGACGGACGGCTCGATAGCCGAGAGCTGACGTGACGGTTTATCGCCTCCGTCAGGCGACGGCGACGGACGCCGAGGCGATCTGCCGCATCTACAACCAGGGGATCGAGGACCGAGTCGCCACGCTCGAGACCGAGCTCCGCACGCCCGACGAGCGCCGGCAATGGCTCGAGAGCCGTGACGCGCGCCATCCGGTGATCGTTGCTGAATTTGTTGTAGCGGGGGCCGCGGACGACTCTTCCGGCCCTGTGGGTTGGGCGAGTTTGAACGTGTTCAACGCGCGCGAGGCCTATCGCTTCGTCGCCGACATCTCCGTCTACGTCGAGCGGGGCTGGCGAGGAAAGGGCGTCGGCCGCGCGCTGCTCGAGAGGCTGACCGAGCTCGGCCGCCAGCACGGGTTCCACAAGCTCGTGCTGTCCGCGTTCCCGGGCAACGCCGGGGGCATGGCGCTCTATGTCAAGTCCGGCTTCCGCGCCGTCGGGACCTATCACGAGCAGGGCCAGCTCGACGGCAAGTGGGTCGACACGATCATCATGGAGAAGCTCTTGTCGGCCTGAGCTCCTCGACCCGCTGCGGGCGTCACCGGACGCGGATCGTGACGACGACCGACATGCCCGCGCGAAGCGTGTGCGGGTTGCCGATTCCCTTTCCGTCCAGGTGGATCCTTACCGGGACCCGCTGGACGACCTTCACCCAGTTGCCGGTGGCGTTCTCGGGAGGCAGGAGCGAGAAGCGCGCTCCGGTGCCGGCGCTCATCGACTCGATCGTGCCGGTGTAGGACTTGTCGGGATAGCCGTCGACCTCGACGGCTGCCTTCATCCCGGTCCGGAGGCGGCCGAGCTGGGTCTCCTTGAAGTTGGCGACCACCCACACGTCCTGCAGCGGCACGATGGCGAGGAGCGGCTGGCCCATCTGGACCACCTGCCCGAGCTCGACGCTCCGCTTGGACACGACGCCCTCGACCGGGGCGCGGACTTCGGTGTGCTCGACCTGCAGATCCGCGAAGGCGAGATCCGCCTGCATCTCGCGCAGGCGCCCCTCGGCGCGGCTCGCCTCCGCGTCCTTGATCGACACTTGATGGATCTGACTCTCCGCCAACGCCAGCGCGGCGCGCGACTCCACGACGCGCTGTCGCGCCTGGTCCACGGCGTGGACGCGATTGCCGAGCTCGGCTTCCGCCTGCTGGATCTCCCGCTCGGACTGCGCCATCCGCCGCTGCAGGGCCTCGACCGTCGAGCCGGCGGTCTCGTAAGCCGCCTCGGCCACGTCGTACTCGCGGCGGGCCACGAGGTCGGTCTTGAGCAGGCTGCGGACCCGTTCGAGCTCGCGCCCGGCCTGCCGGTAGGTGCTCTGGGCTCCGCTGATATCGGCGCGCATCGCGTCGGTGGCCGAGCGTCGTGCTTCGAGCCGCGCGCGCGCCTCCTCGACCGCCGATTCCGCCGATTTCACGCCGACCATCGCCACTTGCACCGCCGCCCGGGCCTGGTCGATCTGCGCGCGGGTGCCCTCACGCGTCAGCGGCACTTCGGAGCGCGCTGCGCGGAGGGTCGCCTCCGCGGTAGCGACTGCGGCGCGCGCCTGCTCCCGCTTGGCCTGGAAATCGCGCGGATCGACCCGCATGAGCAGCTCGCCCTTCTTGACCGCCTGATTGTCCTGGACGAAGAGCTCGACGACGTGCCCCGCCACCTTCGCGCTGATGGGTGAGATCGTGCCCTCGACGTACGCGTCGTCGGTCGAGACGTAGGTGATCGCGTTGTACCAGGCGTAGCCGCCATATGAGAGTGTCGCCAGGCCGACCAGGCAGCCGAGCGTGAGGAGCAGCTTGCGCTTCATTTGGGCGACCCACATCTTACCCCGTAAGGCCCGCCTGGGGTAGGGCGGGCGGCTGATCACAAGGCGTCGGGGTAATGGGTTTTTCCGTTGGGAGTGTGCTATATGTATCTGCCAATTTCGATGTTAGGGTATCCCGCCTTGCTGGTACGCGTCCTCGTGATAGGCCTGCTGCTCCTCGTGGGCGGCTGCGCATGGATGACACCTGCGCCGACGCCGATCCTGCCTCCCGAGGAGCTCTACAAGACCGGCGAGACCGAGCTGAACAACCGCCGATACGACGAGGCGCGTCTCAATTTCCGGAAGATCGTGGAGCGCCACCCGAACTCCTCACACGCGCCGAAGGCGCGGTTCTACATCGGCGAGGCGTACTATCGCGAGGCCGAGTTCGACAAAGCGGTAAAGGAGTTCGAAGGCTTCCTGGCGTTCTTTCCCCGGCACGAGATCGCAGACCTCGTCCAGTACCGCCTCGCGATGAGCTACTACGACCAGATGAAGCCCGTCGAGCAGGACCAGGCGCTGACCCAGAAGGCGCTGGACCAGTTCAAGAAGCTGGTAAAGGAGTACCCGCAGAGCCGCTACGCGACCGACGGGCTGGCGAAGATCGACAAGTGCCGCGAGCGCCTCGCCCAGAAGGAAGTGTGGGTCGCGAGCTACTACTTCACCCAGGGCAACCCGAGCGCGGCGCGGCAGCGGCTCGAGCTCGTGCTGAAGGATTATTCGCGGACCGCGGTGATCCCGGAAACACTCTTCCTGCTCGCCGAGGTCAACTTCTACGAGGGCAAGAACGCCGAGGCCGTCGAGCTGCTCCGGCGTCTGTCGGTCGACTACGACTTCACCGAGTGGGGCCGACGAGGTAAGCAACGACTCAACAGCTCCGGGCTCGCCGGAACCAAGAGATAGCCAGTGCACGACATCGTCGACCTCCGCTCAGACACGCTCACGCTTCCCACTCCCGAGATGCGCGAGGCCATGGCACGCGCCCCCGTCGGTGACGACGTCTGGGAGGAGGATCCGACCGTCAAGCGGCTCGAGGCGCTGGCGGCCGAGCGGCTCGGGAAGGCCGCCGGGCTCTTCGTCACGTCCGGCACCATGGGCAACCTCATCTCCGTCGTCAGCCAGACGCAGACCGGCCAGGAAGTCGTTCTCGACCTGGACTCGCACATCTTCAACAACGAGGCGGCCGGTGCGGCGGTGGTCGGCAACCTCCAGATGCGGCCCGTCAAGACGGCGCGGGGCTTTCTGGCGCCCGACCAGGTGCGAGAGGCGTTGCGTGCCGCCAACATCCACGTGCCGCCCACCGGCCTGATCTGTATCGAGAACACGCACAACCGTCACGGCGGAACTTGCTGCACGCCAGAGGAGATCAGCGCTGTCGCCGCCGTGGCCCACGAAGCGTCGGTGCCGGTGCACCTGGACGGCGCGCGGCTCTTCAACGCCGCGATCGCGCTCGAGCGTCCCGCCCGCGACTTCGTGCGTGACGTCGACTCCGTCACGTTCTGTGTCTCGAAGGGCTTGGGCGCGCCGGTCGGCTCGGTGATCTGCGGATCCACCGACCTGATCGCCAGGGCCCGGCGGGTGCGGAAGATGCTCGGCGGCGGCATGCGTCAGGCCGGGATCATCGCGGCTGCCGGCATCGTCGCGCTCGAGCGGATGGTGGACCGGCTCGCCGAGGACCACGCCAACGCGCGCGCCCTCGCCGAGGGCGTCAGCAAGCTTCCTGGCCTTTCCGTCGATCTGGCCAGTGTGCAGACGAACATCGTGATCTTCCGGGTCGAGCGCGGCGGCACCGCGGCGGCCTCCGCGGCCGCCACGGCCGAGCTGGTCGCCGGGTGCGGCGCCCGCAAGGTGAAGATCCACGCGATCGGTCCCACCGCGATCCGGTGCGTGACCCACAAAGACATCGACGCGGAGGACATCGGCCGTACGCTCGATGCCTTCGCCGAAATCACACGCAAGTGGTAGCTCCAGGGGGCGCCATGGCCGAACGACTACTCGAGGTCAAGGGGCTGAAAACGTACTTCTTCACCGACGAAGGCGTCGTCCGCGCCGTCGACGGTATCGATCTCCACATCAACAAGGGCGAGACGCTCGGCATCGTCGGCGAGTCCGGCTCCGGCAAGAGCGTCACGGCGCTGTCGATCATGCGCCTGATTCCGACGCCGCCGGGCCGCATCGTCGAGGGCACGATCAACTACAGCGGCAAGAACCTCCTCGAGCTGCCGAACCCCCAGATGCGCAAGATCCGCGGCAAAGAGATCTCGATGATCTTCCAGGAGCCGATGACCTCGCTCAACCCGGTGTTCACGGTGGGCGAGCAGATCGCCGAGGCCGTCCGGCTCCACGAGGGCCTGGGGCGGCGCGACGCGATGGCCAAGACGGTCGACATGCTCAAGCTCGTTCACATCCCGAACGCCGAGCGGCGGGTGAAGGAGTATCCCCACCAGCTCTCCGGCGGTATGCGGCAGCGCGTGATGATCGCGATGGCGCTGTCGTGCAACCCCAAGCTCCTGATCGCCGACGAGCCGACGACCGCGCTCGACGTCACCATCCAGGCGCAGATCCTCGAGCTCCTGAACGAGCTGAAGGCCAAGCTGGGGATGGCGATCTTGCTGATCACGCACGACATGGGCGTGATCGCGGAGACCGCGCAGCGGGTCATCGTGATGTACGGCGCGCAGGTGGTCGAGGAAGCGCCCGTCGGCGAGCTGTTCAAGGAGCCGCTGCACCCCTACACGCAGGGGCTCCTGCGCTCGATCCCAAGAATCGACCTGGCCGCCACCCAGAAGCAGAAGCTGGAGGCGATTCCCGGCACCGTGCCGACCTTGCGCGGCGACATCAAGCCGGGCTGCCGGTTCGCGCCGCGCTGCGCGCTCGCGAAGCCGATGCATTTTGAGAACACGCCACCGCTCAAAGAAGTCCGGCCGGGCCACAAGGTGGCCTGCTTCCTCTACTGAGGCCCGCCATGCCAGACGCGCTGCTCAAGGTCAAGAACCTCAAGAAGTACTTCCCGATCCGCGGCGGACTCTTCTCGCGGGAGGTCGCCCGCGTGCACGCCGTCGACGACGTGTCGTTCGACATCATGGCCGGCGAGACGCTCGGCCTCGTCGGCGAATCGGGCTGCGGGAAGTCGACGACAGGGCGCTCGATCCTCCGGCTGATCGAGCCGACATCGGGCGAGGTGGTCTTCCAGGGGAAGAACGTGACGACGCTCGACAAGCGGTCGCTACGCGCGCTCCGGAAGGAGATGCAGATCATCTTCCAGGACCCGTACGCGTCGCTCAATCCGCGGATGACGGTCGGCTCGATCATCGGCGAGGCGCTTGTCATCCACAAGCTGGCGCGGACACGAAAGGAGCGCGAGGAGCGCGTCGCTCAGCTGCTCGAGACGGTCGGCCTCTTGCCCGATCACCTGCGCCGTTATCCGCACGAGTTCTCCGGCGGCCAGCGTCAGCGAATCGGGATCGCGCGGGCGCTGGCGGTGAGCCCCAAGCTCATCGTGGCCGACGAGCCGGTCTCCGCCCTCGACGTCTCGATCCAGGCGCAGATCGTGAACCTGCTCGAGGACCTCCAGGCGAAGTTCGGTCTCACGTACCTGTTCATTGCCCACGACCTCTCCGTCGTCGAGCACATCTCGACGCGCGTGGCCGTGATGTACCTGGGCAAGATCGTCGAGATCGCGCCGGCCAAGGAGCTCTATACCAACCCGCGGCATCCCTACACCGAAGCGCTCCTGTCCGCGGTGCCGATCCCCGACCCTACGATGAAGCGCAAGCGGATCCTGCTCGAAGGCGACGTGCCGAGCCCGATCAACCCGCCCTCCGGCTGCCGCTTCCACACCCGGTGCTCGCTTCGCGTGCCGTCGTGCTCGGAGAACGAGCAGATACTCAAAGAAATCTCTCCCGGTCACTGGGTCGCCTGCCAGGTCCGCACCGGCGTCTCGATCCGCTGAGCGCCGCAGAGGGCACGGGCGTGCGGTGGGCCCTTGTGAGGCCTGCGCGCCAACCGTGCTATAGATCGAGTTCGTGCTCTGCGATTCCAGTAACCGTACCTACACAGGGCTCACAAGGGCCCACCGCTCACCCGCACCCTCTCCTGACACTTCCAGCCGAGCCGGCGTGCGTACTTAGGGCGCCACGTGCCACGGGTGCGGGTTGGGGACATCGAGATGTATCACCAGGACGTCGGCAGCGGCGATCCGTTGGTGCTGATCATGGGGTTCGGCGGCGATCACATGGCCTGGGCGCTTCAGATGGCCGACTTTTCGATGCGGCATCGGGTGATCGCGTTCGACAACCGCGGTGTCGGCCAGACCGACGCTCCCGATCACGCGTACACGACGCGGATGATGGCGGGCGACGCGCTCGGCCTCATGAATGCGCTCGGCATCGACCGCGCCCACGTGCTCGGCGTATCGATGGGCGGGATGATCGCCCAGGAGCTGGCGCTCGAGAGCCCCGAGCGCGTGCGCTCGCTGCATCTGGCCTGCACGCTCGGGCGCCCGGACGCGTACATGCTGGCGCTGAACTCCGCGTGGCGCGAGATGCGGATCGGTCTGGGTCGTGAATCCACCTTGCGGGCGCTGGGCCTGTGGCTCTTCTCGCCGACGACCTACGCCGAGCGACCGGAGCTGATCGAGGCGCTCTTGCAGAACGCGCTGGCGAATCCCTACCCGCAGTCGCTCGCGGGATTCCTCCGCCAGGGCGAAGCGGTCGCCGCCCACGATGCGCTCGAGCGGCTCTCAGCCATCCGCTGCCCGACCCTCGTCAGCGTCGCCGAGGACGACATCCTCGTGCCCCCGCGTTTCTCCCGAGAGATCGTGGCGCGAATTCACGGCGCCGAGCTCCGCCTGGTCGCCGCCGCCGGCCACGGCTACTTCCTCGAGCGCCCCGACGTCTTCAACGAGCTGAGCCTCGACTTCATCGCCCGCTCGTCCCGCAAAGACTAGGCCTCCGGAAAGCAGGTTCCAGGAGGGGAGCAGCGACGAGAAATCGTGGAGGAGCGACGCGAATCGAGGGGCGGCCCGGCTAGGCCGGGCCGTCTCCGAGCGCGGGGGTCTTAGGAGGCCCTTCGAGGCGCCCCCTAATCCCACAAATACGCGCGGGGGTTGACCGACTGCCCCTTGACCAGGATTTCGTAGTGCAGGTGCGCGCCGGTCGAGCGGCCGGTGTTGCCCGACCAGCCGACCACGGTGCCGCGCTCGACCCGCTCACCCGGTTTGACGTTCGTCTTCGAGAGGTGGCCGTAGACGCTCTTGATGTCCTGACCGTGGTCGAGGATGACGGTGATGCCGTATTCCTGGTACGTCCCAGCGATCGTGACGACCCCGCCGGCGGGAGCGCGGATCGGGGTGCCGTGCTGAGCGCGGATGTCGATGCCGCTGTGGAACTCGCTCCCGGACGACCAGGGCGACTGCCGCATGCCGAACTCGGAGTTGACAGCGCCGCGAATCGGCCAGCGCGACGGGAGCGCCGCGAGGGCCTTGCCGGCGCGCAAGACGAGCCGGTCGAGGGCCTTGAGGCTCTCGCCCTGCTCCGCCACGCTTTCGGCTAGCCGCTCGAGCTCGTCCCGCGGCGAGAGCTTTCCGGTCACCCGGTCAGCCCGGAGCGCGCCACCACCGATCGCACGGTCGCGCCCACCGGGCTGAAGCTCGGGACCGAACGGCTCCCAGATGCGCGCGTGCAGGTCACGCCAGCTCGTCATCTCCGTGCGCAGCTCGACGACACGCTTGTTGAACGAATCGATGGTCGTCTGCTGCTCGGCGATCTGCGCCTTGAACGTTCGCGCCTCGACGGTGAGCTGCCGGAGCTGGAGCCAGTCACCGAGGAGCGCGCAGAAGGTCGTCACCGTGACGGCGATGGTTGCGAAGACGGCGAGGGCCGCGGGCCGGGGGAAGTTGAAGCGGAGGACTCGGGTGCCGTCGCCGCGAACGATGAGCAGGCTGAATTGCTTGCGGCCCGGCCTGCGCGCGCGATTTCCGGTCCCGATTAGGAGCCTGGCTGGCTCCGCCGCCCGGTCGGCCAAACTGTCAACAGACGATCCCTCGTGACCCACGGTCAACTTGAGGTGGCAAGCCGCATGCCGGAGGTCGCGTATGAACAATCAAGGACTTGGAGAGCACCACGCTGCCATAACGGCAAGGGCCACGACATTTCGCGTCAGTTTGGGCGCGGGCCGTGACTCCTAACCCCGCATGAGATTGTACGTTTATTGACACTCCCGGTCGTCCCGCGTATCATCGGTGGGCTACCTCGAAGAGGAGTCCTCCATGGACGAGTTCTATCGAATCAAGCGCCTTCCACCGTACGTCTTTGCGATCGTCAACGACCTCAAGACCAAGGCTCGAGCTCGCGGCGAGGACGTGATCGATCTCGGCATGGGCAATCCAGACATGCCCACGCCGAAGCACATCGTCGACAAGCTCGTCGAGGCCGCGAAGAACCCGAAGAATCACCGGTACTCGGCCTCGCGCGGCATCACGCGGCTGCGCGTCGCGATGGCCAAGTGGTATCGCGACCGCTACAAGGTCGATCTCAATCCGGACTCCGAGGTGATCGCGACGATCGGCGCCAAGGAAGGCATGGCGCATCTGGCCCTGGCCGTGCTCCAGCCGGGCGACGGCGCGCTCGTGCCGAACCCGACCTATCCGATCCATTCGTACTCGGTCGTCATCGCCGACGGCGATCTCCGGTCGGTTCCGCTGACGCCCGACGGCGATTTCTTCGCGCGGCTCCAGGAGACGGCGCGACTGGCGTGGCCGAAGGCCAAGCTGCTGATCCTCTCCTTCCCGCACAACCCGACGACGATGTGCGTCGACCGGGACTTCTTCGTGAAAGTCGTCGACTTCGCGCGCGAGCATCGTCTGATGGTCGTGCACGACTTCGCCTACGCCGACTTCACCTTCGATGGCTACCAGCCGCCCTCGTTCCTCGAGGTGCCGGGCGCGCGCGAGGTCGGCGTCGAGATCTTCTCGACCTCGAAGTCGTACAACATGGCCGGCTGGCGCCTGGGCTTCGTCTGCGGCAATTCTCGAATGGTGTCCGCGCTGGCCCGCATCAAGTCCTACCTGGACTACGGCGCCTTCCAGCCGATCCAGATCGCCGGCATCGTCGCCCTCGAAGCCGACCAGAAGTGCGTCGACGAGATCGTCGAGGTGCACCGAAAGCGCCGCGACGTCCTGGTGGACGGGCTCAACAAGATCGGCTGGAACGTGCCCAAGCCCAAGGGCACGATGTTCGTGTGGGCGCCGATCCCCGATGCCTTCAAGACCCTGGGCTCGCTCGAGTTCTCCAAGCTCCTGATCCAGGAGGCCAAGGTGGCGGTGTCGCCGGGCATCGGATTCGGCGAGTACGGAGAGGGCTACGTGCGGTTCGCGCTCGTCGAGAACGAGCAGCGGATCCGCCAGGCGCTGCGCGGCCTCAAGCAGCTGAGCCGCTGACCGAACCGGCAGGGATCGAACCGTGAGCGGCACGAGGGACGTGCGCATCGGTCTGCTGGGGCTCGGCACCGTCGGGGCCGGGGTCGCGAAGATCCTCCAGAGCCGACGTGAGATGCTGGAGGAGCGGGCCGGCGCTCGGCTCGCCCTGGCCGCGGTCGCCGACACCGACCTCTTCCGCGCTCGCGAGGGCCTCGATCTCAAGTCGCTGCCGTTGACCGCCGACGCCGCCAGCGTGTTGGCGGACCCGTCGATCCAGATCGTGATCGAGCTGGTCGGGGGTCTCGAGCCCGCGCGCTCGTTCATCTCGCGAGCCCTCGCCGCCGGCAAGCACGTGGTCACCGCGAACAAGGCGCTCCTGGCCCACCACGGCGTCGAGCTCTACGAAGAGGCGCGGCGCTATGGCGTCGCGCTCGGCTTCGAGGCGGCGGTAGCCGGCGGCATTCCGCTGATCCGCGCGGTCAAGGACGGGCTGGTCGCCAACCGGGTCTTGTCGCTCGCCGGCATCGTCAACGGGACCTGCAACTACATCTTGAGCAAGATGACTGACGAGGGCCTGGACTTCTCGCTGGTCCTCAAGGAAGCGCAGGCGCACGGCTACGCCGAGGCCGATCCGACGCTCGACATCGAGGGCATGGACTCGGCCCACAAGCTGCAGATCCTCGTCGCGCTGGCCTTCCGCACCTTCGTCGATCTCAAGCACATCCACACCGAGGGGATCTCGCGAGTCAGCGCGCAGGACATCGACTACGCGCGCGAGCTGGGCTACCGGATCAAGCTCCTGGCCATCGCCAAGGCGACGTCCCCGGACGCGCCCGGCGGCGCCGGCGTGGAGGTGCGCGTGCACCCCACGATGATTCCCGCCGCCTCGCCGCTGGCCGCGGTGTCCGGCGTCTTCAACGGAATCTTCCTGACCGGCGACGCCGTCGGCGATCTCATGTTCTACGGCCGCGGCGCGGGGCAGATGCCGACGGCCTCGGCCGTGCTCTCCGATGTCATCGAGATCGCGCGCCGGATCGCGCACGGCATTCCCTCGCTTCCCCTCGAGCTGCCGTCGGTCGGCCCGTCGCCGCTTCCGCTCACGCCGATGGACGCGATCCAGTGCCGCTACTACCTGCGCGTGACCGCGCAGGATCGACCGGGTGTCCTGTCGAAGGTCGCGGGGATCCTGGGCGAGAACGACATCTCGATCGCCAACGTCATCCAGAAGGGCCGCGGCACCCGCGAGGCGGTGCCGGTGGTGATGCTGACCCACGAGGCGCGCGAGCGCGACATGCGCACGGCCCTGGCGAAGATCGACCGGCTGCGTGACGTCGCCGCGGCCACCATCATGATCCGCGTGGAGGGCAGTCCGGCGTGAAGGCGTGGCACGGGGTGATCGAGGAGTATCGGGATTTTCTCCCGGTCACGGACAAGACGCCGATCGTCACGCTCTTCGAGGGCAACACACCGCTCGTGCCCGCGCCCCGGCTGGCCGAGGCGACCGACGCCCGCATGCAGATCTACTTGAAGTGCGAAGGATTCAACCCGACGGGCTCGTTCAAGGACCGCGGGATGACGATGGCGATCTCGAAGGCGCTCGAGACGGGCTCGCGCGCCGTCATCTGCGCCTCGACCGGCAACACCTCGGCCGCGGCCGCCGCCTTCGCCGCGCGTGCCGGCATCCGCGCCTTCGTCATGGTGCCCAAGGGCTCGGTCGCGCTGGGCAAGCTCTCGCAGGCGGCCATCCACGGCGCCAAGGTCCTCATGGTCGAGGGCAACTTCGATCAGGCGCTGACGATCGTTCGTCAGATCGCCGAACGGCATCCCGTGACGCTCGTGAACTCGGTGAATCCGTTCAGGCTCGAGGGCCAGAAGACCGGGGCCTTCGAGGTCTGCGATCAGCTCGGGCGCGCGCCGGACTACCACCTGATTCCGGTCGGCAACGCGGGTAACATCACCGCCTACTGGCGCGGCTACCGCGAGTATCACCGGGCCGGCCGCGTGAAGGAGCTGCCGCGGATGGTCGGCTTCCAGGCGGCAGGGGCCGCGCCGATCTACGAAAACCACGTGATCGAGGAGCCGCGGACGGTCGCGACCGCGATCAAGATCGGCAACCCCGCGTCCTGGGGTCCGGCCCTGGAGGCGATGAAGGACTCCCGGGGCTGGATCGACATCGTCACCGACGAGGAGATTCTTCGCGCCTACCGCCTCCTCGCCCGCGAGGAAGGCATCTTCATGGAGCCGGCCTCGGCGGCGACGGTGGCCGGCTTGATCAAGCTCGTCAAGGCCGGGCGATTCGAGCCCGGATCAACCCTCGTCCTCACCCTGACCGGCCACGGGCTGAAGGACCCGGACACCGCGCTCGAGTCGGCTTCGCGCCCGACCACGGTGCCACCGCGAGTCGACGCGGTCCTGGCGCAGCTCGGCCTCTGAGCAAGCCGAAGGTCGCGCTCGGCGTCGGGATCAGCGTCGCGCTCCTCGTCTATCTCCTCCGTAGCGTCGATCTGGCCGAGCTCGGTCGGCAGCTGCGCGGCGCCCACTGGGGCTGGATGGCGGTCGCGGTGATCCTCTCCCCGCTTCAGGTTTGGGTGCGCGGGCGGCGCTGGTGGTATCTCTTTCCGCCGGGCTCGAATCCGCAAGGCATCACGCCGGCGATGATGATCGGGTACATGGCCAACAACGTGCTCCCGCTCCGCGCGGGTGAGGTCGTGCGCGTCTATCTGGTCGCGCGACGCTGGAGCGCGGGCCTGGGGGCGGCGCGCAGCCATCCCTTCTGGACCACGCTCGCCACGCTCGTCGTCGAGCGGGTCCTGGACAGCCTGGCCGTCGTGCTCATCCTGGCGGTGCTGGTGCTCGTCGTCCCGGTCCCGCGGTTCCTCGAGGTGGCCGCCCTCGTCGTGCTGGCGATCGATCTGGTCGGCGTCGTGGTGCTGATCGCCCTCGTCGCGGCGCCCCAGGCCTGCGCTCGCCTCATCACGAGACTCGCCGGGCGTTGGCCCCGGCTCCAGCGGCGGGCCCTCACCGCATTCGAGACGTTCGTGCACGGTCTGGATGGGATCCGTACGCCGTCTCACATCCTCCCGTTGCTCGCGTGGACGGTCGTCGTCTGGCTCACGCCCGCGCTCGCCGCGTGGACAGTCTTGTTCGCGCTCGATCTTCACCTGCCGTTCGTGGCGACCTGGGCGGTGCTCGCGTTCGTCGGGCTCGGCATCTCGATCCCGTCGGCTCCGGGCTACGTCGGCGTCTTTCACGCGGCGGCGGTGCTCGCCGTCGGCCTCTTCGGCGTGTCGCGCTCGGCTGGGTTCGGCTACGCGCTGCTCTATCACGCCAGCCAGGTTCTGCCGATCACGCTCGTGGGCTGGCTCTATCTGCTGCGCGAGCACGTGAGCCTGAGCGAGGCGACCCACGCGCGACGGGGCGCCGAGCCCGGCGCGGCCGGGTAGCCGTGCGACGGCGCCATCGCGGGCCGACGCTCCCGATCTTTGCGGTCGGCGCAGGCGTCGTGTAGGCTCTCGCAAGCATGGCGCTGCTCGTTCAGAAGTTCGGGGGATCCTCCGTCGCCGACGCCGAGAAGATCATGAACGTCGCGCGACGGGTCGCCGCGAGCGCCCCGGGGAACCAGATGATCGTGGTCGTCTCCGCCATGGGCAAGACGACCGACGGCCTCCTGACGCTCTCGCGCCAGATCTCCTCCTCGCCCGACTTGCGCGAGATGGACATGCTCCTGTCCGCGGGCGAGCAGGTCACGATCGCGCTCGTGACCCTGGCCCTCCAGTCGCTCGGCCTCAAGGCGCGGTCCTTCACCGGCCCGCAGGTCGGCATGCGGACCGATCACTCGCATACCCAGGCCCGCATCACGCAGATCGACGGCGATCGCGTTCGGCGGGCGCTCGACGCCGGCGCGATTGCGGTCGTCGCCGGGTTCCAGGGACTGTCGGACGAGGACGAGATCACCACGCTCGGGCGCGGCGGCTCCGATCTCACCGCGGTGGCGCTGGCGGCCGCGCTGAAGGCCGACGTGTGCGAGATCTACACCGACGTCGACGGCGTGTACACCGCCGATCCGAACATCGTGCCCGACGCCCGGAAGCTCGCGCGCGTCGCCTACGACGAGATGCTCGAGCTGGCGAGCCTGGGCGCGAAGGTGCTCCAGACGCGCTCCGTCGAGTTCGCCAAGAAGTACGGCGTCACGGTCCACGTGCGATCGACGTTCCGACCGGAGCCGGGCACGCTCGTGACGAGGGAGGAGACCGGCATGGAACAGGCGGTGGTCACCGGCGTGACGCACGACCGGAGCCAGGCGAAGATCTCCATCCTGAGGGTGCCCGACCGCCCCGGCATCGCCGCGCGGGTCTTCGGCGCGATCTCCGCGCGGAACATCGTCGTCGACATGATCGTGCAGAACATCAGCCAGGACGGCTACACCGACATGTCCTTCACCTTGCCGCGCGGCGACCACGCGCGGGCGGTCGCGGAGCTCTCGGAGGTCGTGCGCGAGATCGGCGCGCGCGGGATCGTGCACGACGAGCGGGTCGCCAAGGTGTCGATCGTCGGCGTCGGGATGCGGAGCCATTCCGGTGTCGCCTCGACGATGTTCGCCACGCTCGCGCGCGAGGGCATCAACATCCAGATGATCTCGACGTCGGAGATCGCGGTCTCGTGCGTCATCGAGGACAAGTACGCCGAGCTGGCCGTGCGGACCCTGCACGACGCGTTCGACGTCGCGAGAGGAGCCAACCGATGAGCAGCGGCAAGGCGGCGGTCTTCTTCGGTCCCGGCAAGCCCTTCGAGATCCGCGACGTCCCCGTGCCGGACGTGGAGCCTGACGCGGTCCTCATCCGCGTCTCGCTCGCCAACGTCTGCGGCTCGGATCTCCACTTCTGGCGGGGCGACGCGCCGCTGCGGCTGCCGGAGGACGGCTGGATCTACGGCCACGAGATGACGGGCCGCGTGGCCCGACTCGGCGCCCGCGTGAAGACCGACTCCTTGGGGCGGCCGCTCAAGGAGGGCGATCGGGTCGCTTACACGTACTTCTACCCATGCGGGCGCTGCTACGCGTGCCTGGCCAACGAGCCGGCGGCGTGCCCGGCCAAGATCGAGCGGCCGCTCGGCCCCTCGCAGTTCCCGCACTTTCACGGCGCCTTCGCCGAGTACTACTACCTGCGCGGGCGCGGGGCGATCTTCGTCGTGCCGGATTCGCTGCCCGA
>QHSQ01000394.1 GCA_003221615.1 Candidatus Rokuibacteriota bacterium | reverse complement strand
CCGGTAGACGATCGGCTCCTGGATGAGCGCCGTCGGGAACGTGAGGCGGACACGCATGCGGGCCATCGTGAGCACCGAGCGAGACTACCCTCCAGCGATCGCGGGAACGATCGAGACCTCGTCGCCGTCCTTCAGCGCCGTCTTCTTGGCCTGGAGGAACCGGATGTCCTCCTGGTTGACGTAGATGTTGATGAAGCGGCGCAGCTCTCCGGCCTCGTCGAGCAGGCGGTCCTTCAGGCCCGGGTACTGCCGCTCGAGGTCTCCGATGAGGCTGTCGACCGTCTCGCCCTTGGCCTGGATCTCGGCGCTGCCCTTCGTGAGGGTGCGCAGTGGCGTGGGAATCCGTACGAGCACCGGCATTCGCGTTTCCTCCTACGACGTGTGTGACTTGAGATCGGCCAGCGCGCGGTCGAAGGCCGACAGCGACGGCTTGATCTTCACGTGGGCATCCAGGCGGTCCTGCAGCGCGTCCGGCGTCTTCAGGCCGTTGCCCGTGATGCAGAGCACGATCGACTCGTCACGCGGGATGACGCCCCGCTCGATCAGCTTCTTGGCGGCGGCGACGGTCACCCCGCCGGCAGTCTCGGTGAAGATGCCCTCGGTCCGTGCCAGGAGCAGCATCCCCTCGATGATCTCGTCGTCGGTGGCGTGCTCGCCCGAGCCACCCGACTCCTTGGTGGCCTTGTAGGCATAGTAGCCGTCGGCCGGATTGCCGATCGCGAGCGACTTCGCAATCGTGCTCGGACGCACCGGCACCAGCACGTCGGTATCGTTCTTGATCATCGTGACGATCGGCCCGCAGCCGAGCGCCTGCGCCGCGTGCATCTTCGCCCCGCTCTTGCCGTCGATCAGGCCCAGAATCTTCAGCTCTTTGATCGCCTTCCAGATCTTGGTGATCAGTGACCCGCCCGCGCACGGCACGACGATGTGCGCCGGGGTCCGCCAGCCCAGCTGCTCGACGATTTCGAATCCGTAACTTTTCGACCCTTCAGAGTAGTAAGGTCGAAAATTGACGTTCACAAAGGCCCACCGGTACTTGTCCGCTATTTCGGAGCACAGCCGGTTCACCTCGTCGTACGTGCCGTGCACGGCGACGAGCGTGGGGCTGTAGACGAGCGTCCCGATCACCTTGCCCTGCTCGAGGTCGGCCGGGATGAAGATGTACGACTTGAGCCGGCCCTCGGCGGCATGCGCCGCGACGGAGTTCGCCAGATTTCCGGTCGAGGCGCAGGCGACGGTGTCGAAGCCGAACTCGCGCGCCTTCGTGACCGCGACCGACACGACGCGGTCCTTGAACGACCACGTCGGGTGGCAGACCGAGTCGTTCTTCACCCAGATCTCGCGGCACCCGAGCTCGTCGGCGAGGTTCTGCGCGCGAATCAGTGGCGTGAAGCCCACGTGGTGGCCGACCGCGACGTCGCCCTCGATCGGCAGGAGCTCCTTGTATCGCCACATGCTCGGCGGCCCGGCCGCGATCGACTCGCGGGTGACCACGCCCTTCAGCGCGTCATACCGATAGTCGACCTCGAGGGGGCCGAAACAGAACTCGCACACGTGGATGGGCGCCGCCTGATACTGGCGGCCGCACTCGCGACATCGCAGGCCGTTCAGCTTTTCCATTTCAAGTCTCCATCGGTAGGGGAATTGAGCCCCGAGTTTTTGCTGCACCGACAGCAAGACATTTGCATCACTTAACACTCAACTTCGCGTCCTGTCAATTGAAGTATGATCCGGACCGGTGGCTCGCGACTCGCTTTTTCCCCTGGCGTTGCTGGCGCTTTACGGGCTCGCGTTCGGCATCGCGGCGTTCGGTTTCTCACCGCCGGCCTTCGACGATCACCCCGGTCAGCTCTATCGCCTGTGGCACGTGATCGCGCACGGGCCGGCGCCGTGGGCATGGAATCCGGACTGGTGGGGCGGCTACCCGGAGCTTCAGTTTTACCCGCCCGGCTTCGCATACCTGGGCGCGCTCATTCAGCGCGCTTCCGTCAACGCGATCCCGGTCGCGGGCGCGTACCAGATGATCGTATGGATCGCGTACCTGGCGCCTGGGTTGACGACCTTCCTGGCGCTCACGCGGGTTCTCCGGAGCGGCTGGCTTGCGCTGCCCGGTGCGTTCGTCGCGCTCACGCTCTCCGACGGAATCAGCAGCGGGGTCGAGGGCGGCGCGCACATCGGGATGCTCGGGGCGCGCCTGTCCTGGGCGTTGATCCCGCTCCTGGTCCTGGTGCTCGTGCCCTGGATCGAGGAAGGCGGCCGGCCGTCGCGCGGCGCGGCGCTCATCGTGGCGGCGATCGTCCTCACGCACCCGGCCGCGCTGCCGGCCGCGGTGACCTTGATCGTCGTCGGCGCCGTGGCGCGACCGCCGTGGCGCGCGCGCCTGGCCACCGGGCTGCTCGACCTGGCGCTTGCGGCCGCGCTGACCGCGTTCTGGACCTTGCCGCTGCTGTTCCGCCTCGAGAACACGCGGGCCCTCGCGTGGGGCGAGGCGCCCGCCATCGGCGTCTTCGGCGCCGCACTGGCGCTTCTGGCGCTGGTCGGGCTCGCGCGAGCCCGTGGCGTCGGCCCGAGCGGGCGTGTCGTCGCGCTCTTTCCGTGGGCGATGGTGCTCGTCGTGCTCGTCGACCGGTTCGCGCTCGAGCCGCTCGGTCTGCGCTGGCTCCCCGCCAATCGTGTCGTCGATGGCGCGTGGATCGCGTTCATCATGGCGGCCGGCCTCGGCTGGTCCAGGGCCCTCTTGCCTCGCCGCGAGCTCGTGACGGGGCTCGCGGGCGTGCTCGCCGCGGTCGCCCTGTTCTGGCCGAGCCAGCCGCGTACCCTCACGCTCTGGCCGCGGGCGGCCGACTGGCCGTCGCTCCCGTCGATCGAGCGCGGTCTGAGACTCGCCGATCTCTGGGCCGCGTTGCGCGAGGCGCCTTCGGGACGGGTCCTGTTCGTGAGGTCGTCGGTGCCGCTCGTCTACGGAAGTCAGGCAAGCCGGGCGTGGTATCGGCCGCACACTCACGTCACGGCGCTGGCACCGGTGTTCACCGGACGCGCGATCGTCAACGGAACCTTCACGCATCCCTCGCCGATGGCCGCGCTCACCTATCGCGGCGACGCGGGGCCGGGGCCGATCACTCGCCTGGTCGAGCAGCTCGACGGAGTCTCGCTCTTCGGCCGCGCCCTGGACACGCTCGATCCCGAGACCTTCAACCGCTACGCCGACAGGCTCGGCATCAGTGCTGTCGTGGCGATCGACGAGGACGCCGCCCACCTGAGGGCTCTCGACGAGAACCCCGCCTTCGCCAGGCGCGCCTCCCCGGCGCCGTTCCTGATCTACGTGCGGGGGCAGGCGGTGGAGCTGCCGCGCGCGGTCGGCGCGGGCCGCTGGACGCTCACGCTGGCGGCCGACCGCGACGCCTGGGTCTCGACGCGCACCGCGTACTATCCCCTCTGGCGCGCGCGGGTCCAGGGTGCGGCGCTCGAGACGCGACGGGGAAGCTTCGGCGATCTGGAAGTACGACTCGATGGCGGCACGGGCGCCCGCACGATCGAGCTCGACTACGGCCCCGGTGCCCCGGAGATTTCGGGAATCGTGGTGACCGCCGTCGGCGTTATCGGGCTCGTGGCGTTGCGGCGACGCGGGAAAGCAGCGTAGACGGCGTGGACGGCCAATCCGGCCTCCTGCTCTTCGCCGCCGGGCTCGCGGGCGGCGTCGTCACCGCGATGGTCGGCGGCGCCTCGCTGATCACGTTCCCCGCGCTGCTCGCGGCGGGCCTGCCGGCCATCGTCGCCAACGCGTCGAACACCGTGGCGCTGACGCCCGGGAACCTCGCCGCCGGGCTCGCCGACCTCGAGCGGATACCGCGCTGGGACCGATCCTTCGCGAGCCTGGCGCTGGTGTCCGTCGCCGGAAGCGTTGCCGGCGCGGCGCTCCTGCTCGCGACGCCGGAGAAAGCATTCACCGCCGTCGTGCCGTTGCTGATCGGATTCGCGACGCTCCTCTTCGCGATGTCCGGCCGGATCAGGCTCTGGATGCTGTCGCGGGCCGCCGGCGGCGCCACGCCGTCGACCGGCTGGAACAGCCTCCTGTTCGCTCCGGTCGCGGTCTACGGCGGCTACTTCGGCGCGGGAATGAGCGTGATGATTCTCGCGATCCTGTCCGTCGGCCGCGCCGACGAGTTCCGCACGGCCAACGTCATCAAGAATCTCCTGTCGGGGCTGACGAGCTTTGTCGCGGTCGTCGTGTTCGTGCTACAGGGCGTCGTGGCATGGCCCCCAACGCTCGTCGTGATGGCCGGCGCAGTCATCGGCGGCTTCCTCGGCGGCCGCCTCGCCCGCGTCCTCCCCCCCGATCTGATGCGCTGGATCGTCATCACCGTCGGCACAGTCTTGACGCTGATCTACGCCCGCCGCTACTGGCTCTCCTGACCCTGCTAGCCGGCGAGCGCCGCGGCGCCGGCGTCAGAGCACTCCTGGTCCTGCTCCCCGGTCCCACCGCCGCAGCCGATGGCGCCGATGCACCGCCCGCCGCGCATGATCGGCGAGCCGCCGAGCGTCGGCAGGATCTGCCCTTGCCGTGCGCTTCTTGAACGAGGCGGCCGCCATCGCCTTGGCCCGCGAGGTCTCCGGGCTGAAGAAGCCGGTCCCGTCGCCGCGGGCGGTCAGCACGAGGCGCCCGGCCTCGTCGACCACCGAGATGGTCATCGGCGCTCGTAGTATAAGCTCACCTCGCACGGCGGCTCAGACGAGTGGGTCGTAGTTGAAGTACTGCCCGGAGGTGACGTGCGGCACCAGATGGTGCTGGAGGGTCCCCGGGAAGATCTCGGCGAAGCTCTCGGGCGTCCAGCCCTCGGAGTTGTGCACGCGCATGATCGGGCGCTCGTGGCTGAACAGCATGATCTCCTTGCCGCGCACGCCGAAGACTTGACCGGTGACGTCGCGCGCCGCGTCGCTCGCCAGAAAGACGGCGACCGGGGCGATGTGGGCCGGCGAGAGCTTCTTGATCTTCTCCACCCGCGCCTTCTGCGTTTCGGTCTCGGTTGGGATCGTGCCGATCATCCGCGTCCAGGCGAACGGCGAGATGCAGTTCGCGGTCACGTTGTAGCGCCCCATGTCGAGCGCCGTCGCCTTCG
>QHSQ01000393.1 GCA_003221615.1 Candidatus Rokuibacteriota bacterium | reverse complement strand
GGGCCCTCGATACCTGGTACGTCGAGGAGTCTGGACCGATCGCGCTCTGGCGAGCGTGGTGCGACGAAGTCCAGGGACGTCCGCTCGATGCCGGCCACTTCTTCCCGGAGGAGATTCCCGCGGAAACCGCCGAGGCCCTGAACCGCTTCTTCAGCGCCAAGTCCTGACCGGCCGCGCCGATCAGTCGCGCACGGTGAACCCGAACAGCCGCGCGGCGTTCAAGCCGAGCACCTTGGCCCGGCCGGCGTCGGAGAGATGGCCCATGGTGCGCTCGATCGCCTCGGCCGAGTGGGGCCACGTGCCCTCGTGGTGCGGGTAGTCGTTGCCCCACATGAAGTTGTCGACCAGGCCGGTGGTCTCGGCCAGTCCCAGCCCGGCCGGGTCCTCCTGGAACGACGCGAATCCGTGCTCGCGGAAATACTCGCTGGGCAGCTTCGCGAGCTTGGGACGGACCCAGAAGTGATGCTTCTTGTAGGCCTCGTCCATGGCGTCGAGTAGCCACGCCACCCAGCCGATGCCGGCCTCGATCGTCGCGAAGCGTAAGCGTGGGAAGCGCGAGAGCACCCCGGAGGCGCAGAGATTGGCCACCGGCTCGATCGTCGGCGAGAGCGAGTGCGAGACGTAGTTGATGACGGCGCCGCCGTTGCCGCGCGACGCGCGCGGGTCGCGTCCGGTCGACACGTGGAAGGTGATCGGCAGGTTGGCGTCCTGGATCGCCGCCCACAGCGGGTCGAACACCGGCAGGTTGTAGTTCGGATGGTCGACGTCGTGGGCGCCCCACACCGGCTTGCAGGGGAGGGTCAGCAGGCGGAAGCCGAGCTTGGCCACGCGCTGGACTTCGGCGATGGACCCCTCGAGATCGGCGGTGGCGATGGCCGCGGCCGGCGACATGCGATGGTTGTAGCTTGCGAAGACCTCCCACGCCCATTCGTTGTAGACGCGGCACTGGGCCATGGCGAAGGCGCCGTCGGGCGTGGCCCACATCGACAGCCCCTTGTTGGGGAAGATCACCTCGGCGTCGATGCCGTCGCGATCCATGTCGCGCAGACGCTGCTCGGGCTCGGCGCCGGCGAGCTGCCTCAGGCGGTCCTCGCCCTCGAGCTCGTCGGTGCGCAAGCGGTCCGGGCGGTGGCCCTCGGAGACCCGCCACTTCACCCCGTTGGCGTCGACGATGACGCGCGGTATCCGCTCGCGATACTTGGCGTCGATCCGGGTGGCCCACAGATCGGCCGGCTCGTTGGCGTGAGCGTCGGCGGACACGATGAAATACTTCCGGGGATCGCCGACCCGCGCGCTGCGCGGCCAGCCAGCGTGGCCGGGAGTCTTCGTGCGCCAGAGGTTGGGCTCGTTGATGGTCAGCTCACTCGTGCTCATCGCGTTACTCTCCACTGCACCAGTGTGAACGGCGGCGTCGCGTCGTCGTGGGCCTCGAACACGGCCTCGACCGGCGCGTCGATCTGGACCGCCTGCATCGGATCGCCGAGAAGATTACCCACCATCCGCACGTTGCCGGCGTGCGGCAGCTCGACCAACACGACCACGTACGGCGCGTGCCCGCGCAGGGCGGGATGCACAGGATGGTGCGCGCGCTCCCACGAGTAGATCTTGCCGCGGGGCTCGACCGCTGCCCATTCCAGGTCGAAGGCCAGGCAGTGATGACAGATCCATTCCGGGCCCCACTGCCAGCCGCGGCACGCCCGGCAACGCTGGACGCGCAGCTCGCCGGCCCGTGTCCCTTCCCAGTACGGCGCGTCGAGCCCGTCGGGCTCCGGCACCGGACGAGGTAAGCCGGCCGGCAGGTAGTAGGCGGCGGCCTTCACAGCACGTCTCCGGTGCCGATCAACATGCTCGACACCGGCGTGACCATCGGGCCCGAGATGACCATGGCCACGTGCGCGCCCGGCACCGGGTTCGACGACTGGCCGCGCAGCTGGCGCACGGCTTCGATCTGTAGCTCGAGCCCGTGCATGTAGCACTCGGCCAGGTTCCCGCCGCTCGTGTTCAGCGGCAGCCGTCCGTTCGGCGCGATCAGGTTGTCGAGCGTGAGGAACTCGTTGGCTTCGTCGGCCGTGAAAAAGTCGTGCTCGACCAGGCTCATGAGCACGCCGCCGGTGAAGTTCTCGTAGCTCTGCACGACCGAGACGTCCTTGGGCCCCACCCCGGCCATCGCGTAGAGGTGCGGCGCGACCGTCGTGAAGGAGGACGACGCGTAGGTCGGCGCGTTGTGACCGCGCGCCGCGTTGCGGTACTCCGAGCCCTGGGCGACGCCGAGCAGGTAGGCCGGTCGCTGGCGCATGTCGCGCGCGCGCTCGGCCGAGACCAGGATCAGCGCGGCGGCGCCGTCGTTTTCCATGCAGCAGTCGAAGAGCCGGAACGGCTCGACGATCCATCGCGACTGATCGTAGGCGTCCGGAGTGAGTGGTCGACCGTGCATCACGGCCCGCGGGTTGTTCTGTGCATGGTGATACGAGGCCAGCGCGATAGCGCGCTGGGCGCCGGGCCCGATGCCGTGATCGTGCATGAATCGCATCACCCGCATGGCGAAGCGCTGTGCCGGCGAGATCAGCCCGTAGGGGAACGTCAGCGCGGCTTCGCCGGAGGCGGTGGCCGCGGGCGGCGCGGCGCCGAACCGCTGGAACTGTCCCTGGGCCAGGGCCCGGAAGACGACGACGCAGTCGGCGTAGCCGGCGGCGATCGCCGCCGCCGCGTTGCCGACGGCCGCCGAGCCGCCGCCCCCGCCGCCGCCCCACTGCATGTTCGAGAAGCGCAGCTCGGGAATGCCGAGCGCGGCGGCCAGGCGCGAGGGGTCGTTGCGGTCGTTGCTGTAGGACGCGAAGCCGTCGATCGCGCGCGGGTCGATCCCGGCGTCGGCGCACGCGGCCAGGATCGCTTGCAGCGCCAGCTTGACCTCGGGCTCGGGGGCCTGCCCGTGCTTGTAGTACGCGGTCTCGCCAACTCCCGCGATCGCGACCCGGCCGCGGATGGTGCGCGTGATCGAGGCCTGACGTCCGGATACCGGAATCACGGTTGGCATCGGCGGGCTATAGTCTATGCGCAACGCCGAGTTGCCGCCAAGCGGCCTCGGGTCAGTTGGATTTGCTCGCCGGCCTGAGGCGCCCTCCGCTGGTCTCGTAGTCCCGCACGGCTTTCTTCAAGTCCGAGTACTCCTCGCACGGCAGGAAGCAGAGCTTGTCGAGGACGGCGAGGTGCTCCTTCGCCTTGGGAAGGTCCCCGAGCACCAGGAACGCCTCCCCCCCGTGCGGTCGTTCTACACGGAGGTCATGCGACGCAAGAAGGATGATCACGTCGCCTCGCACAGCGACACCATCAACCAGCTCTTCCACATCCTGAGCTCGAGCGTGTTCCTCGGCTGCTACGTGCTCGCCTTCTGG
>QHSQ01000358.1 GCA_003221615.1 Candidatus Rokuibacteriota bacterium | reverse complement strand
GGCTCGTGTCGATGTCGCCCTCGAGCCCCTGGAACCAGTTGCACTCGCGCAGGACCTTCTGCACCGCGTACTCGCCCTGCGGCAACAGGTTGGGCTCGATGTCGGGCAGCGGCGGCGGCGTCTGGCGCGGGCCCATGTAGGTCCAGATGATGTCGTTTCGCTCCACGCACGGATACGCCGTGGCGCGGATCTTCGACTTGAAGTTGCTCTCTTCCGGCTCGCTGGGCATGTCGACGCAGTGGCCCTCGCAGCTGTACTTCCAGCCGTGGTACACGCAGCGCAGGCCTTCTTCCTCGTTGCGGCCGAAGAAGAGGGACGCGCCGCGGTGCGGGCAGTGGTTCTGGATGAGCCCGATCTTGCCGGACGTCACCCGGAAGGCGATGAGGTTCTCGCCGAGGAGCCGGACGCGGACGGGCGCGCCGTCTCGCTCCGGGAGCTCGCTCGACATGAGCGCGGGGATCCAGTACTGACGCAGCAGGGCGCCGGTCGGCGTGCCGGGACCGACCTTGCAGAGTAGCTCGTTGTCCTCTCTGGAAAGCATCTGGGTCCCCCTTTCGCTATGCCGCCTACTATGCCACGGTCGTCGTGCGCACGCTCCCCTGCACGAGGCGGCGCACCAGGACCACCACCGCCAGGACGACGACCGTCATCATGAGGGCCGCCACCGCGGCCTCTTCGAGGCGCCCGTTGGACCACTGGCTCAGGAAGAGCGTCGGCAGCACCGTCGATCGGGCGCCGTAGAGGAACGCGACGGTGGCCAAATCGCTGAACGAGACCGTGAACTGGATCACCCAGCCAGCGAGGAACCCGTTCTTCACCAGCGGCAGCCAGATTCGCCGGAACGTGGAAGCCCACGATGCCTTGTGGATGCGGGCGGCCTCCTCGAGCTCGCGGCTGATCTGGATCATGCTCGAGCCCATGATCTGCGTCCCGAACGGAAAGCCCCGCACGATGTGGGCCAGGATCATCACGGTGAGCGTGCCATAGAGGATCGCCAGGGGCGAGAGCAGGACGGCCCAGAGGATCCCGAGGCCGAGGATCAAGGACGGAACGGCCCAGGGCACCCAGGCGGCGAGGTCCAGAAGACGGCGGCCCTTGTAGCGGCTGCGCGTGACCACGTACGACACGAGCGAGTAGATGATCATCCCGACCGTCGTGGCGACGATGCTCATGACGAGACTGTTGGTGAGCGCCAGCCGGTTCACCCGCAAGGTGAGCATCCGGCGCCAGTTGTCCAGGGTGTAGCTGTTGAGATCGAACACGTTGAGCCCGATGAACCGGATGAAGCTCACCTGGATCAGCATCACCGCCGGCAGCACGACGGAGACGAAGAAGAACAGCACGACGAACCCGAACGCGACCCAGCGCAGCTTGCCCAGCTGCATCGGGCGCGCCGAGTAGCCGCGGCCGGTCACGGTCGTGTAGTCGCGCTTGCCCAGGAACTTCCAGTTGATCAGCACGAGGCCGAAGGTGATCACGAGCAGCATGACCGCCATCGTCATGCCCGTCCGGAAATCGGGCGGGAAGATCTGCACCATGCGCTCGTAGATCTTGTTCGTGAGCACGTAGATGCCCGAGCTCGTGCCCAGGAACACCTCGGTCTCGAACGACGAGAGCAGCCGCGTGAGCGACAGGATGAACGCCGCCAGGATCGCCGGGCGCAGCAGCGGCACCAGGATCCGCATGATCGTCCGCCGCGGCGAGGCGCCGCACATCCGCGCCGATTCTTCGAGCGCCGCGTCCATGTTGCGAAACGCCGGGATCAGGAAGATCGCCAGCAAGGTCGCCCAGCCGGTGACGCTGACGAAGATGAGCCCGCCGTACGAGAAGATGTCGAGCGGCCCCGTATCTCCCGCGAAGAACGGAAAGAGGCGCAGGAGCTGGTTCAGGTAGCCCTTCTGAGGGCTCAGCAGGAGCGCCCAGCCGAGCACCTTGCCCAGGAGCGGGAAGAAGAACGAGAGGATCAGCAGGAACTCGAGCCGGTTGCGGAACGGGCAATCCGTGCGGGCGATGATCCACGCGAGCACCACGGCGAGCGCCAGCGCCAGCACCGCCCGCACCGTGGAGAGCCAGACCGTGGTCCAGAGGATCTGCCACACGTCGGGCTGCGCCATCACCGCGAACGAGGCGCGGATCGACTCCGCGGTGATGGCTCCCGGACGCCCGGGAGGCGCATCGCGGAAGCCGGCCAGCAGCGCCGTCGCCACCGGAGTCACGGTGAGCACCGCCACCGTGATCAGCAGCAACGTGGGCAGCCACGCCCCCGCCGCCACCCGCGGCCACGAAAGCGCGCGTACTCGCCTCAGGCCTGTCGCGACAGCCATGCGCGCGTCTCCCTACCGCGGCGAGCCGCCCGACCACCGCGGCGAGGCACCCGAGGAGCGCCACGGCTGCGCCGGGGCTTCCGAGCGCCGGGGGTATGGGGGGCCATGTCGGGGCCCCAGTACGTAACGAGATCTCGAGGCGCGCCACGGCTGCGCCGGGGCGCTTCCGAGCGCCGGGGGGTATGGGGGGCCATGTCGGGGCCCCAGTACGTAACGAGATCTCGAGGCGCGCCACGGCTGCGCCGGGGCGCTTCCGAGCGCCGGGGGGTATGGGGGGCCATGTCGGGGCCCCCCATCTCAATAATCAAACAGCTTCGAAGCGATGACCCACTTGAGAACTTCCGTGATCTGACGCTCGGCCTTGTCGTCTCCGGCGTACTGGAGCTTGTGCTTGGCCGGGTCGTCGAGCGGCCGCGGCGCCACGTCGGCTCGCGCGGGCGTGTTGCCGAGCGCCTGCACCCGCCACTCCGCGTACTCGCGGCTCAGCACGAAGTCGACGAAGACCTTCGCGGCATTCGGGTGCGGTGCGTTCTTGACGACCGCGAACAGCGGTGATTGCGTGCTCACGCAGCCCGGCTCGAGGCACAGCTTGGTGATCGGCACGGTGCCGAGGCTGTATTCCACCCGCCACGGGCCGCCGAGCATCGCGTGGAGCTCGCCTCGCGCCACCTCGCCCGACTCGTTGAAGCCGAAGAGCTTGGGCTTGAGCCCGGCGAACTCGCGAATGAACCCCTCGCCGTACTCCTTGGCGTTCACTTCCTTCAGACCGTAGACGTGGTAGACGCCGATGTTCGCGATGCGTGGATCGGTGAACGCCACGCGCTTGCGCTTGATCAGATCGACCCAGTACGGATCGCGTACGAGGTCCCAGTAGCTCTTGGGGTACTTCTCGGGCGGGACGAGTTTAGTGTTGACGTTCAGGCCGCTGACGCTCGCGAAGACGCCCGCGAGGTGTGTCTCCTTGTTCATGACGGGCCAGCGCCACTTCACGCTGGGATCGAGGGCCGTCGGCGGGATGAACTCCTCGCCCAGGCCCCGCCAGGCGATCGTCCGCCCGCTCTGCCCGCCGCACTGGTAGACGTCCGCTTGCACGCGGCCGGCGGCGGCTTCGGTGCTGATCTTCTCGACCATCTGGTAGCCCGGGCCGAGGACCTGACTCACCTGAATGTCGGGATAGGCCTTGTTGAAGGCCGTGATCGTCCCCTCGGCCTCGGTCGCCTGGGCGCAGCTGTACCAGATTACCTCGCCCTCCTTCTTCGCGGCCGGGACGATCCTCGACTTCCACTCGGCCATGGCGGCCTGGTACTTCGCCGCGGACGCCGAGGTATCAGCCGGCGCCGCGGCCGGCGGCTTGCTTTGCGCTCGCAACGTGGCCGGCACGAGGCCACCGGCGACGATGACCGACAGGACAACCCCCGAGACCATCGCGGCCCACCGGCGGATCGTCATCGCGCGTTTCCTCCGTTCGCGCCCGCGGCCCTCGGCCACACGCGGACCGCTCGCGGCGACACGCAGAGCTTCGCGCGCGCGTCGTGCGGGAGGCGTGCGTCCTCCGGGCCGGTCGCTCTCACGGTGAATTTCCCGAGCTCCACGACGTACTCGACGTGACCGCTCACGTAGACCGACGACCGCACCACGCCCACCCAGGCGCCGTCGCGGTCGGCGGCCTGCGCCTCGACGGCTTCCGGGCGAAAGGCCAGCAGCACCTCCTGGCCGTGCTGCCAGCTCTCGAGGCCGCCGACCGGCATGCAGAAGCCGCTTTCCTCGACCTCGGCCACCAGGCTCCCGTCGTCACCCTTCCGGATGCGCGCCGGAAGATGGTTGGCGCGGCCCAGGAAGTCCATCACGAATCGCGTGCTCGGCCGCTGGTAGACCTCTTGCGGGCTGCCTTCTTGCTCGATGCGCCCGGCGTTCATGACGACGATGCGATCGGAGAGCGTCATCGCCTCGGCCTGATCGTGCGTCACGAAGACGCTCGTGATGCCGAGCTTGGCCTGCATCTCGCGCAGCTCGAACCGCATCTCCTCGCGCAGGCGCGCGTCCAGGTTCGACAGTGGCTCGTCCAGCAGCAAGACTTCAGGGTTCGACACGAGCGCGCGCGCGAGAGCCACGCGCTGCTGCTGACCGCCGGAGAGCATCGGGGCCGGGCGCGCATGCAGCTCGCCGAGCCCGACGGTGCCGAGGATCGTCATCACGCGCTCGCGGATCTCGGCCCGCGGCACGCGAAGCTCCTGCAGCGGAAACGCCACGTTCTCGAAGACCGTCATGTGGGGCCAGATCGCGTAGCTCTGGAAGACCATCCCCATCCCGCGACGCTCCGGCGGCACGAAGAGCCCGGAGGTCGCGGACGAGAGCAGCCGGCCGCCCACCTGGATCTCGCCTCGATCGGGCCGCTCGAGCCCGGCGACGAGCCGCAGGGTGGTGGTCTTGCCGCACCCGCTGGGCCCGAGCAGGGTCAGGAACTCGCCCGCTTTGGCTTCGAAGCTGAGGTCGTTCACCGCCGTGACGGTGCCGAACATCTTGACGAGACCGGTCGCCCGGACCGTACCTATGGATGGTGCGTAATCCAACCATCAGGCGATGCCCACGGCAAGCGCAAAATCCTCCGGGGACGAGACGATGGCCGCTTAGACTGAGCCCGATGGATTGGAAAAAGCTCGCCTGGGTGGCGGCACCGGCCCTGGCCCTCATGGTGATCGCCCTCCTGTTGCTGAACCGCCTGGTCGAGCCGCTGCCGCCGCGTCGGATCACGATCAGCACCGGTCGCGAGGGCGGCGCCTACTACATGTTCGCGAAGGAGTACGCGCGGCTGGCCGCCAAGGACGGCTTCAGCGTCGAGATCCAGACCGGCGCCGGATCGGTCGAAACGCTCAAGCGGCTCACGGCTGGCCAGGCGATGGCGGGCTTCGTCCAGGGCGGCACCGCGGAAGCCCTGCCGACCGAGGGATTGCGCTCGCTCGGGAGCCTCTATTACGAGCCGGTCTGGCTCTTCCACAGAAAGACCAGGCTGCTGCGCGGTCTCAACGATCTTCGTGGTCTGCGGATCCAGGTCGGCGAGGAGGGCAGCGGCATTCGGCCACTCGCGGTGCGGTTACTCCGCGACAGCGGCGTCACCGCGCAGAACTCGACCTTGCTGGCCCTCACGAGCGAAGGCGCGGCGGCGGCGCTGGAGGCCGGTCGGATCGACGCCGCCTTCTTCATCATGGCGCCGAGCGTTCCCCTGGTGCGGCGCCTCCTGCTCAGCCCCACCGTCAGTCTCTGGAGCGTCCGACGCACAATCGCCTACACGACCCACTATCGGTTCCTGTCGACGATCACGCTCGGGGAGGGCGTCGTCGACCTCGTCGCGGACGTACCCGACCACGACATCCTCCTGCTCGCGGCAACCGCCAACCTCGTGGTGCGCGAGGACGTCCACCCCGTGATCGTGAGGCTTCTCCTGAAGACCGCGGAGATCGTGCACAGCCGGCCGGGCTTGTTCGAAGGGCCGAACGTGTTTCCCTCCGACACCCTCGTCGAGCTGCCACTGCACGAGGTTGCCGGGCGTTACCTCCGGAAGGGTCCGCCGTTCCTCGAACGCTATCTCCCCTTCTGGATCGCTGTCACCGCCGAGCGGTGGGCGCTGCTGCTGCTACCGGTTATCGGGATCCTTCTACCGCTGATCCGTATCCTGCCCGCGCTCTACAACTCGCAGATGCGCAAGCGGGTCACCCGGTGGTACCGCGAGGTGAACGAGATCGATCACGTGCTGGCGACGGGCACGCCGGAAGAAGCGAAGGCGGCGGCCGAGCGGCTCCAGGAGGTGCAGGCGAAACTCACGCGGATCCCGCCGCCCCCGCCCGGCCTCATGGGCGAGCTCTACGACCTGAAGCAACACGTGGAGTGGCTGCTCAGGCAGGCCGACACGCAGGCGGCCGCGCGTCACTCGCCCAGATAGATCTCGCGTGTGCGCGGATGGGCGACGACCTCGCCGCGCGTGCCCTCCACCACGACCTCGCCGAAGTGCAGCACCGTGATCCGCTCGGCGAAATCGAGCGCGACGTCCATGTCGTGCTCGATCATCACGATCGTCACCTCCCGCGGGATGCTGGTCACCAGCCTGAGCACGTCGCGCCGCTCGTCGATCGAGAGCCCGGCAAAGGGCTCGTCGAGCAGCAGGACTCTGGGATTCTGGGCGAGCGCCATCGCGACCTCGACACGACGGCGCTCGCCGTACGAGGTCTGGGCGAGCGGCCGGTCGGCGATATGATCGAGCGCGACCCGCGCCAGGGTCTCGCGCGCCCTCGCGATCAGCGACGCCTGCCGGTCGAGCCGGACGAACGGGTTCCAGCGGCGTCGCGACAGGCCCAGGAGCGCCAGGGTCACGTTGCGCAGCAAGGTCTCGCCCGGGAAGAGGGTGATGATCTGGTAGGTGCGGGCGATGCCCAGATGAAAGCGGCGGCGGCTCGGCACGCGCGTGATGTCGCGATCGAAGAGCGTGACCGAGCCGGCGTCGGGCGCGAGCTCGCCGGTGATCAGGTTGAAGAGCGTGGTCTTCCCGGCGCCGTTGGGGCCGATGATGAGCCGGCGCTCGCCGGGCTCGACGACCAGATTGACGCCCGAGGTGACGCGCAGCCCGCCGAACGACTTGTCGAGGCCACGAACGGCGAGCGCGCTCAGCGGGGGGCCCTCAGATCACCTTCCGGGTTCGCAGCTCCGCGATCTCGGCCGGGCGATACCCGAGCTCGGCCAGGATCTCGTCCGTGTGCTCGCCCAGGGTGGGCGCGCGGTTGCGGAAGCGACCGGGAGTCTCGGACAGATCGACCGGCGTGGGCGCGAGCGGCACCCGCCGCGGCACGCCCGGGTAATCGGTGTCGTTGAGGAGACCGGCCTTGCGCACGTGCTCGTCGTCGAGCGCCTGCTGCGGCGAATAGAGCGGCGCCGACGGGATCTTGGCCGCTTCCAGCTCCGTGAGCGCTTGAGCGTTGGTGCGCTCGGCCGCCCAGGCCGCCATCCGCTTGGAGATGACTTCGCCGTTGTCGCCGCGGGCGAGGTCGTCCTTGAAGCGCGGGTCGGTCAGCCAGTGGTCCTCACCCATCAGCTTGGCCCAACGGCGGAACATCGGCTCGCCGATCGCGAGGGCGAGAATCCAGCCGTCCCTGGTCTTGAACAGATCCGACGGCGCCGAGGTCTGACCGCGGTTCACGGTCGCGATCCGGTTCGGCTGCGCGGCCTGCTGCTCGACCAGGGTCGGGTTGTTGAAGGCGATCGCCGTCCTGAGGAGCGCACCTTCGACCTTCTGTCCCTTGCCCGTCTGCCGGCGGTACATGAGGGCCGCGAGCGTACCCAGCGCCGCCTGCGAGGCTGTGCCGCAGTCGACCCAGGCGACCGCCGCGCGCAGGGGCTGCTCCGGCGTGCCCGTCAGATACGACGACCCGCACATCACCTGGCCGATGCCGTCGAAGCCGTGCTTGGCGCTCCACGGGCCGCCGGCGCCGTAGGCCGTCACCGTCGTCAGGATGATGTCGGGCTTCACCGTGCGCAAGCTCTCCAGGTCGAGCGAGAGCGAGCGCAGCACCTCGGGCGGCAGGTTCGCCACCACGACGTCGGCGGTGGCCACGAGCTTCTTGACGATCTCCCGGCCCTCGGGACAGGAGGGATCGAGAGTCATCGCGCGCTTGTTGCGGTTCATCACCACGTACATGGCGCCCACGCCGTCGTCGGCCACCGGCGCCACCCACCGGTCCTCGCCGCCGCCGGGACGCTCGATCCGGATCACGTCGGCGCCCAGGTCGGCCAGCAGCGCCGCGCAGTACGGTCCGGCGATGTAGCGCCCGAAGTCGAGCACCCGCACGCCCGTGAGAACGCTGGCGAGCTCGCTCATCCCGGCGCCGCTCACGCCAGGGCCAGGGGCTGGCCGTCGAGATCCTCGGCCCGCTCGACCTTGATCAAGACGGCGAAGCCCTTCTTGTCCGGATCGCGATCCTTCTCCGGCTGCACGAGCCGCCGCCAGACCTCCTCGTACGCCGGGCCCGATTTGTGGATGGCGGCCGTGCCGTAGAAGCGTGCGATACCGCCCTTGGGCAATAGGCCCGACTCGCGGAGCTGGGGCTTGCGCAGGAACACCGTCACCTTGGTCTTGTCGTGCAGGTTCGCGTTGGTGGAGCCCTTGCCGCGTTCCCACAGCGCCAGGTGATCCTCGTCGTAGACCATCGTGCTGCCGCGCGGGGTCACCTGCGCGAAGCCGTTGGGCAGCACGGTGGCCACCAGGCACACGTTGGCGGGAAACGCGGTGTTGATGTGCTCGTGAAGCGCCTTGGGGATCGTGGCCACGGATCGGTACCTCCGGCCGGATTATAATTCCACGACCATGGAGCGTGGGAAACCATGAGGACCGGCGCGGAATATCGTGAGGCGCTGCGCGACGGGCGCCGCGTGTGGGTGATCGGCGAGGGCCTCGTCGAGGACGTCACCGTGCACCCGGCGACCCGCGCCACCGTCGACGAGTACGTCGCCTGGTACGACCGTCACTTCGAGCCGGAGTGGCGGGACATTCTCCTGACGCCGGCCGATGCCCAGGGCGCTCGCGCCCCGTGGGCGTACGCGCTGCCGAGGAGCGTTCAGGACCTACGCGCGATGGGCAAGAGCTTCTCGGCGACGACCTTTCTGAGCGCCGGCAACATCACGCACACGCCCGCGTACGGCAACCTGATCGCGCTCGGCATCCTCGACGCGGTCCAGCAGCGTAACGTGTCGACCGAGCAGATCGCGAGCGCGGCGGCGCACCGCGAGCGGATCGCCCGCACCGGGCGGTTCCTGACGTTCTCGGCCGGCGCGGCGACGATCGGCTATCGTATGCGGCCCGACCCGGCCGAACGGGTCTCGCTCCGGCTCATGCACGAGACCGACGCGGGCATCGTCGTCAGCGGCAAGGTCGGCATGCACACGAGCCCGGTCTACGCCGAAGACGTCTACGTCGGCGCGCACTGCGGCATCGACCGTGGCCAGCACCGCGCGACCTTCACCGTGCCCGTCGCCGCGCCGGGCGTGACCGTGCTCTGCCGCAAGATCGCCGCGCGGCATCCGAATCCGTTCCTGTCGCCGCTGTCGAGCCGCTTCGACGAGCTGGACGGGCAGATGTGGCTCGAGGACGTGTTCATCCCCTGGGAGCACGTGTTCCTGATGGATGTGAGCCCCGAGCCCATGGCCTCGTGGCTCTTCTGGCATCAGCTCTATTGCTGGCTCTCGAAGGCCGAGTTCACCCTGGGCCTGGCGCTCGCCTGCGCGCACGCCATGGGCCTGGTCGAGCACGAGCCGACGATCGAATACCTCATCGATCTGGTCGTGGACGTCCAGACCGTGCGGAGCTGCCAGACCGCGGCCGAGCTCGACCCCGAGACCACCGCCGAGGGCTATTGCATCCCGAATCGGAGTCACGTCGCTGCCGGCACCATCGCGATCCAGAAGGCGCGCCAGCGCATGGCCGAGCTTCTGAGGATCTTGCCGGGCTCCTCCCTCGTGGTGGCGCCGTCCGACAAGGATCTCGCGGCGCCGGAGGTGGGCGCCGGGCTGGAGGAGTCGTTCGCCGGCGGCGGCTACACGGCCCTTCAGCGCTCGGCGCTGCTCCAGCTGGCGTGCGATCACGTCGCCTCGGCGCTGGACGGGCGCGAGTCGTCGTTCGAGCTCCACGCCAACGGCGGCATCCCGGCCTGGCGCGGGCGGCTGCGGCGCTATTTCAGCCGCTACAGCGAGCTCGCCAACAATGTCCTGAAAACCGCGACCGTCGACATGCCCACGCTCGACCTCGAGGGGCTGCGCGCGGCTCCCCTCGCCCCGCGCCGACCCGTCAGCCCGCCGCGGTAGCCCGCGGCCACAGCGCGGCCATCGCGCGACGCCAGCGCCGCGCCGTTCCCGGCACCAGCCCCTCGGGCATGAACACCACGATCACGACGAAGATCGCGCCGAGGACGAAGTTCCAGCGCTCGATATAGGCGCTCGCCACGTTCTTCACGACGACCACCAGCGCCGCGCCGGCGATCGGCCCGAGCAAGGTCGCGGTGCCACCGGCGATCACCATCAGGAGCGCCTCGGCCGAGGCGGTGAGCGCTACCGCCTGCGGGCTCACGAACTGGTTGTAGTAGAGGTAGAGCAGCCCCGCCACTCCGCTCCAGAAGCCCGAGAAGAGGAACGCGAGGAAGCGGATCATCCAGACGTGATAGCCGAGCGCGTTCATGCGCCGGGGCTGATCACGCGTGCCGCGCACGCTGGCGCCAAAGGGCGAGGCGACGAACACCGTCATCGAGGCCACAGCGATCAGGAAGACCACGAGCGTCGCCCAGTAAAAGCTCGCCGGCGAGGTGAGCGTCAGCCCGAGCGGGCTCGGGCGGCCCTGGATCGCGATGCCGTTGTCGCCGTTGGTGATGCTGATCCAGCGGTAGGCGACGCCCCAGACGATCTGGCCGAGCGCCACCGTGATCATGACGAAGGCCAGGCCCGTACCCCGCAGCGCCAGCACCGCGAACACGGCGGCGGCCAGGAGCGTCAGCGCGAGCGCGCCGGCCGTGACCGCGAGGTGGCCGTGGCCGCCGGTCATGATCTTGGCGCCCGCGTAGGCCGCGATGCCGAACAACCCGGCGTGGCCCAGGCTGACCAGGCCCGCGTAGCCCGCCAGCACGTTCACGCCGAGCGCGAAGATCGCGTAGAAGAGGATCTGGCTCGCGATGTTGACGTAGTAGGTGCTGCCGACCCACAGCGGCACCGTGGCCAGGATCACGAGCACGGCGGCGAGCGCCAATCGTCTCACGCGGCCCGGCCTCTCACGCGGTCTGGCGACCGAAGAGGCCCTGCGGCCTGACGACCAGCACGACGAGCATGGGCAGGAACAGCACGACGTAGGCGAGCTCGGGCAACATCGCCTGGCCGAAGTTGTAGAGGAAGCCCACGACGAAGCTCCCGACGAGGGACCCGAGCAGGCTGCCGCTGCCGCCGAGGATCACGACCACCAGCGCGAGCGGCAGCATCTCCTGGTCGAGGCCCGGGTAGACCGAGAGGATCGGTCCGCCGATGACCCCGGCGAAGCCGGCGAGCCACGCGCCCAGGCAAAAGACGACGGTGAAGAGCCGCGACACCCGGATGCCGACCACTCGCGCCATCGCCGGGTCGTCCACCCCGGCGCGGATCATCGCGCCCAGGCGTGTCCGGTCGAGGAGCGCCCACAGCGCGACCGCGAACACCACCGCGATCAGGCTGATGGCCAGCCGATATGTTGGAAAGCCGAGGCCTGCCACCGTGGTCGCCCCGCGCAAGGCGCTCGGCGTGGCGATCCGGATCGGGTCCCCGGTCCAGACCATCAGGCAGACGTCGGCGATCATGAACGAGAGGCCCAGGGTGACCAGGACCTGCGCCAGCTCGGCCCCGATGAGGCGGCGCAGAATGAGGCGCTCGACGATCCCGCCGAATGCCGCTACGAGGAGCCCGCCGACGATCGCGGCCGTCCAGAAGTCGAGCCCGTGCGCGATCAATGTCGTCGAGAGGTACGCGCCTAACATGAAGAACGAGCCGTGGGTCAGGTTCGGGATCTTCATGAGCCCGAAGATCAGCGAGAAACCTGCCGACAGCAGGAAGAGCAATCCGCCCAGCGTGACGCTATTGACCGCGAGCACCACCCACAGGTTCATGGCGTCTCGATTCGAGCGGCGGCTTTGCCGCCGCAATCCGTTTCCTGGGGGAGGTCGGGAGGGGGCCGCCGAGGCCCCCTCACGTTTTCAGGGGCGGGTAGTCGCGCGAGTAGACCGGCTGCGACAGAAACCACTTCTCGTCGTACGTCCAGAACTGGCTGACCTTGGGATAGGTCTTGATCGTGGTGTTGACGAGCTTGTCGCCCTTCTTCTCGCACCGCCGGATGTAGAAGGTCCCAACCACGTTGCCGAAGTGATCGAACGTGAACGGCCCGCGGGGCGTGTCCGTCAGCGAAACCGCGCGCAGGGCGCGGTTCAGCGCCTCGCGGTCGTCGGTCTTGCCGCCGGTCTTCTCGAGCGCCGCCTCGGCGACCATTCCGTTGATGTAGAGTCCCGCCGAGTAGATGCCTGGAATGTTGCCGTAGTCGCGCACCATCCCGTCGATGAGTCGCTTGTTGCTCGGCGTGTCCAGGTCCGAGGTGTAGGCCGAGCACGTGACGAGGCCGACGGCCTCGTCGCCGAACGACTTCAGGAGCGCGTCGTCGCAGGCGGGCCCTCCTCCCAGGACCGGCAGCTTGAGGCCCTGGTCCTGGTACTGCTTCATGAACTTCAACGGATTGGAGCCGGCGAATCCCTGGACCACCGCATCGACACCGCTGATCTGAGCCAGGTACGGGGCGTAGTCCGGCGTCACCAGGGGAGGCCACAGCTTCTTCACGATCCGGCCGCCCGCGTCCTCGAAGACGCGCTGGAAGCCGGCCATCTGCTCGTGGCCGAACGCGAAGTCGTCGGCGATGGTGATCACCCGCTTGAACTTCAGCTCCTTCGCCGCGTAGTCGGCCAGCGGGTGCATGTTCTGCGACGAGGTCGCAGAGGCCCGTACGAAGTACGGGTTGGGCCGGCGCTGGGTCATGTCCTCGGCGGCGGCGAGGCTCAGGATCGGCATCTTCGCCTGGGCGGCGTAGTCGGTGATGGCCAGGAGCTCGAAGGCCGCGAGCGGTCCGAAGATCATATCGACGTTCTCGCGCTCCACCAGCTCTTGGGTCTTGGTCTTCGTGCCGGCGGGATTGCCGCCGGTGTCGGCCACGACGAGCTCGACCTTGCGGCCGGCCATCGTGTAGTTCCGGTCCTTGAAGAAGCGGATGGTGCCCTGCTCCATCTGGATCCCGCCAGCAGCGAGCGGGCCCGTCTTGACCGTGAGCAGGCCGATGCGAACCGGCTTGGATTGCGCGATCGCCGGGAACGGCAAGGACGCCGTGACTGCCGCGCCCGCGGCACCGGCCAGGAACCCACGCCGATCGACTCTGACCGCCATCTCGCTCCTCCTCTTCAGTCGAGGCTCAATAGCTCTTGGGAAGACCGAGCACGTGCTCCGAGAGGTAGTTGAGCACCATCTGCTGAGAGACCGGCGCGATCTTGTAGAGCCGGACCTCGCGCCAGAGCCGCTCGACGTGAAATTCCTTCGCGTAGCCGTAGCCCCCGTGGGTCTGCAGCGCGACGTCGCAGGCCTCGAAGCCGGCCTCGGCCGCCATCAGCTTGGCGGCGTTCGACTCGGCCCCGCACGGCCGCCCGCTGTCGAAGAGCCAGGCGGCCTTCAGGCACATCAGCTCCGCCGACTCGAGCTTGGCCCAGGCCATCGCGAGCGGGTGCGCGATCGCCTGGTTCTGGCCGATCGCGCGATCGAACACGACCCGCTCCTTCGCGTACTGCACGCCGCGCTCGAGCGCGGCGCGGCCGATCCCGACCGCCTCGATGCCGGTGAAGACGCGCTCGGGGTTGAGCGAGTCCAGGAGATGGTAGAAGCCGCGGCCGACCTCGCCGACGACGTCCGTCGCCGGAATCTCCAGCCCGTCGATGAAGATCTCGTTGGAGTCGACGGCCGCGCGGCCGAGCTTCTCGATCTCGCGCACGGTGATCTTCGTGCGATCGAACGGCGTGAAGAACAGCGTCAGCCCGGCAAACGGCGAGGCTGGATCGCGCGGCGAGGTGCGGGCGAGCAGCAGCGTGTGCGTCGCGTGCTGGGCGTTGGTGTTCCACACCTTGCGGCCGTTCACGACGAACCGGTCGCCGTGACGCTCGGCGCGCGTCTGGATCCGCGACGTGTCCGTGCCGGCGTTGGGCTCGGTCACGCCGAAGGACATGACGATCTCGCCGGTCGCGATGGTCGGCAGGTAGCGGCGCTTGAGCTCTTCCGAGCCATGCTTGATGACCGGCATCGGCGGGAACATGTAGAAATGGATCGGCGAGGCGCCCGTCGTGCCGGCGCCGGCGGCGCAGATCTCGTGGAGCATCAGCGCTGCTTCCGTCACGCCCAGGCCCGACCCCCCATACTCCTCGGGGATGATCATGCCGAGCCAGCCGGCCTGCGCGAAGGCGCGGATCCAGTCAGTCGGGTATTCCGCCTTCCGGTCCTTCTCGAGCCAGTAGTCGAGCGAAAAGGACCGCGCAAGCGAAGCGACTTCCTTGCGGATCAGCTCTTGCTGCTCGGTCAGCTGGAAGTCCATGTGCGGGATTGTAGCGTAACGCCCGGTTCGGGGCGCCCCCACCCCGGACCCGGCCCGCCTCGCGCCACTCGTTCGGGGCCGGTGCTATGATGCGCGGGATGGCGGTCCTCGGGCTTTACGCGTTGCAAAACGGGTTCATGGGCTTCGAGCGGTCGGGGCTCTTTTACGACGAGTTCTCGGGGGATCGCGTGCGGATTCCGATCGCGTGCTGGCTCGTGCGCACCTCGGACACGATGATCCTGTTCGACACGGGGCTCTCGCCGCGCGCGGTCCCGGGCCTCCTGCGCAACGACCCGCTGGCGCGCTTCACGGAAGAGGATCTGCTCATTCACCGGCTGGATCTGGTCGGCCTCGAGCCCGACAACGTGGACATGGTGGTGCTCTCCCATCTCCACTACGATCACGCCGGCGGCGCGGCCCTCTTCCCCAAGTCCGAGCTGATCGCGCAGAAGGACGAGTACTCCTACGCACACTATCCGAGCTCGTTCTTCGAGTCCTTCTACTACCGCAAGAACTTCGAGCTGCCGGGCTATCGCTGGCGGCTGCTCGACGGCGACACCGAGCTCCTGCCGGGCGTGACCATCCTGAGATCCGACGGCCACACGCCCGGCCACCAGTCGCTGCTGGTCGAGCTACCCGAGTCGGGGCCGGTCATTCTCACGGGTGACGCGTGCTACTGGCACGAGCACGCCGACAAGGAGCGCGTGCCCGGCGTCGTCTGGAATCCGACCCTGGCGCTGCACTCGCTCCGGAAGCTCAAGACGATCGCGCGGCTCGTGCGCGGTCGGATCTTTCCCGGTCACGACCCGATCTTCTGGGAAACCGTCAAACAGGCGCCGGACGCTTACCGTTGAGGCAGTAGTGGCAGTGCGAGCCGCAGGGCGTCGGGGCTCCCCCGCCGTCCGAGGCGAGCTTATGAACAGGAGAGTGCCATGAAGGACGGGCTCAGGTTCGTGGACAGCGACATGCACATCATGGAGCCGCCGGATCTCTTCGACCGCTATCTGGATCCGAAGTTCAAGGACCGGATCAGCGTCCCGATCGGCGCCGACGGTCGCCCCAAGCGGGGCGCGGCCGGCCTGACGATCATCGACGGCCTCCCGACTTCCGACATGGACCTCCAGCAGTACCGAAAGCGCGTCCGCAACAGCGGGCCGCAGAGCACGCAGCCCTTGTCAGGCTCGCGCCTGTTCGACACCGGTCGGCTCGACTTCGCGGTCGCTCGCGACTACGACCCCGTCGCCCAGGTGATGGGCATGGAGATGGAAGGCGTCGACATCGCGGTCAACTACCCGACCGCCGGGCTCGCGCTGCTCGGCCGCGACAACATGGATCCGCAGATGTCGCTGGCCATCAGCCAGGCGTACAACAACTGGATCCACGAGTTCTGCTCGTACAGCCCGGACCAGCTGAAGTGGGTCGCGATGCTGCCCGTTCACGACGTGCATCTGGCCTGCCGTGAGCTCGTCCGGTGCGTGCGCGAGCTCGGCGCCGCGGGCTCGTTCATCCGGCCCAACCTGGTGAACGGCCACTACTGGCACTCCAACTACTGGGATCCGCTCTATGCCGTGCACGAGGAGCTCGACGTCACCTGGGGCTTCCACGAGGGCGTGAGCGCGCTCTACTCCCGCATGATTCCGCTCTACGGCGAGAACCGCTTCTATCGCCACGTCGCCAGCCACTGGATCGAGATGCAGCAGGCGCTGATCGCGATGATCATCGGCGGCGTGTTCGAGTTCCATCCGCGGCTGCGGGTGGGTTACCTGGAAGCCCAGAATTCCTGGGTGCCCGGCCTGCTGTCCCGGATCGAGTGGGACTATCCCCAGTATCG
>QHSQ01000392.1 GCA_003221615.1 Candidatus Rokuibacteriota bacterium | reverse complement strand
GATCACGCAGACCGAGACGATCCCGCACGAGCGCGCGATGCAATCCATCGAGATGTTCGGCAAACACGTGATCCCCGCGTGCCGCTCGGGCGCCAGACGCTCGCCGGTGGCCGCTGGAGCATAGTGGTGCGCGCTGCAGGCCGTCGGGCTCCCCCGCCGGCCGAGGCGCGGCTCTAAACAAGGAGACTGCAGATGGCGACCACGACTCAGACGACCGGGGTAGAGGCCGATGTTCTCCGCGCCGACGACCGCCGCTTCGAGGCGATGAAGAAGGGGGACTGGGCCGCGCTCGACGCCGCGCTCGCCGACGATCTGATCTACGTGCACTCCACCGCTCGGCAGGAGTCGAAGGCCGAGCACATCGCGAACCTTCGCGGAGGCAAGCCGCATTACCGGGGCATCGCGCCACGCGACCGGCGCGCGCGTGTCGTCGGTAGCGTCGGCGTCGTCAACGGCGTCTCGGACATGCACGTCGAGCGCGACGGCAAGGAGAACCGCTTCACCGTCCGCTATCTGGCCGTCTACGCGAAGACTGGCGCGGACTGGCGCATGATCGCCTGGCAGTCGACCAAGCAGGAGTAGCGATCATGTCCGTGCTCGTGATCGGCGCGACCGGCTTCATCGGCCCCCGGGTCATCCGGCGTCTCGTGGCGCGCGGCGAAAATGTGATCGGCATGGACCTGAATCCCGGCGCCGCGACGTTCGCCGGCGTGCCGATCGGCGCCCCCGTGGTGCGCGGGGACGTCACGCAGTTCGAGGACGTGATGCGGACCGTCCTCGACGTCAAGCCGGAGCGGCTGATCAACCTCGCCTACGGCCTGGGGGCCGGCGAGGGCAACCCGCACCAGGTCATGCGGCTGGACATCCTCGGGATGGACAACTGCTTCGAGGCGGCGCGGCTGGGCGGCGTCAAGCGCGTGGTCTACGCGAGCTCGGTCGCGGTGAGCGGCCAGCAGAGCAACTTCGGCGACCGGCTGGCGACCGAGGACGATCCGACGTACGGCACGAGCCAGTACGCGATGCACAAGATCTTCAACGAGTTCCAGGCCAAAAAGTACATCAAGAACTACGGGATGTCGATCACCGGCGTACGCCCCGCCAACGTCACCGGGCCCGACAAGGTCCGCGGCTCGGTCGACCACGTGCAGATCATGGTCGACGCCGCGCGCGGCCGGCCGGTGCACCTGCCGGCCAAGGGGCTCATGCGTCTGCTGATCCACGTGGAAGACATGGCGGAAGTGTTCACCCGCATCCTCCTGGCCGATGCGCCCCGTCATTCCCTGTACAACTCGGGCGGGATCCCGGTGAGTCTCGGCGAGCTGGCCGACATCGTGCACGGATTCCTGCCGGATGCCCAGATCACGTTCGCCAAGGAAGGTGGCCGCGAGGAATCAGGCAACTACCTGGTTGACTGGAGCCGTCTGGCCAAGGAGTTTGGGATCGAGTACCCCGGGCTTCACACGCGCGTGCTCGAGGTCATCAACGAGGTCCGGCAAGCCGAAGGGCTGCCGCTGGTCGGTCGATAGCGCGGTACGATTGCAGTGCAAGTCTAACGGGAGGCGAGCCATGGGCTACAACCGAATCTCGGCGGACTGTCACCTCGATCTGATCTGGCTGCCGCCGGACCTCTTCGTCTCGGAAGCGCCCCGCGAGCTGAAGGAGCGCATGCCGTATGTGGCCGACGGGCCGGACGGCCGGCGCTGGGTCGCCAACAACGGCGCCGTCTTCGGCCTGGCGGGTGGCGTGGGCGCGTCGGGCACAAAGTACCAGCCGGGCAAGCAGCTCCGGGTCGACGTGATGGCCTCGACCGGCCTCTACGAGGACGGCAAGAAGGGCATCCGCCGGCCAGGCGATCCGCACCTGCGCGTCAAGGAGATGGACCGCGACGGCGTCGACGCCGAGGTCATCTACGGAATCCTGGCGGCGGCGGCGAAGCTGAAGGACATCGAGGCTTCCAACGAGATGCTGCGCATCTACAACACGTGGATGGCAGACTTCTGTCGTCACTATCCCAACCGTCACATCGGGCTCGCGAACCTGCCGTACGGTGACATCGACGCCGCCGTCGCCGAGGTCCACCGGGTCGCCAAGCTCGGCTTCAAGGGCCTCGAGCTCTCGTGCTCATGGGACATGGAGCCGATGTGGCATCCGCAGTGGGAGCCACTGTGGGCGGCCATCAACGAGGTTGGGATCCCGCTGCACTTCCACACGTTCCCCTCAGTGTCGCCGGCGCTGCGGGAGAAGTACACGGGCCTCACCCAGCGCGCGCTGATGTACAGCGGCCTGTGCCTGTTCCAGATGACGCTGGCGAACATCCTGACCGCGCTGATGGGACGCGCCGTCTTCGAGCGCTATCCCAATTTGAAGATCGCGTTCGGCGAGAGCGGCATCGGCTGGATCCCCTACGTGCTCGATCGCATGGACTTCGAGTACGAGGACCAGTACAAGGACCTTCCGCTCAAGCTCAAGCCGAGCGAGTACTGGCGGCGCCAGTGCAAGGCGACCTTCCAGTACGACCGGGTCGGCACCAAGCTGATCGACGAGATGGGCGTCGAGACGCTGATGTGGGGCAGCGACTACCCGCATCCCGATGGCGTATGGCCGGAGTCGACCAAGTACATCTCCGAGCAGTTCAAGCATCTTCCCGACGACGTCACGCGGAAGATGACGTGTGAGAACGCGGGAAGGTTCTACGGGCTGATGTGATGGGGGGCCTCGAAGGGCCCCGCAGTGACCCCCATGTTGACCGGGGTGTTCACGGTTGAGTTTAAGGGTCACGTTCCGGCGGGTAGGGTAGCACGGCTCGCGCAGGCACGGAGAGCGCGAGCCATCGCGTAGCATCGTAGAACTTCCTCAGGAAGTTCCACCAGCGCCCGGTGCAATCCCGGCCGGGGCGCTGGTGCGAATGGTGACCTTCGGCTAGACTCCCTGGCAGCATGCGGCTGATCGGGCTCGCGGTCGTTCTCATCGTCGGCCTCACTCTTGCGCAGTTCGCCCCGGCGCTCTCCGTCGAGACCCAGCCGGCGAGCAGCGTCCGTCGTATCGGCTTTCTCTCCGGTAACTCGTCTGAGTCGACGAGAGGGTTCGTGGAGGAGTTCCGCCGCGGCCTTCGTGAGCAAGGCTACGTCGAGGGACAAAATATCCATGTCGAATACCGGTGGGCCGACGGCAAGGCAGACCGCCTTTCGGGGCTTGTCACCGACTTGATCAGCCTCAGGGTTGAGATCATCGTCGCGGTGGGGTCGCCCTCTGCTCGTGCTGCACATCAAGCGACGCGCACGCTTCCGATCGTCATGGTAGCCGTGGGCAATCCCGTCGAGCTCGGCCTGGCCGCCAGCCTGGCCCGTCCCGGCGGTAACGTCACCGGATTCACGTCCTTCGGTCTCGATCTCACTGCGAAGCAGCTGGAGCTCCTGAGAGAAGCCGTGCCCGACATGAAGCGATTGGCGATGCTGTGGACACCAACCAATCCGTTGCACCCGGGAACGGTGCGCGATCTGGGGGAACTGACCCGATCGCGTGGCATGCAGATCCAGCCCTTGAAGATCGTGAGTCCCGA
>QHSQ01000391.1 GCA_003221615.1 Candidatus Rokuibacteriota bacterium | reverse complement strand
TCCGGACTGAGCTCGTCCTGGCCGCGCTGGATATGGCCGTCGCGCAGCGTCGGCCGACGGACGTCATTCATCACTCGGATCAGGGCTGCCAGTACACCTCGGTGGCCTTCGGCAAGCGGTGTCGCGAGGCCGGCGTCCGGCCGGCCATGGGTTCGGTCGGCGACGCGTACGACAACGCGCTGTGCGAGAGCTTCTTCGCGACCCTCGAGTGCGAGTTGCTCGATCGGCAGCACTTCCGCACGCAGGCCGACGCGCGCCTCGCGGTCTTCGACTTCATCGAAGGCTGGTACAATCCCCGACGCCGTCATTTCGCGCTCGAGCATCTGTCGCCGATGATTTTTGAGCGGACGCACGTGAGAGACGATCGCACAGTGCCCGCAGGATCGACGATCGACCAGGAGGGTGCTATCGCCCTATCCCCTCGGAGTCGCTGCGGTGAGTATTCTCGAAAGCAGTTCACCCTCCACCAAACCGGGGCAACTCCAGCCAGGTTCTCGAGCGCGAGGTCGAAGACAGCTTCTCAGTGTCCCAACGAGGATTCCGAGCCATCGGACCATGACCGCGAGATAACGGATCAGTCCGCAGAATGCAAATTCATCGCGCAGAACGACTTTCTAGAAGGGACAACCAGAATGAGAGAGAGAAGGAGAGAGAGTTGCTCTGCACACACCCCCAGAAAAATGACAGGTTCTGGGATGGGACTCGCTGCGCCGGGACTGACGGCTACCGACTGCGCCTGAGCGTGATCTAGTGATCCTCCCCGCCGACCTCGAGGAGTTCGTCCGCGATCATCGCCGCCATGGCCCCTTGACTGCCGCCCGCCTGGAACGGTTACCTGCTCACCGTGGCGTGCCCGTGTGGGGTCGTGTTTGAGCGGTGGGTGACACCCCGTCTTGGGGCATCTTTGGCAAGAGGTTCGCCGCTCGGCGGTCGAGGTCTAGCGCAAGGAGTTCTCGTTCGATTCGGGCCTGTAGCCGGTCCTCGTCGTTTCCCAGCGCTCGAAGGTAATGATTGACCCTTCGTAGTTGACTGAGCATTCGACCGCCGTATATGCAGATCGCACCTAGGATGAGTAGGAGGCCGACCTCCGTCAGCGTCAGCTGCCAGAACCGCTCAGATATCGTAGCCCAGAACCGCTCAAGCATCGTGGGCCCTCCCCTTTTTTACCGGCCAGTCACGAGGTCCCAGATCACGCTGTTCGCCGACCCGTAACCAATGCGCCGAATACGAGCCAATGCGGTAACGGGATCATCTGCATCAATCTAGAGGTTGTCAAGGCGGGGCTGAGGGAACGTCGAGAAGACAACTCGTGTGGCGCTCTGCTGGTGCGCGTCCCAGCGTTCGGCTAGACTCCCGCCAGCCATCCCCACCGAGGTGCTCATGCGGCTGATCGGGCTCGCGGTCGTTCTCACTCTTAGCCTCGCGCTTCCGACGCTCGCAGCCGAGGCGCAGGAGACAGCAAACAAGGCGCACGTCGGCGTGTTGCTGTTGACGCCGCGTGCCGGAGCAGGCGGCACATATATCGAGGCGCTTCGAGGAGGACTACGCGAACTGGGCTACGTTGAGGGACAGAATCTACTCCTGGAGATCCGGTCGGCGGAAGGAAGGCCGGATCGTCTGCCTAGGCTTGCTGCAGAGATTCTGGGCACTCGGCCGGATGTACTAGTGACTGCGGGCAGCGAAGCGATCCTGACCCTAAAGCGTGCAACAGATGTCGTCCCCATCATCATGGCCACGGTAATGGACCCGGTGGCCCTCGGCATTACCCCGAGCCTCGCCAAGCCGGGGGGAAATCTGACGGGACTTGCCATCCTGTCTCTGGAACTCACCTCCAAGCGACTTCAGCTACTCAAAGAGGCCTTCCCGCGACTGTCTCGGGTTGCCGTGCTCTGGAATCCAGACAATCCGGGCAATGCCCTCGTGCTCAAAGAGGTCGAGATCGCCGCCCAGGCCCTCGGGCTCCGCTGGCAAGGGTTCGCCGTACAACGGCCCGACAAGCTCGTGGAAGCATTCGAGGCCGTCGTCGGTGCGCAATGCAATGGTATCTTGGCCATCGAGGACTCGGTGCTGTTCAGCCATCTCTCCCGCATCGTGGAGTCTGCCGCTCGGAGCCGCCTGCCCGCCATGTATGCCTTCCGGCAATTCGCCGACGCGGGCGGGCTAATGTCCTATGGGCCGAACACTCCTGATTCGTTCCGGCGCGCGGCAGTGTACGTCCACAAGATCCTCAAGGGTGCCAAGCCCGCTGACTTGCCCATCGAGCAGCCCACCAAGTTCGAGTTGGTGATCAACATGAAGACCGCGAAGGCGCTGGGCCTGACGATCCCGCAGTCACTGCTAGTCCGAGCCGACGAGATCATCCAGTAACGCGTGCTCGACCCACGCGGCGACCTCTTGAGAGCAGATCAGCAATAGTTCAGGTCTGCTAGACTCCCGCCAGCCATCCTCCCACCGAGGTGCCCATGCGGCTGATCGGGCTCGCGGTCGTTCTCGCTGGCAGCATCCTTCTCGCGCCGCTCGCCGCCGAGGCGCAGAAGTCAGAGAAGATGGCTCGCGTGGGAATTCTTGGCATCGGTCCAGTTCCGAGCCCACAGGACCTGGCGAAGTCAGTCTCCACGAACCCGTTCTGGATGTCGATGAGACAGCTTGGTTGGGTCGATGGCCAAAACATGGTCGTCGAGCGACGGTTCGGCGAATCAGCCGATCAGCTTCGCGCAGGCGCCGCTGACCTCGTACGTCTCAAGGTCGACGTACTGTTCGTCTCGGGCGCGGGCTTGGCAAAGATCCTTCAACTGGAAACGAAAATCATCCCCATCGTGATCGGTCGCGCCGACGAGGATCTTGTCGCCGCAGGACTCGTCGACAGCCTCCCAAGGCCTGGGGGCAATATCACGGGGTCACAGCTCCTGAACGATGATCTCATCCCAAAGCGTCTCGAGCTTCTCAAAGCGCTTGTGCCGAATCTTTCGAAGGTCGCGCTTCTTCGAGAAGATGTCACAACCTCAGCACTCCCCCCGGTACCTGCTCGGTACGGTCAAGAGGTCGCTATCGCGGCTCGGGGCCTCGGCATAGAGGTTCATACGTTCATCGTGCGCCGCGCGGGGGACTTGGCTGCCGCTTTCCTCGGCATGAAGAAGAATCACGACCAGGGTGTAGTGGTGATGTCGCCAGCCTTTATGTTCGTGCATAGAAAGGCCGTCATCGATCTTGCGGCCACGCATCGGATTCCCGCAATCTATGAGCTCCGGGTGTTTGTTGAGCCAGGTGGACTCATGTCCTATGGAGTAAATGCATCCGAGATGCAGCGGCGTGCTGCGGTCTACGTGGACAAGATCCTCAAGGGCGCCAAGCCAAGTGACCTGCCGGTCG
>QHSQ01000390.1 GCA_003221615.1 Candidatus Rokuibacteriota bacterium | reverse complement strand
CCGCGTTGGTCGAGCACGGACTACTCGATCACCTGATCCGCCCGCTGCAGCAGCGACTGCGGGATCGTGAGGCCGAGTGCCTTGGCGGTCTTGAGGTTGATGACGAGATCGAACTTGGTGGGCTGCTCAATAGGAAGATCGGCGGGCTTGGCGCCCTTGAGGATCTTGTCGACGTAACCCGCTGCGCGGCGCTGCATTTCGGCCACGTTCACTCCATAGGACATGACGCCGCCTGACTCGAGGAAATTTTGAACCTCATACATCACCGGGATCCGGTGCTCAGCCGCAAGATCGGCGAGGGCCTTTCTATGCACAAACATGAAGGCTGACGACGAGACCATGACGGCCTGATCGTGATTCTTTCGCATGCGGCGGAACGCGGAGGGCAATTCCTCTGCTCGGTGTACGATGACCGTCCGAAGTTCTATACCGAGGCTCTGGGCCGCGTCAGCTGCCGCTCGATCGCCCCGAGTGCGCATCTGGGGGAGTGCCGAGAAAGTGACGTCGTCCTGAAGGAATCCGACCTTGGAAAGCTTCGGTATAAGCGCTCTGAGGAGCTCGAGGCGCTTCGGCGCGAGATCATCGTTGAGAATCTGTGACCCAGTAATATTGCTACCGGGCTTTGCGAGGCTGTCGACGAGTCCTGCCGCAACGAGATCACCTTCGGCGCGACCGACCACAATGGGGATCGTTTTCGTTTCCGATTGCAGGATCTTGGCCAGGCCCGCGCCACTGACGAACAGGACGTCAACCTTGAGGCGTACCAAGTCAGCGGCGCCTGCACGAAGCTGCCCGTCCGATTCGCCGAAGCGCCGCTCAACGATCAGGTTTTGCCCTTCGACCCAACCCAGCTGTCGCATCGACTGCCAGAATGGATTTGTCGCAACGGACCTCGCCAGCTCCTCTGGGCTCGGAGCTAGACCGATGCCAAGAATTCCCACGCGAGCTATCTTCTGCGGCTTCTGAGCGTTGGCGACCTGCGGAGCGGAGAAAAGGCCACCCGAAATCACCGCTATGAAGGTGCGTCGTTGCATCACCTCGTCTCCACGTCAGTTTGAACCAGCCGCATGGGCACCTCGGTGGCGGATGGCTGGCTGGAGTCTAGCAGACCGCGGTCGCCACCGCGTTCTGAGCATCACCCATCGCCATCCTTCACCCTGCATAGACAACAGCGGTGGTCATCGTGACTCGCGCAATAGTGGCCGCACTCAAGGCGGTAGACTCGAGCCACGATCGCCTCTGACCTGCTTCGTAGTTCTTCGCATTGGCTGGAGCAGCCTCGGACTTTGCCCTTCGCCTGAGATATAACAGGAGCGGTGCCGGGGATGAGAACCGACGATCTTTGGGTTAGCAACTCCCTGGGTAATTCCCGTGGACGCTCATCTGGTAGGGCGACGGCGCACTGCCGAGCCCACTCACTTCATGAACGCCGATGTTCGCACGGGCCCTCGAAGGCTCCTTTTGGACTTGAATCGCCGCGATATCTGCGCGATTCTCGGCGGGGCCGCGACGAACGACGCTCACGGCGCGTTACGCGAGTATTCAGGAGACGAGTGAGGCCCAGGGCTCGCACCAACCTAAAGGAGGCTGCACATGGCCGTCGCGGAGACACGTACCGGTCCGGTCGTCGAAGCGGGCAGTCTCCCTCCATGGGGGGTCGGGGATCTGTCAGCGCCACCTCCCTACACGCTCAAGAACGCGCTCCGTGTCACCGGGGCAGGCGCGATCGTTCTCGGCATCTCGATCGGCAGCGGCGAATGGCTCATCGGTCCAGCCGTGACGGCCCAGTTCACCGCCGCCCTGCTATGGGTGGCAACGGCGTCGATCCTACTCCAGTGGATCTTCAACGAAGAAGCCTGCCGCTACACGCTCTACACTGGCGAACCGATCATGAGCGCCTTCATGCGAACGAAGCCAGGACCGACGTTCTGGGGCTGGTTCTGGTCAATCCTTGGCTTCATCCAGCTGGGGTGGCCTGGGTGGGCGGCTTCGGCAGCCACCGCAGTGGTCGCGGCGCTGATCGGTGGCGTCCCCGGTCCCGAGCATGCGGGCACCGTCAAGTTCTGGGGCTACTTGACGTTCTTCGCATCGCTCGCGCTCTTGCTGCTCGGCAAGAAGGTCGAGCAAGCGCTCGAGTACGCCGAGTGGTTCATGGTCGCCTGGATCATCGGGGCCCTGCTCATCCTCGGCCTTTTCTTCACCAGCCTCCACGCCTGGGTGACGGTCGTCACGGGGTTCGTAGGTGGCGGGCTCTTCTTCATCCGTGACCCGCAAACTGGCTCGCTGATGGGCCTGCTGCCAAAGGGGGCCGACTGGTTCATCCTTGCCGGATTTGCGGCCTACGCCGGTGCTGGTGGTCTCGCCAACTGTACTGTGTCGAACTGGGTCCGTGACAAGGGCATGGGCATGGCGGCGACTGTTGGCTATATCCCGGCGGTCGTCGGCGGCAAGAAGGTGGAGCTGTCGGCTGTCGGCAAAGTCTTCGTGCCGACTCCGGACAACGTCAGCAAGTTCTACGGCTGGTGGCGCTTCATCCGCTTCGACCAGGGCTGGATCTGGACGGTCGGCTGCTTCCTCGGGATGGGCCTACCCGCCTTGTTAACTGTCCAGTTCATCCCGCCGGGCACGAAGGTGGGCGGCATGGCGGTTGCCGTCCGACAGGCCGAAGGCATCGCCGCTGCCTTCGGCGGCCTCCAGGCCACCGCCGGGGTCATACTGTGGTATCTCACGCTGCTGACCGGCTTCTGGATTCTCTACAGCACTCAGCTCGGGATCATGGATCTCCTGCCGCGGACCGTCACCGATATCCTCTGGACTAGCAACGCGGGCGTTCGCCGCTGGGCCAAGGGTGACGTTCGGAGGGTGTACTACTCGACCCTCGTCGTGTTCGTCATCTGGGGCTGTATCGCCATCAACCTGGCCCAGCCATTCGTCCTGATTCTGCTCGGCGCCTTCGTCGCGGGCCTGATGATGTCGATCTACGGCGTGCAGGTGTGGTACGTGAACCGGAAGTTCCTCCCGAAGGAGTTGCAGGCGCCACGATGGCGCCAGGCCGCGTTGCTCTTGTTTAGCGCGTTCTTCGGGTTCTTCACGATCGTGGTGATTCTGCAGCGCGTGTTCGGCATCAAGCTCGGCTGACGATGCTTTGTTTGCGGCGGTGGAGGTAGCAGGGAACGTGCCGCTGATCAACAGAAGGGTCCATTTCCGATGTGCTTGACCGGCCCGGGGATCCCGTATAGCTGCCACGCCCGCTCCGGCCCCAGGGCGTGCCAGGAGATTGACTGCCACAGATTGGCCGTGTCATTGACGGCTTGGTCCCACGCGATCTCGGTGACTCGCTTGATCTCTCGGTCAAAGAAGAGCGCCCGCGCATGCTGCGAGGAATTCCGGGCGATCTCATATACGAAGCAGGAATAGTTCTTGACCAGCATGAATCCACCGTACGTGCGGTCTTTCTGCCAGGAGCGGTAAAGCATCTGCGCCTCGATCTCGTTATGCTCGGTGCATGCCGACCTGGACTGGGAGCTTGAGCCTGCCATAGATCGCTCGGACTTCTCCGGCTTGCAGGGAAAGCTTGAGCGAGAGACGCACGAGCGCCTCGTGTTCGCCGAGTTC
>QHSQ01000112.1 GCA_003221615.1 Candidatus Rokuibacteriota bacterium | reverse complement strand
CTCCTGTTCAACCCCCGCCACATCGAGCGGACGCGGGCTTTCTATGCGCGCCACGGCTCGAAGACGATCGTCATCGCCCGATTCGTCCCGATCATCCGGACCTTTGCGCCGGTCGTCGCGGGCGTCGGTCAGATGGAATATCACCGGTTCCTCTTCTACAATGTGGCCGGCGGCGTGGGATGGGTGACCAGCATGACATGGGCGGGCTACCTGCTGGGTCGAGTGATCCCGAACATCGGTGACTACGTGCACATCGTTGTCGTCGTGGTGATCGTCCTCTCCGTCATTCCGATCGGCGTCGAGATCCTCCGGGAGCGTCGGCGGCGGTCGGTCTGATTCTCTCCGTCGTCGCGACCGCCGTCGGGCGCCTCCCCCGGTGGCCGGCGACGTGGCTGGGCCGCGGGATGGGTAATCTCGCGTTCGTCGCGCTGCCAAGTCGCCGACGGCTGGCCATGGCGAACCTCGCGCTGGCCTTCCCGGGGATGGTGCCGGCCGGTCGCCGCCGAGTCTGCCGCGGGTCGTTCCAGCACTTGGGTCTGATGTTCGTCGAGCTCTGCGCGGCGATGACCGCCCCACCCGAGCGAATACTTGCGGGGATCACCCTCGTCGGAATGGAACACCTCAAGGATGCGATGGCCAAGCACGGTCGAGTCCTCGTCCTTACCGCCCATCTGGGAAACTGGGAGTTGCTCGCCCTGGCCCACAAGCTGACCGGCATCCCGACCACGGTCGTCATGCGGCCGCTCGACGCGACATGGCTCGATATGCTGGCCGACCGTCTGCGGCAGCGGTCGGGGATAGAGCTCGTCGATAAGCGGAATGCGCTTCGGCCCGTCCTGGGCGCCCTCCACCGCGGTCGGATGGTGGCCCTGCTCCTGGACCAGAACGCCTCCAGGCGCGAGGGCATCTTCGTGTCCTTCTTCGGCCGGCCGGCATCGACGTCGAAGAGTCTCGCGGTCCTGGCCGTGCGCACACGCACGCCGGTGGTGCCGATCTTCATCTATCGAGAGCGTCTAGGGGAGCACCGGATCGAGATCCATCCGTCCTTCGGTGTCGAGGCCGAGGCTGACAGCGAGCAGGCCGTCGCCGAGCTCACGCAGCGCTGTACCGCCACGATCGAAAAGGCGGTGACCGTTGCACCGGACCAGTGGCTCTGGGTCCATAACCGATGGCGGACCAAGCCCGCGCCGCCGGAGGAGCCCCGGCCGTGATCAGGCCGGTCATGGCTATCGGGTGGCTCGTCACGGTGCTGGCCTCCGTCCCACCTGAGGCTCGGGCGATCAACACGGACTCGTATCGAGCCGCCGCCACGTCGGGCTCGATCGGGGTCGTGACCGGTCGTATCTATGAGGAGCGCAAACGTCCGGAGACACAGGATCATCCGCTTGCCGGGGCCGCGGTGATCGTCCTGCCGAAGTCGGCCGACGTGCTCAGAAAGCTCGAGGAGATTAAACGGACGGCTCGAAACTCCGCGGACGACTACCGGACGGCTGGCGCGTCGATCGTGGCGGTCCGTCGAGCTTACGAGAAGGAGCTGTGGGACTCCGGCGCGGTCGACCTCGTGAAGGCCACCACCGTCGACGCCGACGGACGGTTCGTCGTGCCGGACCTCCCGGCGGGAGACTGGCTACTCATCGCGACTCACGCCGTCAAGATCGACAAGCACACGGACGTGAGCGCCTCCAAGAAGCGCGGCGTCTTCGCGCCGGGCACCCGTCTGACAGGCTACCAGCGAGTGATGGTGTGGCTGCGAGAGGTGACCGTTTCGAAGGGGCAATCGGAGAATCTAGAGCTTTCCGACAGGAGCGCCTGGTTCTCGGGCGTCGTCGAGGAGAGATTACCGGACGCCGGCCGCTAGCCGGCGTCCGGGTTCTGCAAAGGTTACTTCAAAAAATCACTTCTTCTCGGCAGGCTGTGAGGCCGCCTTGGCCGAAGCGCCGCCCGGCTTGACCTGAACGGCCATCGCGGTCGCCTTGCCCTCGTGATCCATGTAGCGGACGCTGACCTGGTCACCCGGTTTCAGATCGCCGGTGGTGATGGCCTTGCCCGACTTCCTGATGGCGGTCTTGGAATCGACCGCGAACGTCCACTCGGCATCCTTGCCCTTCTCTTTGCCTGCCACCACGAGGCTGTCAGCGGACGCCGACTTGACCGTGCCCTGAGCGTTCTTCGCCTTCTTCACATCAGAGGACTTCTTCGTTTCGGCGGGCTTTTGCGCCGGCGCCGGAGTCGTCGCCGGCGCAGGCGTGGCCGGAGCGGGGGTTGTCGTCTGAGCGACGGCAAGCCCGGCGAACCCGATCCCGAGTACCACTGCAATGAGTAGCGCCACAGATCTCTTCACGTTCGTCACTCCTCCGCTACAGGTTTGGGTTGGGAAAGAACTCCTACGGGCAATAGGACGGCTTCTGCGAGACATTTATTCCTTGTCCTAAGTGTGTAGGAAATCTGGTGGATATCCAAATTTCTCGTGCCGAGTCCGCCCGGGGGCGTATCCACCGTTGACCGATTTGGGAGGTGCGTGATACAAACGAAATAAGCTCCTTATATATGGCGATTCGAGCCTCTTTTCGACTGTTGGTGGCAGGTTTAGTCGGAATTTCTACGCCGATCGCCATCTCACCCGCTTGTGCCGAATCACAGTCGCCATCGTCCGACTTTTTCGAGGTCTCGGCTCCTTCGCCGCCAAGCGACGACCTCGCGCGACCCAGTCACGCGGTCGACACGAAGAAAGAAGAGTCGAGCTTACAGGATGACTCTTCGGTATGGGTTCCTGACGACTTCGATCCATGGGCGTACGCTTTTGCAGAATCTTCGCGTCTACAGTCGCAACGGCTGCGGCTCGTAAGGGTCCCCGCGTACTCGGTGGCGATGAACTCGCAAGTGAAGTTCTTCGTCGACCGCTTCACGACCACTCACCGAGAGGTCGTGGGGCTTTGGGTGCGACGCTCCGGGCAGTATCTCGGAATGATCTTCGACGTCTTCAAGGCCAAGGGCATCCCCGAAGATCTCGCCTTCACGGCGATGATCGAGAGCGGCTTCAATCCCGTGGCGGTGTCACGCGTGGGCGCGAAGGGGCTCTGGCAGTTCATGGCACCAACGGCGCGGCTATACGGCTTGCGGGTCGACCGCTGGGTTGACGAGCGCCTCGATCCGGAGAAGGCCACCGTGGCGGCGGCCGGATACCTCAACGATCTCTACGTTCGGTACGGGTCCTGGGAGCTCGCTCAGGCGGCTTACAACGCCGGTGAGGTCAAGATCGATAAGGCGATACGGGCGACCGGCTCGGCAGACTTCTGGGACCTCAGGCAGTCCAAATACTTACGCCGCGAGACCAAGGACTTCGTACCGGCCATCCAGGCCGCGATGGTGATCGGGCGTGATCCCGGCCAGTACGGGTTCGAGCCGGGCCAGGCCGTGATGCCGGAGGTCGATCGGGTGACCGTCCCCGCCTCGACGGATCTCCGGAAGCTCGCCGCGAGCACAGGGATTCCGCTGCAGACGCTCCGCTCGCTCAATGCCGTCCTGGTCCGCGGCGTCACGCCTCCGGGCAGGACGTGGGAAGTGCGCGTCCCGAGCGGCACTCGAGAAGCTTTCGTCACGGCTCTCACGCCCCGCATGAAGGTCGCTACGGTTGCGACGGTTGCCGCACCCAGCCGGCTCGCGGCCAGCACGGCGGTTCACGTGGTTCGCGCGCGCGATACCGTGAGCTCGATCGCCAAGCTCTACGGCGTGTCCACCAGTGACGTCGTCCGTTGGAACAACCTCGAGAACGGGGACGCGATTCGGCCGGGCGACCGGCTCCGCGTCACAACTCTCCGCCCGGCCGCCGAGCTCGACGGCCTGGGCGGGTTCCGGTGAGAGTCGAAGTCCGACTCTTCGCTACCCTCGCCGTATTTCTCCCGCCTGACGGTCGCGACGGCGCGGCCGAGCTCGAGATCCCCGAAGGCAGCACGGTTACCGACGTCGCCCGCCATCTCGGAATCCCGCCCGATCTCGCCCGCGTCGTCCTCGTCAACGGCCGAGACATCGGTTCGGAGGCGCCCTTGGCCTCTCGTGATGTCGTGACGATCTTCCCGCCGCTGGCCGGCGGGGCGGGTTAAGCGTCGCGGGGAGGCGTCGCCAGCAGGGTCGCCCCGCGTTCGGATCGCGCGGCGCGCTCGGCGCCGGCCTGCTCGATCGTCGCATCGATCTCGGCACCCATCAGCAGGGTCAGGCCGCTGCAGTAGAGCCAGAGCATCAGGAGTATCAAGCCGCCGATCGAGCCGTAGGTCGCGTTGTAATAGTCGAAATATCCGACGTAGAACCTGAGGCCGAGCGACATCAGGAGCCACGAGACGACCGCGAAGGCCGAGCCCGGCGTGATCCAGGACCAGGCGCGATCCGCGGCCGGGGCCAGGTAGTAGACGAGCGTCAGCCCCGTCAGAGCCAGAAGAATCACTACGGGCAGCTGGAGCACCTTCCAGACCAGTGTGAACAGAGGGCCGAGCCCCATGAAGCCGCCGATCGCCTCGCCGAGCCGGGCCCCAAAAACCAGCAGGAGGAGCGCGGTCAGCGTGAAGAGTGAAAGCACGAGCGTCAGCGCGATCGCGATCACGCGTTTGTCCCACCAGCTCCGATGATCGGCGATTCCGTACGCCGCGTTGAGCGCCTTCATGATCGAGCGCATCCCGCTCGAAGCGCCGAGCAGAGCAGCCAGAGCCCCGACCGACACGAGCCCCCCGCTGGCGCCCCGGACTACCTCTGCCAGGGTCTTCTTGATCAGCGACGCCGCGTCCCCGGGCAGGACGCGGTCGGCGTATCCCATGAGCTGGGACATGAGGTCGGGAACCGGGAGCAGACCGAGCAGCGCGGTCAGGAACAGAAGGGTCGGCAACAGCGCGAACGCGAAGTAGTAGGAGAGCTCAGCGGCCCGATCGAGAATCTCGTCGCGCGACGACCTCTGGTAGACGCGTGTACCGAGCCCTCGAATGGAGAGCCCTCCGAGCGCCCAGCAAGAGGCCGCCGTGCGGCCCTGTCGTGGCCGCGTCCACTTCAGCGGGTTCACCTCAGGCCCATCGTAACAGGGACCGCGCGAAATCACGTCGCACCCGGTCGTAAGCTCTTGCCGTTTCAGCGAGCTTTCGCTGTCGCGTCGGAAGCGTTCAGGAACCCGGTGGTCCTCCCGGACTTGCTCTGGCGATGTAGGAGCGATGCGGCGGCCATGCAGGACGGCGAAGACTACGCCGGATGAGCAGGCGACACTGACGAGGTCACCATCGGGTCGGAACCTAAAGTCAGCGCCCCGATCAGGTGATGCCCTTGCTAGAATCGCGGTCGGCATGACGTCGCGCCGGCTCCCAGGGCATCTCTTAGCGCTGCTCTTGCTCTTCTACGTCACCGCCGACTTCATGGACCCGTTGATGCCAGGGGCGTTCTCCTTCCAGAACGACGCCCTCTTTGTCGACGGCGTGGTCAAATCGAAGGCGTCAACGGATCTCATGCCGACAGAGCCGATGATGCCTTGGGCGCGCCCGGCTGACTGCGACCATGTGAACGCAGTGGCGAAGGTGCGCACTGTTGCACGACCGCTCCGTCCGCTGCGCATACGCTGGAAGAATGTGACGCACGACGACTCAGCCTCGTTCGCGTCCTCTTCACCGCTGGACTCCTCGCCCACTCCGCCTCAGTCGTAGCTCGGGCCAAGAACGGCAAGCAGTCGGCCGTTCTGGCTCCGCAGAGTACCCAGGCCAAGGCTCGGCGCCGAGTCGACGCTTGGAACAGGCCGTGAACACGCTCCGGCGGGGAGGAGAAGACCACGATCACGCGGCGAAGGCTGTGGTGGGCGATTGCGTTTGCCGTCCTGCTGGCTGGTGGCGGCGTTATCGTTGGGGCTCACTACCGCGATTTTCGTTTGCCGGCCCTGACGAGCCTGGCCGGCGGGCTTTTCGTTTTCGGGTTCACGGTCGCCCTCGTGTGCCTTGGCCTGTGGGTGGCGCGTGGTGGCCATCGCGGACCAGAGGACGGGCCATGAGCGGTGAGCGAAGAGCGGGACGCCAGGGAATTCATGGGCGGGTGGTCGGGCCTCATCTCTGCTCAATGCTTGAAATGGGTGCGACACACCGACGCGATGACATCGCGCAACCAGCGGTGCGCTGTGGAGTCCTCGAGCCGTCGATGCCACACCATCGACGTGCGGATCGTTGGTGACGTGAAGGGCAATTCGCGGATCTGCAGCCCGCCACCCCGGATCATGGCCTCCGCGATCCGGCGGCTCAGCGTCGCCACCAGGTTCGACTGGCCGAGGACAACTTCCGCGGAGAGATAAGGAAGCCGCACCGCGACCCGACGTTGCGCCCCACGGCTGACCAGCGAACGGTCGATGAACCCGGTGTCGTCGCCACTCGACGAGATCTCGAGATGCGCAAGTGCGCCGAATGTCTCGGGCGAGAGCTTTCCGCGCGCCGCCGGGTGACCTCGTCGCATCACGGCGACGAAGCGGTCCTCCAGCAGGGTTGCGCTACCGAAGCGCTCGCCAACGGGGCCGAAGGTGTCGATCCCCAGGTCAAGCTCGCCGGTGTCGAGACGGTCGAATACATCGAGGGTCCCGCTCGGGCGAAGGTCGAGCTGCACGAGCGGCGCCGCGGCGGACACCGCGGCCACGAGCGGCGCCGTCAAGACGATCGCGGCGTAGTTGTTGACGGCGACCGAAAAGCGTCGGTTCGCCCGTGCCGCCACGAACGTCTCCGGCTCGAGCGCCTGCTCCATTTGCGTCAAGGCCTGGCGTAGAGGCAGCGCCAGTTGCTCAGCGCGCGGTGTGGGCACCATCCCCTTGGGGGTACGGATGAACAACTGATCCTTCAGGAGATACCGCAGACGGTTGAGGGCATGGCTCAAGGCCGGCTGACTCATGCCGAGTCGCTTCCCCGCACGTGTCACGCTTCCCTCACGCAACAAGCCATCGAACACCACGAGCAAGTTGAGATCGAAGGCCCTCCAATTCATTTGAAGCATCTCCATGTGACTAGAATGAATTGGATGCATTGTAATCCCAGGCGTACCGTCAAGGGCGAAGAGCTCAATCTGAGGCGGCCAACGGGCAGCGTGGAGGATGCGTGATGATCGATTGGATCCATTCCGGACCCTCGGTGACGGCGGCGTTCTTGGGATCACTGGTCGAGTGTGTCGAGGCGGTCACCATCGTTCTCGCCGTCGGCACCGTGCGAGGATGGCGGTCGGCGCTGCTCGGCGCGGCCGGCGGACTCGCGATTCTGACCGCGCTCATCGTGGTTCTCGGCCCAGCGCTCGGGGTCATCCCCGTCGCGGTCCTTCAGCTCGTCGTCGGACTTCTGCTCTTGCTGTTCGGTTTCTCCTGGTTGCGCAAGGCGGTGCTGCGGGCGGCCGGGATCATGCCGGTTCGTGACGAGCGGCGCGCATTCGAGGGCGCGACCGCGGCGCTCGGGGGAGCCCGAGCCGTGACGGCGAAAGGGTGGGACCCTGTCGCGCTTGTGACCGCCTTGAAGGCCGTGGTCCTGGAGGGGCTCGAGGTGGTCTTCATCGTGCTTGCGGTTGGTGGCGGCGGTCACCTGATCGTCCCCGCCAGCCTGGGCGCTGCCGGGGCTGCCGTCGCCGTGGCGGTGGCCGCGCTGGCCCTCCGGAGGCCACTCGCCGCGGTCCCGGAGAACACGCTGAAGTTCTCGGTCGGAGTTCTGATCGGGAGCTTCGGGGCGTTCTGGTTCGGCGAAGGCCTCGGCGTTGCGTGGCCTGGAGGAGACCTGGCCATCCTTGGTCTCGCCGCGACGATTCTCACTGTGTCACTGGTCGCGACCGCGGGGCTGCGATATGCCGCGGCCCACATCCCGGAAGTCGAGCATGAGAACGCTACCGACTGAGCTCGGGCTCGAGACGGTGAGTGTCGACGATGCTCTCCGACCTCACCGTCTTCGTCCAGGATGGTCGGTGACCGATGATCGGCGACGCGATCCATGACAGACAGCGCCGACCCCGTGAGAGCGCGGAGGACTCGGCACGGCAGGATCTCGTCCATCTGATCGCCAGTTCTGCCTGATCATGGTCTCAGCGGCGACTCCACCCCACCCCACGTAACCTCCACCCCACTCGGATGCCGCACGATGCGACCTCTACGGTGGGAGGGGACTGCCACGGGGCTGGAACGGTCCGCGAGGACGGTATGGGGCCGACTCGGTCGAGCCTGACACTTTTTGCGGTCTACGGGGACAGGCGCAGCGATCCGACCCGCGGATGGTAAACTCACAACGCTGAAACGAAGCGTAGTTACAGGGCTGGAAGCGTCTAGGAACCCGGTGGGCCTCCCGGACTTCAAATCCGGTGGACCGTTCTAGACAAACGGTCGATGGGTTCGACTCCCATACGCTTCCGCCAAAGGAGCGACATGGCCAAGGGCGAACGGCGCACACGGGCACCCCGACGCGTGACGCGGCGCCAACGGACCGTCATCGCCGTCGCGGTTACCGTGCTGGCGGCGATCGTGGTCGGGTACTTCGCTTATCGGGCGCAGGCGAACTTGCCGGGAGTGCAGTTTCCGGACCAAGGCAATCTTCATGTTGCCACCGCCGACTCGCCGCACGTGCAGTACAACTCGGATCCGCCCACTTCGGGGCCGCACCTGCCGTACATCGCGCCCTGGGGCGTGCACACGCGGCCGATCGTCCGCGAGCTGCAGGTGCACAACCTGGAGGACGGCGGCGTGGTGGTGCAATACAACTGTGAGTGCCCAGACCTGGTCGCGAAGCTCAAGGCCATCGTGGACAAGTACGAACGGCATGTCGTCCTGGCGCCGTATCCCGGGATGAAGCACAAGATCGCGCTGACGGCGTGGACCCGTCTCGACACCCTGGATGAGCTCGACGAGGGGCGTGTCACCCGTTTCATCGAGGCCTATCGTGGCATCGACCACCACAAATAGCCGGGGCACGCCGGCGCGATCGAGCGGCTCGACCCCGGCGGCGTGCGCCTGCCTCACGGCGCTGGCGGGCGTGACCGCCTTGCTCGGCGCCTGCTCCGGGCTCTATGTCTCGCCGCTGGCGCCGCCGCCGTACCAGGTCGAGGTCGCCGCGCGCTACGATGCGACCTGGGGCGCCCTCGTGCGCGCGCTGGCCCGGGAGAACGTGCCGATCCGGGCGATCGCGCGCGATTCCGGCGTGATCGCGTCGGACGATTTCATCGCGCCTATCGGCGTCTATGCCGACTGCGGCCGCGTCGGGAGCGACCTGGTGGAGGGGGAAGCCCTGGTGTCCTTCACACTCTTCGCCGAGCCGAACGGGACGTGGACCCGGGTGCTCATGAACTCCAAGATGCGAACGCACATGCAGCGCAAGGGCTCGAGCGGCAAGCTGCGCCCGACGCCCGTCTACCAGTGCGCATCGACCGGCCGGTTCGAAGCGAACCTGCTCGACGCCGTGCGCGAGCTGGTGAAGGAGTAACGGTGCCGTCGCGACTGGCCGATCTCATCCGGAAGGCGCGCCGTCTCGCGGCCGAGCGAGACCGCCTCATCGAGGACCTTGCCGGCGAGTGGACTCACGCCTTGCGCGGCCAGGGGCTTTCGACCGCCGATCTGGAGGAGCTCTGGGCGGGGCTCGTGGAGGACGCTGTTCGGCGCGGGCGGCAGTCGGGTGAGGGGAAATGGACTGCCCAGACGTGGCGCCACGAGGCCCAGGAGGTGGTCGCCCGCGTCCGGCAGAAGGTCGAGGCCGCACTCGGTGAACGCTGAACGCGCGACGGCGCTGCGCGGCCTGCCGTCGGTCGATCAGGTCCTCCGACGGCTCGCGGGGCAAGCGGAAGTCCTCGGCATCACGCGGGCCCGCCTGACCTCGCTGGTCCGCGAGGCGCTCGATCAGGAGCGCGTCCGCGTCATCGGCGAGCGGACCGCCCCGGCGACGATCGAGCTCCTGGCCGAGCGCGTCGTGGAGCGGGCGCGACGCGCGGGGCCGTTCTCGCTACGGCCCGTCATCAATGCGCAGGGCGTCGTGCTCCACACCAACCTTGGCCGGGCGCTCCTGAGCCCGCTCGCGCTCGAGCGGCTCGAGGCGGTCGCCACCGCGTATTCGAATCTCGAGCTCGACCTCGTCCGGAAGGAGCGCGGCTCCCGCTACAGCCACGTGGAGGCGGTGTTGCGTCGGCTGACCGGTGCCGAGGACGCCCTGGTCGTCAACAACAACGCCGCCGCCGTGCTGCTGGCGCTCGAGACACTGGCCCACGGTCGCGAGGTCATCGTCTCGCGAGGCGAGCTGATCGAAATCGGCGGTGAGTTCCGTATCCCCGACATCATGCTGCGGAGCGGCGCGGTGCTGCGCGAGGTCGGGGCGACGAACCGGACTCATCTGCGCGACTATGCCGATGCGGTCACCGCCGAGACGGCACTGTTGCTGAAGGTCCACACCTCGAACTACCGCGTGGTCGGCTTCACCGCCGAGGTGTCCTCTCGGGAGCTGGTCGAGCTCGGCCGCGAGCGGGGGATCCCGGTGATGGAGGATCTCGGCTCGGGATCGCTCGTCGATCTGCGGCCCTGGGGCTTTCCCTACGAGCCGACCGTCCAGGAGACCGTCTCCGCGGGAGTCGATCTCGTGTCGTTCTCGGGCGACAAGCTGCTCGGCGGGCCTCAGGCCGGCATCGTGGTCGGCCGCCGCGCCATCGTCTCACGACTCAAGAAGAACCCCTGGAATCGCGCGCTCCGAATCGACAAATTCACGATCGCCGCGCTCGAGGCCACGCTCTATGCCTACGAGGCGGGGACGGCGCTCGAGACGGTGCCGACGCTCGCCATGCTGACCGAGCCGCTGGCCGGGGTGCGGAGCCGCGCGCGACGCGTCCTGCGGCGCCTCGCGCCGGAGGTCCGGCAGCGCCTGGCCGCGAGCATCGTCGACGACCACGGCAAGGTCGGCGGCGGCGCTCTACCGACCGTCGAGCTGCCGACCGCGGCGCTCGCCGTCGGGTCGAGCGCGGACGCGACGATGCGACTCGACGAGGCGCTGCGTGTCGGCGATCCGCCGGTCGTGGGCCGCATCGCGCACGATCGCCTCTACCTCGACTGCCGGACCGTGCTGCCCGCGCAGGTGAGTCTCCTCGCCGCGGCGCTGACCACTGCGGCCGCGCGCCTATGAGCGAGACGAGTCCCACGCACGTCGTCGTCGGTACGGCCGGGCATATCGACCACGGCAAGACCTCGCTGGTGAAGGCACTGACCGGGACCGATACCGATCGGCTCCCCGAAGAGAAGGCCCGCGGCATCACGATCGATCTGGGGTTCGCGTTTCTCGAGGAGCCGGGCGGGCTCACGATCGAGATCGTGGACGTCCCGGGCCACGAGCGCTTCGTCAGGAACATGCTGGCCGGCGTCGGTGGGATCGACCTGGCGATGCTGGTGATCGCGGCGGACGAGGGCGTCATGCCACAAACGCGGGAGCACCTCGCGATCTGCTCGCTCCTCAAGATCAAGGCGGGGCTCATCGCGCTGACCAAGGCCGATCTGGTCGAATCCGACTGGCTCGAGCTGGTTCGGGAGGACGTGGCCGGCGTAGTTCATGGAACGTTCCTCGAGGATGCGCCGATCCTGCCGGTGTCCGCCAAGACGGGTCAGGGACTCGGCGAGCTCCGCGCGGCGCTTCGCTCACTCGCCGGGTCGGTGCCGCCGCGCGGCACCGACCAGTTCCCGCGGCTGCCGATCGATCGCGTGTTCACGGTCAAGGGGTTCGGGACCGTCGTCACCGGCACGCTCACCGAGGGCACTCTCGCCGCCGACGACCGCGTCGAGGTCTATCCCCGGGGAGCCGAGGCCAAGATTCGAGGTCTTCAGGCCCACGGTCACTCGGTGGCCTCCGCGCGGGCGGGACAGCGTACCGCGATCAACCTGCAGGGACTCGAGCGGGCCGCGCTCGCGCGGGGCGATGTCGTCGGCCTGCCCGGTACGCTCGTTCCCTCGACGCTCGTCGACGGGACGCTCGAGCTCTTGCCTGACGCGCCGCGCCCCGTGAAGACGCGCACGCGCGTGCGCTTCCACGTCGGCACGAGCGAGATCATGGCGCGCGCGCTCCTCCTCGACCGGGCGGAGCTGGCGCCGGGCGACACGGCCTTCGCGCGGTTCCGTCTCGAGGCGCCGCTAGTCGCGCGACCCGGCGACCGATTCGTCGTGCGCTCGTACTCGCCGATCGTGACGGTCGGCGGCGGGACCTTGCTCGACGTCGATCCCCCGCGCTTCAAGCGCAAGGGGCCGGCCCTGGTCGAACATCTCTCGCGACTGCAGACGGGGAGCCCGGAGGTCGTGCTGGAGGAGCACATCCGTCATGTCGGCGCCGGCGGCGTGCGCCTGACGACCCTCGCGGGGCGCGTGCCGTTCGGCCCCGAACGACTTCGCGCCCTTCTCGAAGCGCTACAGGCGGCCGGGCGAGTGATCAGCTTCGACCGCGACTGGTTCATCCATCCCGACAGTTTCGCCCGGCTCCGCGGCCTCGTCCTCGACGAGCTGACGGCCTTCCACCGCGCGAGCCCGCTCAAGCCCGGGATGTCGCGCGAGGAGCTTCGCGGCCGGGCCGGAGCCGCCGACGAGCGTGTCTTCGGCTTTCTCCTCTCGTCGCTCGACGCCGAGGCGGCCGTCAAGACCGACCGCGACAAGGTGCGGCTGGCCTCCCACGAGGTGCGCCTGTCGCCCGAGCAGCAGCGCATCGTCGACGTGCTCGAGAGCGAGTTCAACCGGGCGGAGGCCGCCCCGCCGAGCGCCGAGGAGGCGCTGGGCCGGGCCGGGGTCACCGGCGACGAAGAGCACGAGCTCTTCCAGGTCCTCGTCCAGTCCGGCAAGCTCGTGCGCGTCAAGGATTCGCTCTTCTTCCACGCCCAGGCGCTCGAGGCGATCCAGGCCAAGCTCGTCACGATGCTGCGCGAGCGGAAGGAGATCGGTCCAAGCGACATCAAGGACCTGCTCGGTATTTCCCGGAAATACGCCATTCCGCTCCTCGAATTCTTCGATCAGCGCCGGGTCACGGCGCGCGTCGGAGAAAGGCGCATCTTGCGCGCGGGGTAGGGGGGGAGTAAGGTATGGCGTCGCTGGAAAGGAGTCCCCTATGTTTGGGCTGGGCTATCAGGAACTGCTGATCATCCTCGTGATCGTGCTGATTCTCTTCGGCGCAAACCGACTGCCGGAGCTCGCCCGCTCACTCGGCTCGAGCGTCAAGGAGTTCAAGAAGGGCGTCAACGAGGCGAAGACCGAGGACACCACCGCCGCCGCCAAGAAGCCAGAGGAGAACAAGACGTAAGCTCGCGTTCTGATTTCTTCTTCGCCGCCGCGCTCTCGCTCCTGACGATTGTCTCGCGCCTCCCGTACCGGGCGCGACTGCTCTACAACTGGGACGCGGTGCAGTTTGCGCTGGCGCTCCATGAATACGACCTCCTCAAGCACCAGCCCCACCCGCCGGGCTACATCCTCTATGTCGTGCTGGGCCGCCTCGTCAATGTGTGGCTCCACGATCCGACGGCGTCGTATGTCGTCCTCGCGGTCGCGTTCAGCGGCCTGACGACCTTCGTCGTGTACTACCTGGCGCGGGCGGTCTACGATCGGACGACCGCGCTCGCCGCCGCGGCGCTCCTCGCCGTGAGCCCGCTCTTCTGGTTCTACGGCTCGGTCGGGCTCACGTACGCCGGCGAGGCGCTCTTCGCGTCCACGGTCGCGTACTTCGGGTTCCGCGCGCTCAACGGCAGCCGCAGCGACGCCTACCTGGCCGCGTGGTATCTCGGCATCGCGGGCGGCATGCGCCAGTCGCTGCTCGTCCTGCTCTTCCCGCTCTGGCTCGGGTGCGTGGTGGTCGGCGTACGGCGGATGCGCGTCGTCCTGATCGGCCTCGCCATCCTGACCGCGTCGGTCCTGACGTGGTTCCTGCCGATGATCTGGCTCACCGGCGGCCTCGAGCGCTACATCGCCGCGTCGGTCGAGCTGGCCGACTCGGTCGTCAAGCCGACGTCGATCGTCGGCGGCCCCTTCGAGGTCACGTTGCGCATGTCGCGCTACCTGCTGGAATCGGTCCTCGTGGCGCTTGGTCCGCTCGCGGCGGCCGGCCTCCTGGCCATCTGGTACGTGCGGCGCCGGGGCTGGACCTTCCGGGAGTGGTTCCTGCTCGGCTGGACGATCCCGCCGGTGCTCGTCTACACACTCGTGCACTTCGGGCAGGCCGGCTACGTGCTGACGTTCCTGCCGGCTCTGGTGATCTTCCTCGCGCGCGTCCTCGTGAGCGCGCTCGGGCACGCGGCGGACTCGCTGCCGTACCCGCGGGCGCGCGTGGCGCTCACGGCCGCGGTCGTCATGCTCGTCGTGCTCGTCAACGGGTCGTTCTTCGTGTCGGCGCGGCCAGCGCCGCGCGACTTCGACACGCCACGGTCGCCGTGGGTCCGCCAGGCGCAAGACGAGGTCTTCGACTGGATCTTCAGCCGGACCGCGGCGGCGCTGCGCGAGCACGAGGACGTCGTGAGCGGGTTCGTCGACTCGATCCGCGGACTCTATCCCGGCGAGTCAACCGTCCTCATCACCGAGCAGGGGAACTCTCGCTCGTATCCGTGGTTCCGCCACGCGATGTTCTATCTGCCCGAGTACGCGGTCTACGAGCTCCAGGTGGGCGGGCTCGTGCCCGGCTTCCGCGCGTCGCGGCTGTCGTCGACGATGTCGACGATCCCCGAGGTCGAGATCGATCTGCCGTCCACCATCGAGCGGCTCGTCTGGTTCGTCGACCACTGGAGCCCGACCACGGTCCGGCCCGACGGGCTCGTCGAGATCGAGATCCCGCACGGCCGCTACCTGTACGTGCTCCCGCTCGGCAAGAAGGCCATCGACTACGAGGACTACACGTTCGTGCGCGCGCAGCCTCCGCGCCGCGCCGTCGGCACCGCGCGTGCCAGACCGCGGTGAGCGCCTCGCGAGCCTCGGCCGGCGGTGGCGCGATGATCTCCTCGTCGTCGCCGCAGCGCTGATTCCGCTCGCGCTGTTCATCGTGCGCGAGCGGCAGATCGCCGGCGCTGCCGGGTTCCCGCTCGACGATTCGTGGATCCATCTGCACTTCGCGCGCAACCTCGCCGCGGGTGCCGGCTTCTCCTACAACCCGGGTGTGCCCATTGCCGGCTCGACGGCGCCCCTGTGGACCCTTCTGCTCGGCGCGGGCGCCGTCGTGGCCTCGACCTCGCTGGCGATGGCCAAGGGGGTGGGCATCGTCGCGACGGTGGGTGCGGCGCTGGTCACCCGCCGGGCGGCCCTAGCCTGGGCGGTGAGGCGCGACGTCGCGCTCATCGCGTCGATTGCGCTCCTCTGGATGGGACCGATCGTCTGGGGAGCCCTGTCCGGCATGGAAGTCTCGCTCGCCGCCCTTCTGGTGGCCGCCGCGCTCCTCGCTCACGCGCACGATCGCCCGCTCGCGTCGGCCGCCTGGGTGGCGCTGGCGGTGCTGGCCCGCCCGGAAGCGTTGCTGCTCGTCCCGTTCCTCGCCGCGGCGCGCCCGCTGACGCTTCGCCGAGTGGCGGTGTTCGCCGTCGTGACGACCGTGGTGGTGGCGCCGGCAATCCTCTTCAGCCTCGCGACCGCCGGCACGCCGTACCCGGCGACCGCGGCCGCGAAAGTCGAGGGGGGTCTCGTCGGCTGGCTCGGAGGTGTCCGCGAGCCCGCGGCGCTCACCTGGATCCGACGGCCCCTCGCGTTCTTCACGGAATGGATCGTGTGGCTGGCGACGACTCACTGGCTTCTGCCGATCGCGCTCGTCCCGGGGCTCGTCCTGGTGTGGCGTCGCGCGGGCCGCGCTCTCGGTCTCGTCGCGCTCGCGCTTCTCGCGCATCCGCTCGGCATGGCGCTCCTCGCGCCGTACCGCGGCCCGGCCTTCCAGGAAGGACGCTACTCGATCCACCTTCTCCCGCTCGTCGTCCTGACGATCGCGGTCGCGTTGGGGAGCCGGAGCCGCTCGGGTCCCGCCCCGCTCGTCGCGGACGCGCCCGTCCCGGCGGCGCCGGCCGCGCCCAAGCGCATGTGGGTGAGCGCGGTCGCGGGCGTCGTCTGGCTGGCGATCGCGGCGGGCGCGCTCGTGCCGGCGGCGACGCGCTACGGGTGGGCCGTGCAGAACATCAACGCGATGCAGGTCCACCTCGGGCGCTGGGTGGATGCGCGGCTGCCGAAGACCGCGCGCATCGCGTTGAACGACATCGGGGCCATCGCGTTTTTCTCGCGTCGCGAGGTCATCGACCTGATGGGGCTCGTGACGCCGGCGATCATTCCCTATCGGCGTCGCGGGGAGACGGGCGTGATGGAGTTCGTCTCCGAGGCGTGCCCGGAGTACGTGATCATTTTCCCGACATGGTTCCCGCGCCTGGCCGCGAGCACGGAGACGCTCCAGCCGATTTACGGAGTGCGGCTCGAGCACAACGAGGTCGCCGGCGCGGCGGAAATGGTCGTGTATCGCCTGTTGCGCTGTGCGGTATGATTCCGCCATGCGACGGGCGGCGCTCCTCGTAGCCCTTCTCCTGGTGCTCCGGTGGCCGGCGCCGGCCGCCGCTCAGATCTATCGCTGGGTCGACGAGAGCGGTGTGCCGCATTTCGCCGACGGGATCGACAGCGTTCCGGACCGCTATCGCGCGAAGGCGGTGCCGCTCGGTATGAAGAATGCGCCGGCGGCCCCAGGAGCGGCACCCGGGGCCGCCAAGGCGTCGGGCGAGACCTCGATCCGATTCATTCCCGGACAGCGCATCATGGTGGACGCGAGGATCAACGGCAGCGCCGAGGCGCGGCTCATGCTCGACACCGGCGCCGACCGGACACTCATCAGCCCGCGCGCGCTGCAGGCAGCCGGCGTGCGCCTCACGGGTCCGTCGACGACCGCTGAGGTCACCGGCGCGATGGGAAGCGGCCAGATGCAGTTCATCGTCATCGAGAGTCTCGAGGTCGGTGAAGCCCGCGTCGGACGCATGCCCGTGGGCTCGGGCGTCTTGCCGCCGGACGTGGGAGACGGTCTCCTCGGGCGCGACTTCCTCGATCAGTTCAACCTCAACATCGATTCCGGCAAGGGTGTGGTGACGCTCACGCCCAAGTAGGTCCCGCCGGCGCTGTGGTACGATGACGCTTCGGGTCATGGACTACAAGGCCACGCTAAATCTGCCGAAAACCGCCTTCCCGATGAAGGCGAATCTGCTCAAGAGCGAGCCGGAGATGCTCGCGTGGTGGGAATCGTTCGGAATCTACAAGCGCGTTCGGCACGCCGCGGCCAACCGCCCCCTCTGGATCCTGCACGACGGACCTCCGTACGCCAACGGCCACCTCCATCTCGGCCACATCCTGAACAAGGTCCTGAAGGACGTGATCGTCAAGTCCCGCTCGATGTCCGGATTCAACGCCGTCTACGTGCCAGGCTGGGACTGTCACGGGCTGCCGATCGAGCATCAGGTCGACAAGGAGCTCGGTCTCGACAAGCCCGGCATCGACGTGCGTAACGCGATGGATCCGGTCGAGAAGCGTCGGAAGTGCCGCGAGTACGCGCTCCACTTCATCGACATCCAGCGAAGCGAGTTCAAGCGTCTGGGCGTGTTCGGCGACTGGGACAATCCGTACGTCACGATGGATCCCGCGTACGAGGCGGTCATCGCGCGCGAGTTCGGCCGCTTCGTCGGACGCGGTCTGGTCTACAAGGGCCTGAAGCCCGTCCACTGGTGCATGCATTGTCGGACCGCGCTCGCGCAGGCCGAGGTCGAGTACGAGGACCAGAGGACGCCGTCGGTCTGGGTCAAGTTCCCGATGACGTCCGTTCCGTCCGAGCTCCAGTCGGTGCTCGGCAAGCGTCGCGCCTTCGCGGTGATCTGGACCACGACGCCGTGGACCTTGCCGGCGAATCTCGCGATCGCGGTGCATCCCGCGCAAGAGTACGTCGCGCTCGCGAAAGGCGACGAGGTGTACCTCGTCGCCCGCGCCCTGATGGACGACTTCCTCGGCCTGTTCACGGACCGTGAGCACACCGTCCTGGCGAGCATGCCCGGTGACCAGCTCGTCGGTCACGGATTCCGCCATCCGTGGATCGCGCGCGAGGGCAAGATCGCCGCCGCGGACTTCGTGGGGGTGGACCAGGGGACCGGCCTCGTGCACATCGCGCCGGGGCACGGCGAGGAAGACTACGAGCTCGGCAAATCGCTCGGCCTCAAGATCTACAACCCGGTGGACGACGCCGGGCGATTCGTCGCCGACGTGGAGCACTTCGCGGGCCTCACCGTGTGGGACGCGAATCCCAAGATCATCGAGCACCTCAAGAGCGTGGGCATGCTGATCGCGCAGCGCCCGCTCGACCACACGTACCCACACTGCTGGCGCTGCAAGAATCCGACGTTGTTCCGCGCGACCGAGCAGTGGTTCATCGACCTCAACAAGCGCGACTTCCGCGCCCACGCGCTCGAGGCGATCAAGCGGGATGTCCAGTGGATCCCGCCGTGGGGCGAGGACCGCATCTACAACATGGTGGCGCACCGCCTCGAATGGGTCATCTCGCGGCAGCGCGTCTGGGGCGTGCCGATCGTCGCCTTCTACTGCAACGGCTGCGAGACGCTCTTGCTCGACGAGCGTATCGTCGAGCACGTCGCGGCGATCTTCCGCCAGGGCCAGGGCGCCGACGAGTGGTATGCGCGCTCGGCCCGCGAGCTCCTGCCGCCCGGCACGCGATGCGCGAAGTGCGGCGGCGAGAGCCTCCGAAAAGAGCTCGACATCCTCGACGTGTGGTTCGACTCAGGTTGCAGCCACGCCGCCGTGCTCGAGACCCGTCCCGAGCTCCACTGGCCGGCCGAGCTCTACCTCGAGGGCTCGGACCAGCACCGCGGCTGGTTCCAGTCCTCGCTGCTCGAGGCGATGGGGACGCGCGACGCGCCGCCCTACAAGAGCGTCGTGACCCACGGGTTCTTCGTGGACGGCGAGGGACGGAAGATGTCGAAGTCCCTCGGTAACGTCATCACCCACGACGAGCTGCTGCCGAAGTACGGCGCCGAGGTCCTGCGCCTGTGGGTGGCGGCCGAGGACTACACGCAGGACATCCGGGTCTCGCTCGAGATCCTGGACCGTCTCGCCGACGCGTACCGACGAATGCGCAACACGTTCCGGTTCTTGCTCGGCAACCTCGGCGATTTCGATCCCGCGCGCGACCGGCAGTCCTACGCGCGCCTGGACGAGGTCGATCGCTGGGTCCTCGATCGCCTGGCGCGCCTGATCGGCCGCGTCCGGCGGGCCTACGACGAGTACGAGTTCCACACCGTCTTCCACGGCGTGCACAACTTCTGCGCGGTGGACCTGTCGGCCCTCTATCTCGACATCATCAAGGACCGGCTCTACACCTCGCTGCCCGACGACCCGCGGCGGCGCGCGGCGCAGACCGTCTGCTACGACGTCTTCAGCGCGCTGGCGCGGCTCCTGGCGCCGATCCTCACGTTCACCTGCGAAGAGGCGTGGCGCTACCTTCCCGGCGCCCACGGCGAGAGCGTGCACCTCGAGCGCTTCCCGGAGGCCCCGCGGGAGTGGCTCGACGACACGCTGAGGCGGGACTGGGATCGGCTGCTCGAGGTACGGCGCGAGGTCGCGAAGGCGCTCGAGACCGCGCGGGCCGGGAAGCTGATCGGGAGCGGGCTGGAGGCCGCGGTGCGGATCGCGCACGCGCCCGAGGATCTTCCGGCGCTTCTCACCGCCAAGCGCGAGCTCTTGCCGACGGTCTTCATCGTGTCGCGCGTGGCGCTCGAGCGCTCGGGATCGGGTGCGAGCGTCACCTACGAGAGCCAGGACATCCCCGGGCTGGTCATCGGCGTCGATCGCGCGCGCGGGGAGAAGTGCGAGCGGTGCTGGACGCGGAGCGAGCACGTCGGCGAGAACCGCACGCACCCCACGCTCTGCGAGCGTTGCGTCCCGATCGTCACGCGGTTGAGTGGTTCCGGCGATCCGCGCTGACCGGTCCCGTATCGCCCGCGTCGTCACGCTCGCGGCCGTCGTCGTCGTCCTCGACCAGCTCACCAAGCTGATCGTGCTCAACCGGCTGACGCCGGGCGTTCCGGTCCCGGTGGTCCAGGGCTTCGTCGCCCTGACCCTGGTCATGAATCCCGGGCTCGCGTTCGGCCTCCTCTCGGGGATCCCGGCGGGCTGGCGCTGGATCGTCGGGCTCCTCTCGCTGGTGGCGCTCGTCGTGCTCCTGCGCGTGGCGCTCAGGATCCTGCCGAGCGGCGGCTGGCGCGAGCAGTCCGCCATCGGCCTCATCTTCGGCGGCGCCGTAGGCAACCTCATCGATCGGACGCGATTCGGTGCCGTGGTCGACTTCGTCGACGTCTACTACCGAGACTGGCACTGGCCGGCCTTCAACGTCGCCGACTCGGCGATCACGGTGGGCGTCGCGGCGCTGGCGCTAGTGGTGCTGGTCGAGCGGTCGCCCTCCGCGCGCGCCTGAGCCGTGACGGTGCTCACGGTCGAGCCCGCGTCGGCCGGCGCCAGGCTCGACCGCTGGCTCAGCGACCGCCTGCCCGATCTCTCGCGCGCGCGTCTTCAGGCGCTGATCCGCGGCGGTCTCGTCCGCGTGGATGGCGCCGTGCTCAAGGCAGCTCATCGACTCCGCGGCGGCGAGCGGATCGAGCTCGAGATCCCGTCTCCGCCCGCCGAGACTCTCGCGCCCGAGTCGGTCCCGCTCTCCATCGTGTACGAGGACGACCACGTGCTCGTGGTCGACAAGCCGGCCGGCATGGTCGTCCATCCGGGGGCGGGGCGCTCTCTCGGGACCCTCGCCGCGGCGATTCTTGCCCACGCGCCGACCACCGCGGGTGTCGGAGGGCCGCGCCGTCCGGGCATCGTCCACCGGCTCGACAAGGACACCTCGGGCCTTCTCGTCGTCGCCAAGACGAGCGTGGCCTATGACGATCTGGTCGAGCAGCTGGCGGCCCGGACGGTCACGCGCCGCTACCTGGCGGTGGTGCACGGTCGCGTCCGAGCGAACGAATCGGTCGTCGACGCGCCGATCGGACGCCATCCGAGCGACCGGGTGAGGATGGCGATCCGCCCGGTGGGCCGCGGCAAGCGGGCGGTCACCCGCTATCGGGTGCTCGAGCGTTTCGCGCACTTCACCCTGCTCGAGGTTCGCCTGGAGACCGGACGCACCCACCAGATCCGTGTGCATCTGGCGTCGCTGGCCCACCCGGTGGTCGGCGACGACGTGTACGGCAAGCCCCGCTCACGCCCACCGGTTCCGCTCGACGGTTACGCGTTGCACGCGGCGACGCTCGCCTTCGTGCATCCAGTTTTCCGGAAAGTGATCGAATGCACCGCGCCGATTCCGGAACGGATCGAGCGTCTGCTGGGGCATCTTCGAGACGCCGGGTAGGGGCCGGCGAGGACGAGAATTCGGGGGAAACCCTGATTGTGACTCGGGGGTCCGGGGGTAGAATGATCGATACCCTATGGATCAGGTGACCGCTGTCATTCTCGCTGCGGGCGAAGGCAAGCGCATGCGCTCGCGGCAGCCCAAGGTGCTTCACCCGCTGTGCGGGCGTCCACTGATCGCCTATCCCCTCAGGACCGCGCGGACCCTCGCCGACAGGATCGTCCTGGTCGTGGGCCCGAACGCCGACGAGGTCGTGGCGGTGGCTGGACCCGACGTCCGCTCGGTCGTCCAGAAGGAGCGTCTGGGAAGCGGGCACGCCGTCCAGCAGGCCCGGGCCGAATGCGGTGAGGGAACGATCCTCGTCCTGCCGGGAGACATGCCCCTCCTGTCCGTCGAGACGATCGGGCGGCTGGTCGACCATCATCGAAAGAGCCGCGCCGCCGCGACGGTGCTGACCGCCGTCGTCGCCGAGCCCCAGAGTTACGGGCGGGTCGTCCGTCAGGGGGGTCGGGTCAAGAAGATCGTGGAGGAGCGCGACGCGACGGCCGCTGAGAAGAAGATCGCCGAGATCAATACGTCGGTGTACTGCTTCGCGGCCGCGCGGCTCTGGCAAGCCCTCGGCAAGGTGCGGCCGAACAACGATCAGGGCGAGTATTACCTGACCGACGTGATCGGCATCCTCGCTCGGGCCGGCGCCAGGGTCGACGCGGTCGTCACACCCGATCCCGGCGAAGCCGCCGGCGTGAACGACCGAAAACAGCTCGCGGCGGTGGCGGCCGTGCAGCGCCGCCGGATCCTCGATCGGCTGATGGAGGGCGGCGTGACCGTCCTCGATCCGGCCAGCACCTATATCGAGGACGCCGTCACGATCGGCCCGGACACGACGATCTATCCCCAGGTGGTGATCGAGGGGCAGTCCTCCATTGGGGGCGAGTGCGTCATCGGAGTCGGCTGCCACGTGAGCTCGTCTCGCATGGCTGATCGGGTCACCTTGCTGCCGTACTGCGTGGTGAAGGAGTCGGCGATCGAGGAAGCGGCGACGCTCGGCCCGTTCTGTCACCTGCGGCCGCTGTCCCACGTGGGAGCCAAGGCGAAGGTGGGCAATTTCGTCGAGCTCAAGAAGTCGACGATCGGGCGCGGCTCGAAGGTACCGCACCTCTCCTACGTCGGCGATGCCACCGTCGGCGAGGGCGTCAATGTCGGTGCCGGAACCATCACCTGTAACTACGATGGCGTCCACAAGCACGAGACCAAGATCGGCGACCGGGCGTTCATCGGCACGAACACGAGCCTCGTCGCCCCCGTCACCGTCGGCGAGGGCGCCTATATCGGAGCAGGCTCCACGATCACCAAGGACGTCCCACCGGGAGCCCTCGCCGTGGGACGCGCTCAGCAGATCGTCAAGGAAGGCTGGGCGGCCCGCAAGGCCAAGAAGCGCGAGGAGCACTGAGGTCAGCCATGTGTGGAATCGTCGGCTACATCGGGGACAAGGGCGCGGTCAGCATCATCGTCGAGGGGCTGAAGCGGCTCGAGTATCGCGGCTATGACTCCGCGGGCATCGCGGTCCTCAACGACGGGACGCTCCACGTGCGGCGCGCCGCCGGGCGGCTCAAGATGCTCGAGGGCGTTCTGGGTGACCGCCCGCTCGCCGGCTCGCTCGGCATCGGCCACACGCGGTGGGCGACTCACGGCCGGCCGTCCGAGGAGAATGCCCACCCGCATACCGACTGCGACGGCAACCTGGTCGTCGTCCACAACGGGATCATCGAGAACTACCTCGAGATCAAGGAGCACCTCCTGGCCGAGGGCCACCAGTTCAAGTCGGAGACCGATACCGAAGTCATCGCGCACCTGATCGAGCACCACCTGAAGAGCGCCGGGCGACTCGACCAGGCGGTGAAGGCCGCACTGAAAGAGGTCAGGGGATCGTACGCGCTTGGCGTCATCTCCGCCGCGGCGCCCGATCGGCTGGTCGCCGCCAAGCAGGGCGCGGGCAGCGTCGTCGTGGGGCTCGGGCAGGGCGAGATGTTCGTCGCCTCCGACATTCCCGCGATCCTGGCCCACACGCGCGACATCGTCGTACTCGAGGACGAGGAGGTGGCGGTCGTCACGGCCGATTCCGTCGAGCTGTCGACCCTCGACGGTGAGCCGATTCGGCGGGCGTCCGTGCGGATCTCGTGGGATCCCATCATGGCCGAGAAGGGTGGCTACCGGCACTTCATGCTCAAGGAGATGCACGAGCAGCCGCGCGCCATCACCGACACGTTCCGCGGCCGGATCGCCCCCGAGACCGGGAACGTGGTCCTGCCCGACGTGAACCTGGCGCCCGACACCGTGCGCGGCATCGAACGGGTGATCCTCGTCGCCTGCGGGACCGCGTTCCACGCCGCGATGCTCGGCCGCAGCATGATGGAAAAGCTCGCCGGCATCCCCGCCGAGGTCGACCTCGGCAGCGAGTTCCGCTATCGCGACGCGCTCGTCGGCCCCGAGACCCTCGTGGTCGCGGTCTCCCAGTCGGGTGAGACCGCCGACACCCTGGGCGCGGTCAAGGCGGCCCGGCTCAAGGGCTGCCCCATCCTCGCCATCACCAACGTCGTGGGCTCGGCGCTCGCGCGTGAGGCGACGGGCGTCCTCTACATGCACGCGGGGCCCGAGATCGGCGTGGCGTCCACCAAGGCGTTCTCCACGATGATCGTCGCCACGTACCTCCTCGGCCTCTGGCTCGGCCGCCAGCGCGGCGCGATCACCGCCGAGGACGTGAAGAAGCGGATCCACGACCTCGTCGAGATTCCCCGGCTCGTCGAGAAGACGCTCGAGCTCGACGGTCAGATCGCGGCGCTGGCCCGCGAGCTCGTCGGCGCGCGAGACTTCCTCTATCTCGGCCGCGGCCTGCAGTTCCCGATCGCGCTGGAAGGGGCGCTCAAGCTCAAGGAGCTGTCCTACATCCACGCCGAGGGCTACGCCGGCGGCGAGATGAAGCACGGCCCGATCGCCCTCATCGCCGACCGCTTGCCGGTGGTCACCCTGGCCCCGCGCGACGGCTCCTACGAGCGCATGCTCGGCAACATCGAGGAAGTGCGGGCGCGCGATGGGCAGGTGATCGCGATCGTCCACGCCGGCGACCGCGCCGTCGCCTCCAAGGCCCATCACGTGATCGAAGTGCCCGCCTGCGCCGATCTGCTGGCGCCGCTCATCACGGTGGTCCCGCTGCAGCTCCTCGCGTACCACATCGCGGTGCGGCTGGGCTGCGACGTGGACCAGCCCCGGAACCTCGCCAAGAGCGTCACGGTCGAGTAGCCCTCAGCTCATCGCCGGGCGGCCGGCGACGTCGCCGCCCGGCTTCGTATTGGCGATGCACCGATCGATCGGTACAATCGACCGGTGCCTCCCGAGCTCAAGCATCTCCTCGACGATCTGAACCCTCCGCAGCGCGAGGCCGTCACGGCGGGGGACGGGCCGATGCTCGTCCTGGCCGGCGCCGGCAGCGGCAAGACCCGCGTCATCGCCTATCGCATCGCCTGGCTCACCGGCGAGCGCGGGGTCTCGCCCAGGAACCTCCTGGCCGTCACGTTCACCAACAAGGCTGCCGGAGAAATGGCCCGGCGGGTCGACTCGCTCCTGTTGCCGGTGGGGCTCAAGGCGCCGCTCATCGCCACGTTCCATTCGGCGTGCGTCAGGATCCTGCGCCAGCACGGACGACACATCGGGCTGCCGCCTCACTTCCTCATCTACGACGAGGACGACCGCGAGAGCTTGGTCAAGGAGTGCATGAAGGAGCTCGACCTGGCCGACCGCGCGACCACGCCCGGGACCGTCACCCAGCGCATCAGCTACTGGAAGAACCACATGATGGGCGTCGACACCGCGCGGCACTCGGCGCGCGGGCCGTGGGAAGCGAAGATCACGCACGTCTACGCTCGATACGAAGAGCGTCTGCGCGCCGTGGGTGCCGTCGACTTCGACGACCTGTTGCTCAAGACCGTGCAGCTCCTCCAAGACGTGCCCGAGGCGGTCGCGTGGTATCGCGGGCTCTGGCGTTACGTCCTCGTCGACGAGTACCAGGACACGAACCGCGCGCAGTACCGGATCATCCGCCTGTTGACCGGCGAGCACCGGAACGTCTGCGTCGTGGGCGACCCCGACCAGAGTGTTTACAAATGGCGCGGGGCCGACATCCGGAACATCCTCGATTTCGAGCAGGACTATCCGGGCACGCGCGTGGTGAAGCTCGAGCAGAACTACCGCTCGACCCAGCGGATCCTCTCGCTGGCCTCGGCGGTTATCGATCACAACCGGCAGCGCAAAGACAAGACGCTCTGGACCGAGAACGCCGAGGGTGATCCACCGAAGATGTACCGCGCCTGGGACGAGCACGAGGAGGCGAACTTCGTCGCCCAGACGATGCTCGGGCTGCGCGGCGAGGGCGTGGCATGGAGTGGGATCGCGGTCTTCTACCGGACGAACGCGCAGTCGCGCGTGCTCGAGGACGCGCTGCGCCGCGCGCGCGTGCCCTACGGGATCGTCGGCGGCGTCCGGTTTTACGAGCGAAAAGAAATCAAGGACGCGCTCGCGTACGTGCGCCTCGCGGTCAACCCGACCGACGACGTCGCCTTCCGGCGCGCCATCCAGACGCCGGTCCGCGGCATCGGGCCCGCGACCCTGGCGCGGCTGGACGAGGCGCGCGCCGGCCGGGGCCTGCTCGCGGTAGCCGGCGAGCCACCGACGGCGATCACCGGCAAGGCGCGCCGGTCGCTCGAGGATTTCGCGACGCTGGTCCGCGGGCTGGGCGATCGCCGCGGGGAGTTGACGCCGCCGGCCTTCATCGACCATCTGCTGGACGCGACGGGCTATCGCGAGGCGCTACGCGTCGAGCGTTCGCCAGAGGCCGAGGCACGCCTGGAAAATCTCGAGGAGCTGATCGCGGCCGCCGAGGACTACATGCGCACCGAATCGAGCCCGACGCTCGAGGGGTTCCTCGACGGGATCGCGCTGATGGCCGACATCGACGAGCTGAAGGACGAGGGCGCGCGGGTGACCTTGATGACACTCCACTCGGCCAAGGGACTCGAGTTCCCGGCCGTGTTCCTGACCGGCATGGAGGAGGGCGTGTTCCCGCACGCCCGGTCGATGAACGACGAGGACGAGATCGAGGAGGAGCGCCGACTCTGCTACGTCGGCGTCACGCGCGCGCGCGAGCGCCTCTATCTCTCGTACGCGCTCCATCGACGGATTCATGGCTACGGCGTCGGCGAGCCCTCGCGATTCCTGCGCGAGATGCCCGAGAGCCAGCTCGTCTCGCTGAACGCTCGGCGTGAGGCGCCGCCCGGCTGGGCCAACGACGCGGCGGCCTACGCCGCGGCCGCCGAGACGGTCGGCGAGGACCTGCCGTTCCGCGTCGGATCCCGGGTGCGCCACGCGCGCTTCGGCGAGGGGCTGGTGGTCGGGATCGAGCGGGATGGGTCCGACTTCGTCGTGACGGTCGGGTTCGCGAGCGTCGGGCGCAAGCGGCTCTCGGTCCAGTACGCCCATCTCGAGGAGATGTGATGATCGATCGCAAGGACGTCGAGCACGTGGCGCGCCTGACGCGCCTGGCCCTGACCGAGGCGGAGCTCGAGCGGATGCGCGAGCAGCTGAACTCGATCCTCGCGCACCTCGACACCTTGCGCGCGGTGCCGACCGAGGGCGTCGAGCCGACCTCGCACGCGGTGGACGTGGTCAACGTGATGCGCGAGGACGAGGTCGCGCCGTGCCTGCCCCAGGCGTCCGTGCTCGCCAACGCGCCGGATCCGAGCGGCGAGTTCTTTCGCGTGCCGCGGATCATCGAGGAGTGATGCACCAGCCCATCCACGAGCTGACCGACGCCTACCGGCGCGGCGATCTCACGCCGACCGCAGTCGCGGAGGACTACCTGGCGCGCATCGGCGCGCTCGACGGCAAGGTCGGCGCATACCTCACGGTCGTGCGCGAGCAGGCGCTGGCCGCCGCGCACGAATCCGAGCTTCGCTGGCGCGCCGGCACGCCGCGCGGTCCGCTCGACGGGGCGCCGGTGGCGCTGAAGGACGTGCTGTGCACGGCGGGCGTGAGGACCACGGCCGGCTCGAAGATGCTCGAGCGCTTCGTGCCGCCTTACGACGCGACCACCGTCGAGCGGCTTCAGGCGGCCGGCGCGGTGATCCTGGGCAAGACCAACATGGACGAGTTCGCGATGGGCTCGTCCACCGAGCACTCGGCGTTTCACCCGACGCGCAACCCCTGGGACCTGGCGCGCGTGCCGGGCGGCTCGTCCGGAGGATCGGCCGCGGCGGTGGCCGGTGGCCTCGCGGCGGGCTCGTACGGGAGCGACACGGGCGGATCGATCAGACAGCCGGCCGCGTTCTGCGGCGTCGTGGGCATGAAGCCGACCTACGGCCGCGTGTCGCGCTACGGCCTGATCGCGCTGGCCTCCTCGCTCGACCAGATCGGCCCCTTCGCCCAGGACGTCACGGACACGGCGCTGCTGCTCACCGCCGTCGCCGGCTACGATCGGCGCGACGCCACCTCGATCGAGGCGCCCGTGCCCGACTACGCGGCCGAGCTGTCGAAGGGCGTCGCCGGCCTCACGCTCGGACTGCCCGACGAGTACTTCATCGACGGCATGGATCCGGACGTCGAGCGCGCCGTCCGGCAGGCGATCGAGGTGCTGAAGGGGCTCGGCGCCCGGATCGAGCGCGTCTCGCTGCCGACCACCCAGCACTCGCTGGCGGCCTACTACGTGATCCTCCCCGCCGAGGCGTCGTCGAACCTCGCGCGATACGACGGCGTGAAGTACGGGCTGCGCGTCGCGGGCCGCGATCTCATCGAGATGCAGAGCAAGACGCGCGCCGCGGGCTTCGGCGCCGAGGTCAAGCGCCGGATCATGCTCGGCACGTACGCGCTCTCGGCCGGCTACTACGACGCGTACTATGGCAAGGCGCAGAGCGTTCGGACGCTCGTGCGCCGCGAGTTCGCGGCCGCTTTCGCGCGTGTCGACCTGATCGTCGCGCCGACCACGCCGAACGTCGCGTTCAAGCACGGCGAAAAGGAAGACCCGCTGTCGATGTACCTCAACGACGTCTTCACGATCCCGGGCAACCTGTCGGGTATCCCGGGGGTCTCGGTGCCGTGCGGCTTCAACGCGGGCGGACTGCCGATCGGATTGCAAGTGCTCGGTCGCCCGCTCGACGAAGCCCGCGTGCTCCGTGCGGCGTACGCGTACGAGCAGGCCACCACGTGGCGCTCGCGCCGTCCGGATCTGTCATGACCACCTACGAGACCGTCATCGGCCTCGAGGTCCACGCGCAGCTCTCGACGCGCTCGAAGATGTTCTGCGGGTGCCCGACGACCTTCGGCGCGCGGCCCAACACGCAGACGTGTCCGGTGTGTCTGGGGATGCCGGGTGTGCTCCCGGTCGTGAATCGCCGGGCGGTCGAGTTCGGGATCCGCACGGCCCTGGCGTTCGGCTGTCGCGTCAACGACGCGTGCCGCTTCGCGCGCAAGCACTACTATTACCCGGACATGCCGAAGAACTATCAGATCAGCCAGTACGAGGAGCCGCTGGCCGAGAACGGCTCCCTCGAGATCGATATCGAGGGCGGCGCGCGCGCCATCGGGATCCAGCGGCTGCACCTCGAGGAGGACGTGGGCAAGCTCCTCCACGAGGGCCCGCTCGAGACCGCGCAGGCGAGCCTGGTCGACTTCAACCGGTCCGGCGTGGCGCTCATGGAGACCGTCTCGCGGCCTGAGCTCTCGTCGCCCGAAGAGGCCGCCGCCTACCTGCGAGCCTTCCGCACCGTGCTGATCTTCCTCGGCGTCTGCGACGGTAACATGGAGGAAGGCTCGCTCCGGTGCGATGCGAACATCTCGCTCCGGCCTCGGGGAAGCGGCACGCTCGGGACGAAGGTCGAGATCAAGAACCTGAACTCGTTCCGCAACGTCCAGCGGGCGCTCGAGTTCGAGGAGCAGCGCCAGGCGCTGGCGCTCGACGCGGGCGAGCGCATCGTCCAGGAGACGCGCCTCTGGGACGCCGACCGCGGCTACACGCGTTCGATGCGCTCGAAGGAGTTCGCGCACGACTATCGCTACTTCCCCGAGCCCGACCTGGTCCCGCTCCAGATCGACCGGCGGTGGGTCGAGGAGATCCGGGCGGCGCTTCCCGAGCTGCCGCGCGCCTGGCGGCAACGGGCGGTCGCGCAGTACGGGCTGCCGCCCTACGACGCCGAGGTTTTGACGCAGTCGCGCGCGCTCGTGGACTACTACGAAGCCGCGCTGCGGGAGTGGGGGCCCGGGCCGGGGGCTCGTAGCGAGCGGCCGAAGACTCTCTCCAACTGGATCATGTCGGAGCTCCTCCGTGTCCTGCCCGGTGACGACGAGCGCGCGATCGGCACCTCGCCGATTTCCCCGGGCCATCTGGTCGGCCTGCTCCGGCTCATCGAGAACGCCACCATCAGCGGCAAGATCGCCAAGGACGTGTTCCAGAAGATGTTTGTCTCGGGGGAGGACGCCCGGACGATCGTCGAGCGTGACGGTCTCACGCAAGTCGCGGACGAGGGGGCGCTCGTCCAGGTGATCGAGTCGGTAATGGCCGCCAACCCGAAGGCGATCGAGGACTATCGCCGGGGCAAGAAAGAGGCCAAGGGAGCGCTCGTCGGGCAGGTCATGAAGGCCACGCGGGGCAAGGCCAACCCAGCGCTGGTGAACCGCCTCCTGGAGGACAAGCTCTCGCAAACCTGAAGCCCACGGCTATAATCGAACCGCCCGTCATGATTGAGGTTCACCGGGTGTCGAAGGTGTACTCGGTCGGGCCCGTGAAGGTCCCTGCGCTGCGCGAGGTGTCGTTCAGGATCGCCAAGGGCGAGTTCGTGGTCCTGACAGGCGCGAGCGGGGCCGGCAAGACCACGTTGCTCCGCCTCCTCTACCGAGATGACCTGCCCTCCGAGGGCGACATCGAGGTTCTTGGCTACAATCTGGTACCCCTGCGGCGCTGGCAGGTGGCGGCGCTCCGCCGCTCGATCGGCGTCGTCTTCCAGGACGCCAAGCTGCTGCCCGTCCGCACCGTCTACGAGAACGTCGCCTTCGTCCTGCGCGTGCTCGGCGCACCCCGGCGCGAGATCACCGAGCGCGTCTTCGACGCGCTCCGCATCGTCGGGTTGTCGTCGCGGGCTCAGGCCTACCCCGCGCAGCTCTCGCAGGGCGAGGCGCAACGCGCGGCGCTGGCTCGGGCCATCGTGAGGCGGCCGCCGCTCCTCCTCGCCGACGAGCCCACCGGAAATCTCGACGAGGCGATGGCCGCCGAGATCCTCGAGGCGCTCAAGGATATCGGATCGGGCGGAACCACGATCGTGCTGGCCACGCACCAGGCTCGCCTGGCTGCAACGCTTCGCCGCCGCACGGTGACGCTCGACGGCGGTCACGTCGCGAAGGACGAGGGCTGAGGTCGTGGCCGGATTCCTGATTGGCGAGGCGTTGCGCGACCTCCGCCGGGCCGGACGTGTCGCCGTCAGCGCCATCGTGCTGATCACGCTCTCGCTGGCCGCGCTCGGCGGCTTCTGGCTCGTGTCGTCCAACCTCGACCGTGCCGTCGCGCGATGGCGCGATCGCGTGCGCATCGTCGTCTACCTCAAGCGCGAGCCGTCGACCGGCGATGTCTCCTCGCTGCTCGAGCGAGTCCGCGCCACCACCGGCGTCGCCGCGGTGGCGTTCGTCGGCAAGGCCGAGGCGCTGCGTGGGCTCAAGCAAGTTCTCGGCAAGGATGCGAGCGTGGTCGACCAGCTTCCGGCGAACCCGCTGCCGGCGTCGCTCGAGGTGACGCCGGCCGCCGCCGCCGCGACCCCGGAGGGGGCGCGCGAGCTGGTCGCGCGCCTGGCGGCCCTGCCCGAAGCCGACGAGGTCGCCGGGAGCGTCGACTGGGTGGAGCAGCTCTCGCACTGGCAGCGGCTGCTCACCACGATCGGCCTCGGGGTCGGCGCCGTTCTGGGCGTCGCCGCCATTCTGACCGTCACGACTGCCACGACCCTGGTGCTCCACGCGCGACGCCATGAGACCGAGATCATGCGGCTCGTCGGTGCCTCCGAGGTGACGATTCGCCTGCCGCTCCTCCTCCAGGGCATGATGCAGGGTCTCGTCGGCGCCGTCCTGGCGCTGGGCACGCTCGTCCTCACGTATTCACTCGTGGCGCCGCGCCTCGAGCCACTCGTCAACCTCACGCTCGGGCTCTCGCAGATCGTGTTCTTCACGCCGATCGGCGTCGTGGCCCTGCTCGCGGCCGGAACGCTGCTCGGCGGGCTCGGCGGATGGTTGGCGCGCGCGGGGCGCGAGTCATGAGCCGCGCAGCGCTCGCGGCGGTCCTTGCGCTGCTCGCGGTCGTCCCGGCGGCCGCCCAGACGCGCCGCGACGACCCGCTTCAGGCCGAGCAGCGAAAGCTCCAGCAGACCCAGAAGCAGCTCAAAGAGGAGCGGGAGCGTGCCGCCGCGGCGCGGGCGCGCGAGACCTCGCTCCTGGCCGAGCTCGAGGAGATCGAGCGTCGGCTCGCCGCCAAGCAGCGCGACGTCGCGCGGCTCGAGGCGCGCATCAAGAAGGCCCAGAACGACGTCCAGATGTTCCGCGGAGAGATCTCGAGGCTCGAGCGGCAGCGGGCCGGACAGATGAACGCGCTCGCCGGACGGCTCCGCGTGATGTATCGGGTCCACGCCCAGGGCGGCGCACTGCCGGTGATCCTGAGCGGCGAAGATCCGGTCACCCGCGCCGTCGCCGTCCGGCATCTCGCGAGCCTGGCGGCCCTAGACGCCCGCTTGATTCAAGAGTATCGTGTTACCTCGGACAGGTTGGCGGACCGCAAAGGTAAAGAAGAGGCGCAACAGCTGGAGCTGGCGGGCCTCCACGAAGACGCCAAGCGGGAGCAGGCGGAGGTCGACCGCGAGGTTGCGAAGCGGCGCGTGATCCTCGCGAAAGTGCGCGACGAGCGGGCGTACCACGAACGCATGGTGGGCGAACTGACGGAAGCCTCCCGCCGTCTCGAAGCGTTCATCCGCGAGCTCCAGGCCAAGCAGCGCAAGCTGGCCCGTATTCCGCCACCCAAGGGCGGGATCGAAGCTCCTGCGATCGGGTTCGGCGCGCTCAAGGGGCGTCTGCCGTGGCCGACCGAGGGAAAGATCGTCACGGGGTTCGGTGCGCAGGTGCACCCGCGGTTTGGCACCCGAACTTTCCGGAATGGAGTCGACATCGAGGCGGCGGTCGGCCGGGAGGTTCTGGCGGTCCACGGCGGCCACGTCATCTATACCGGGTGGTTCAAGGGATACGGTAACCTGATAATTGTGGATCACGGCAACGAGTACTACACGCTGTACGCCCACATCGCCGACATCGAGGCGAAGGAAGGCGACGACGTGCGTCAGGGACAGCGGATCGGCACGGTGGGTGATACGGGATCTCTCGCCGGCCCCCGCCTCTACTTCGAGGTGCGCTACCAGGGCAGGCCTCAAGACCCCGAACAGTGGCTCCGCCAGGGTGGCTAGTCTAAGCAAGATGAGATGAGAGGGCGTCCATGAAGAAGGCGTTCGTGATCAGCTCGCTTCTGGTGGTGCTCACGCTATCGCTCGGCGGATCCGTGGCCAGCAAGAGCGCGGACAGCAGCGCCACGTACGAGCAACTGAAGCTCTTCACCGAGGTCCTCTCCATCGTGCAGAACCAGTACGTCGACGAGGTCCCTCCGAAGGACCTCATCTACAACGCGATCAAGGGAACCCTGCGCGGCCTCGATCCGCATAGCTCGTTCCTCGACCCGGACAGTTACAAGGAGATGCAGGTCGAGACCAGCGGGAGCTTCGGTGGTCTCGGCATCGAGATCACCCTGCGTGACGACGTCCTCACGGTGGTGTCGCCGATCGAGGGCACGCCGGCGCACCGGGCCGGCCTCTTGACCGGCGATCGCATCGTGAAGATCGACGGCCTCGTCACGAAAGACATGCAGCTTCCCGACGCCGTCAAGCGCATGCGCGGCAAGCCCGGGACGAAGGTGACGATCACCGTCGTGCGCGAGGGCTGGACCGAGCCGAAGGATTTCGACATCACCCGCGAGCAGATCCGCGTGCAGTCCGTGCGCTCGGCCGACCTGGGCGGCGGTATCGCGTACGTGAAGCTCCGGCAGTTCCAGGAGCAGTCGCCCGGCGACATGGCCGCGGCGCTCGAGAAGGCGGCAAAGACGGGGATGAAGGCGCTCGTCCTCGACCTGCGCGGTAATCCGGGCGGGCTCCTGACCGCGGCCGTCGAAGTCACCGAGGAGTTCATCGACGACGGCAAGCTGGTCGTGTACACCGAGGGCCGCGTGCGGAACCAGAACATGCGCTTCTCGGCCCACGCGAAGAAGTCGTACCCGAACTTGCCGATGGTGGTCCTGGTGAACCAGGGGAGCGCCTCGGCCTCCGAGATCGTCGCCGGCGCGCTCCAGGACTGGGGCCGCGCGATCGTCGTGGGCAACCAGACTTTCGGGAAGGGCTCGGTGCAGACGATCATTCCGCTGTCCGACGGCTCGGGGCTCCGGCTCACGACCGCCAAGTACTTCACGCCGAAGGGCCGATCGATCCACGGCAAGGGCATCACGCCGGACATCGTCGTCGAGATCCCGAAGGAGACGACGGCGGCGCGAGATCGGCAGCAGCCCGCGCTCGACCCGATGGAGGAGCTCAAGAAGGACATCCAGGTCCAGCGTGCGCTCGACGTGATCAAGACGATGCGGATCATCGAGCAGCAACGTCCCGGGACGAATCCTCAAGCCCAGGTCCGGCCGCAGTAGCTGCGACGCACGCATCGAGGGCGATGCCAGGCCGGGTGCCAGGGACTCGGCCGCATCGCCCTTGCTATCTGTGGAGACGGCGAGACTCAGAGAGGGACGACGAATGGTCGTACTCGGGATCGAAAGCTCGTGTGACGAGACGGCGGCGGCGGTGCTCGCCGACGGCCGTCGTCTCCTCTCGAGCGTCGTCGCCTCGCAGGATGCCATCCACGCCCCGTACGGCGGCGTCGTCCCCGAGCTCGCCTCGCGCCGTCACCTCGAGGTCATCGTGCCGGTCGTGGAGAAGGCGCTCGCGGACGCCCACGTGAGCCTGCCCGATCTCGACGGAATCGCCGTCACGCAGGGCCCGGGGCTCGTCGGCTCCCTGCTGGTGGGGTGCTCCGTCGCGAAGCCCCTTGCGTACGTCCACCGGCTGCCGCTGGTGGCCGTGAATCACCTGGAGGGACACATCTACGCCTCGTTCCTGACCGACGATCCGCCGGAGCATCCGTTCCTGGCGCTCGTGGTCTCGGGCGGCCACACCGCGCTCTATCACGCGCGGGCGCCGCTCACGTACGCGCTGGTGGGCCAGACGCGCGATGACGCCGCGGGGGAGGCCTTCGACAAGGTCGCCAAGCTCCTCGGTCTCGGCTTTCCCGGCGGGCCCGTGATCGAGCGCACCGCCGTCGCCGGCGATCCCAAGGCGATCACATTCCCGCTCGCGCAGATGAGCGATGGCGGCGCCGACTTCTCCTTCAGCGGCGTCAAGACGTCGGTGTCGCTCTACGTGAAGCAGCGCGCACCGCTCGCGGCCGCCGAGGTCGCCGACGTCGCGGCTTCGTTCCAGGCGACGGTAGTGAAGATGCTGGTGCGGAAGACCGTCAAGGCCGCGCTCCACCAAGGCATCAAGCGCGTCGTGCTGACCGGCGGCGTGGCGGCGAACGGTCGCCTGCGCGAGGCCCTCGAGGCAGCGGCCATCGAGCACGGCCTGCGTCTGCACATCCCACCTCGCCACCTCTGCACGGACAACGCGGCGATGATCACCGCGGCGGGGACGGTCCGCCTCGCGGCCGGGGAGCGCGCGCCGCTGACCATGAACGCGATTCCGGACCTTGCGCTCGCCGTATGAACTTCGAGGCGGTTCTGGCCGGCCTCCCCGACGCGGTGATCGCGGTCGACTCCGACCTGCGCATCATCTTCTGGAACTCGGCGGCCGAGGTGCTCACCGAGCGCTCGGCGCGGCGCGCCGAAGGCCGATACATCAAGGAAGTCTTTTCACCGGACGCGTCGGTCGTGCGGCGGCTCGGCGAGACGCTCGCCACCGGTGAGAGCCGCTCCGAGGCCGAGAGCGTCATCGAGCGCGCCGACGGCCGCCGGGTGCCCGTCTCGATCATCACCGCACCGCTCTGCGGTCGTGACGGACAGGTCGAGGCTGCCGTCGTCGTGCTGCGCGATCTCTCGCGGATCCATCAGCTCGAAGCGGAAGTGCGCCGGGGCGAGACACTGGCGGCGGCCGGACGGATGGCGGTGGGGCTCGCCCACGAGGTGCGCAATCCGCTCGGCGCGATCCGCGGCGCCGTGCAGCTGCTGGGGCGCGAGATCGGGCCGGATTCGCGTTTGCGCGAGTACACCGACGTGCTCCTGACCGAGGTCGATCGCGTGAATCGCATCATCGAGATGCTGCTCGACCTGGCGCGCCCGATCCAGCTGCGCGCGGTGCCGCTGAACCTGCATCAGCTGCTCGAGCGCGTCACGCTCCTGAACGAGGAGGGCGCGCGCGAGCGCGGCGTCACGATGATCCGGCGGTACGATCCGAGCCTTCCGCCGATCCTCGGCGACGAGGACCGGCTGCTCCAGGTCTTCCACAACCTCGTGCGCAACGCGCTGGACGCGATGGGACGCGGCGGGCGACTCACCTTGTCGACGCGGGTGAGCCTGAACCCGCTCTTCGGCAAGATGGACCTCGGCGCGGGCCAGCGCAGCATGGTCGAGGCGCAGGTGACCGATGAGGGCACGGGGATTCCCGCCGGCGTCCGCGCGCGGATCTTCGACCCGTTCTTCACGACCAAGGACAAGGGCCTCGGGCTCGGCCTCTCGATCTGCCATCGCATCCTCGAGGAGCACCGCGGCGCCATCCAGGTGGAGAGCGCCGAAGGGCGCGGAACGAGCGTGACGTGCTTCCTGCCCCTCGCCAAGTAGGGCCGAGCCGATGACGGCGCGCATACTGGTCGCCGACGACGAAGACAGTCTCCGCTGGGTACTGGAAAAAGGGCTGCGCCAGGCCGGCTACGAGGTCGTCGCCGTCAAGGATGGCACCAGCGCCCTCGAGGCCTTCGAGGCCGAGCCCTTCGACGTGGTGTTCCTCGACGTGCGGATGCCCGGCGTCGATGGGCTCACCGCGCTCGGCCGCCTGCGTGAGATCCGCGGCGACGCGTGCGTCGTTGTGATGACCGCCCACGGCACCATGGATACCGCGATCCAGGCGATGCAGCGCGGCGCCTACGACTACCTCGGGAAACCCTTCGACCTCGACGAGGTGCTCCTGCTCACCGAGCGGGCGCTGACGGCGCGCCGACTGACTCAGGAGGTGATGCGCCTCAAGAGCGGCCTGCAGGAGGTGTGGGAGTTCGGCGCCATCATCGGCCGGCATCCGCGCATGCAGGAGGTCTACAAGACCATCGGCCGCGTGGCGGCCAGCGACGTCACCGTGCTGCTGCGCGGCGAGTCCGGCACCGGCAAGGAGCTCGTCGCCAGGGCGATCCACCACTACAGCCGCCGGGCCGGCCGGCCCTTCGTCGCGGTCTCGTGCGCGGCGATTCCCGCCACCCTGCTCGAGTCGGAGATGTTCGGCCACGAGCGGGGCGCGTTCACCGACGCGAAGGAGCGGCGGCTCGGCAAGCTCGAGCTCGCGCACGGCGGCACGCTCTACCTCGACGAGATCGGCGATATGCCGGTCGAGCTGCAGACCAAGCTGCTGCGCGCGCTGCAGGAGCGGACCATCGAGCGCGTTGGCGGCCAGGACCCCATTCGCATCGACGTGCGCGTACTCGCCGCCACCAACCGCGATCTCGAGGTGCTGATGAAGGACGGGCGATTCCGGGAGGACCTCTATTACAGGCTCAACGTCGTGAGCATCAACCTGCCGCCCCTGCGGGAGCGCCGGCGCGACGTGCCGCTACTGATCGAGCACCTGCTCGCGAAGCACGCCGGCGAGCTCGGCGAGCGTGGCCTTGCCCCCGATGCCCTCGACCGCCTGGTCGGCTACGACTGGCCCGGCAACGTGCGCGAGCTGGAGAACGTGATCCAGCGCGCGATGGTGATGGCCAGCAGCGGGATCATCCTGCCGGAGCACCTGCCGATCGGCCCGGTCTCAGCCGCCGCCTCGGTCACCGTGGACGCGCCGCTCGAGGAGGTCATCGAGCGCAAGCTCATCGAGTGCGTCCGCGGTCTCCGCGAGCACGCCAGCGCCAATCTCTATGACCTGATGATTGGCCTCGTCGAGAAGCCGCTGCTCCGCGCGGTGCTCCGCGAGACGGCGGGCAACCAGGTGCGGGCGGCTCAGATCCTCGGGATCAACCGGAACACGCTGCGCAAGAAGCTGCTCGAGCACGGGATCGACCCGGGCAGCGCCCAGGCCTGACGGCTATCGGCCCCTGAACGGGGCCTTTACGCCTCTACGAGGTCGCGCAGGTAGTCTTGCTCGGATTCGTTGATTTCGCGCGTCACCGCGTACGCACGGAGCGCTCCGGAATTGTCCTCTACGACCACGCCACCGAGGTCGCTGAAGCCAAAAGCCCCCTCGGTAGCACAGCGGGTGGTGGCGCTTATCGCGATCTGGCCCGGTCGAGCGAAGTTCAGAAGCCGCGCCGCAACGCTGGTCGTCTTGCCGACGGCGGTGTAATCATTGCGCAGACCTTTGCCGATGACACCGACAGCAACTGGGCCTGTGTGGACCCCAATCCGAATCTGAAAATCGACTCCGTGAGCACGCTGCACGTCGGCCCGAAGCGCCTCCAGACCCTCCTGGATCGCCAGGGCCGCGCGGACGGCGCGATAGGGGTCGTCGTCGTGGGCGGTGGAGGCCCCGAAGAGCGCCATCACCCCATCGCCGAGGAACTGGTTGATCGCGCCCTCGTAGCGGTGCACGGCGTCGAGGATGATCTCGAACGCTCGATCCATCATCTCGTGGACGTCCTCCGGGTCAAGGCGTTCAGAGATGCTCGTGAATCCACATACGTCGGCGAAGAGCACGGTCACCTGTTTGCGCGTACACTTGGCGCCAAGGGGCGCGCCGCACTCGCCGCAGAACTTCATCCCCAGGGGATTGTCCCGTCCGCAGCGACTGCAGTTTCCGCCACGATCAACCGTGAGCCGAATCGACGGCAGTGAGGGCGTCCCGATCGCCATTTCAGCCTCCCGCCTGAGCCGATTCGCAAGCATGGTGCCAGACGTAAGTAATGGAAAGATTGATCATGACGGAACGGAACTCGGGCGTTTTTCCTGTGCTGGAAGGGGCGTTGTGCCCGAGCGGGAGACGATCACCTTTTGGACCCGGTCATCGGGTACGAGGTCGAGGGGTACTCCGCTCTCCCTTGCGGCGAGCGGACGGGGGCCTCTCACTCCGGGACTCGGACATCTCCTGGTGTTCTCTGCGCGGCAGCGGAGTCCCGGTGCCACCGCCGGGCGTAGCTGATGTCGGCGGGCCTTCGTCATCCCCAGCGCGTCCTTCGGAGAGACGCCGAAGGTTCCCTCCGTCGCGTGGCTGGTGGTGGCGGGTGCCGGCGATCTGGTCCGGTCGGTCGACGTTCAAAGCGTCGCCGCAACGCTGGTCGTACCGGTTGGCTGAGGAGCGCAGCGCGCATCCTGGCTCGCTTCGTGCTTGAATCTCGATGAGGCGAAAGGCTAGTCTCAAGGGACCTCGCTGATGAAGTGTACGAACTGTCGGCACGAGAACCCGCCCGGGCAGAAGTTCTGCGGCGAGTGCGGCGGCCGCCTCGAAGCGGTGTGCCCATCGTGTCAGGCCAGCAACCCACCAGGCCAGAAGTTCTGCGGCGAATGCGGTGCGCCCCTCGCTGCTAAGCCGGCTTCGGTTGACATCGCTCCGGCGCATTCCGCCGACCGGTTCGCCTCCCCGGAGTCCTACACCCCCAAGCACCTCGCCGA
>QHSQ01000389.1 GCA_003221615.1 Candidatus Rokuibacteriota bacterium | reverse complement strand
CCGTTTGGCACTCCACCTATACCGCGTGGACATGTCATGGTCAACTCGGTGCCGTCATCACTGACTCCCCAGCGGAGGGACGACACCGAGCTGCTGCATGAGGTCGAGCAACGTCGCGACGCCCCAGTGCTCGGTGATCTTGCCGTCGACGACCCGCATGGCGTCGACGGTGTAGAAACTCATCTTCTTCCCGGTGGCCGGTATACCGAGGAACTCGCCCTGGTGGGTGCTGTGATAGGTCTTGTAGGTGGTCACGATGTCGCCGGCGGCCACCTGCCAGTGGATCTCGGGGCGGAAGTCGGGGAACGCGGCACGCAGGCCCTTGTACAGCACCCGCACCCCGTCCTTGTCGGGCGTCGTGACCGGCTGCGGCGTGTGGTCGACAAAATCATCGGCGAAAAGTTCCTCGTACAGGTCCCAGTTGCCTTTGCCTTGTACTTCCTCGGTGTTCCGACGAACTACGGCGATCGCCGCGTCGCCCACCGTTGAGTTGCTCATTTTGCTGTCTCCTTCGAGCTGAACGCACCAGCTCATTCAGACGTAAAGCGCTTGCCAGTGGCCGGCACCGGCGGCGGGAGTGAGCTGGCGCCGCTAGCTGACCGATCGCCCCTGGACCGGCACGATCACCTGCGTGCGCGAGCGGACATGGGGCGCGAACTGGTACCAGCCGCGCATGGCGCGGAACTCCGGGGTAGCGACGGCGTCCGGGCTGTCGAGTTCGTAGATCGTCGTGTAGATCCGCCTCGCCGTCCGTTCCGTTTTGCCGGCCGCAGTCTCCGACATCTCGCCCGAGGAGACATAGCGCCGTCCGCGCCGCACTCCCGGGCATCTCAGCGCGTCCGGCAGGTGAACCGTGTCATACCACCGATTCCATTCGCCCTCGATCGCGGCGTCGACCTCAGCAATTACAATTAGCAGGCACTCGGGAAACTCGGACATTGCGGTCTCCTAGCGGAGTGGTTGCTTGGGCATCACGACCCCCCAACGACGGCGCCCGGGGGGACTGGGACATCCTACTTCACCGCTGACCGTAGCGCGACGAAGGGGGGTGCGGTATTTTCGCCTCTCGTGAGAGACAGGATCTGATTCGTAGAGATCGAAGAGAGCGCGGGACGCCAGCTCGGTCCTTGCCCCCGGCGCTCGCAACGGCGATCGACGTCGTGATCTCGGCAGTCGACACGCGGAACTGCGGCATGGCCATGAATCCCAGTTTGTCGCCCGGGCGAAGTTCTTCGCAGGAATGCGCATGTCCAGGCGGAAAAATCAACTGGCATCTGAGTATGACCGTTACAATCACGACTCAAGTCGAAAGGGAGCAGGGCTCCGGGTTCCTGTGGCTAGTTCAAGGCGGCTCTCGAGACTATCAGCGCGATCCAGATGATCGTCGCGCCGATCGCGCCCTACCCGTCCGCGAAGGCGCCGTGGCTCGCCGTGGATCTGGTCTTCCGGCCGCCGACGACCGCCGACTTCGCCACGGGCATCGAGGAAGGCGAGGACCACCCGGCCGAGGCGCCTCCGTGAAGACCCTCTTGCCCTGGCTGGTGGCCGTGGCGTTCTTCATGGAGTCGCTCGACACGACCATCTTGAACACCGCGGTGCCCACGATCGCGGCCGCCCTGCACGTCGCGCCGCTCAGCATGAAGGTGGCGCTGACGAGCTACACGTTGAGCCTGGCCGTCTTCATCCCCGTGAGTGGGTGGATGGCGGACCGCTACGGGACACGCCGCGTCTTCGCCACGGCGATCGGCATCTTCAGCCTCGGTTCGTTCCTGTGCGGCGTGGCGAGCAGCATTCACATGCTGGTCGCGGCTCGCATCCTGCAGGGCTGTGGCGGCTCCATGATGGTGCCGGTCGGGCGCCTGACCCTGGTTCGCACATTCGAGCGCCGCGAGCTCGTGCGGGTCCTCAGCTTCGTGTCGATCCCCGCCCTCGTCGGTCCGCTGGTGGGTCCCCTCGCGGGGGGACTCATCGTCGGCTATCTGCACTGGAGTCTCATTTTCTTCGTGAACGTGCCGATCGGAGTCATCGGGCTATATCTGGTGCTGCGGTATCTGCCCGACTATCGGGCTGACAAGGTCGATCCGCTCGATGTCACCGGCATGGCCCTGTTCGGCGCCGGTGTCGCGCTGCTGTCCTACGTCCTGGAGATCTTCGGCGAGCATACGCTCGGCGTGCTCGAGATGACGGGGTTGCTGGCGTTGGCGGTGGCCCTGCTGCTGGCGTACTGGCACCATGCGTCGCAGGCCTCCCATCCTGTGCTGCGACTGGAACTGTTTCGCACGCGGACCTTCCGGGTCGCGGTGATCGGAAGCTTCGTGACCCGCCTCGGCGCGGGCGGGATGCCGTTCCTCTTGCCGCTGCTGTACCAGGTCGGTCTCGGGTATACGCCGGTGCAGTCGGGGCTGCTAATCATGCCGCAGTTCTTGGCCGCCATCAGCCTGAAGTTCACCATACCGGCGGTCCTCACCAGGCTCGGCTACCGGCGCGTGCTGGGCATCAACACCCTTTTCATGGGACTGGTCATCGGGCTCTTCGCCGTAATCGGCAACGCGACCCCGATCTGGGTAATCGCGCTGCAGGCCGTGGCGTTCGGCTACGTCTCCTCGCTGCAGTACACGAGCATGAACACTCTGGTTTACGCCGACCTCGGTGAGCGCGACACGAGCATGGGCAGCAGCATCGCCAGCACCATCCAGCAGATGTCGATGAGCTTCGGCGTCGCAGTGGCCTCGTTGACCGCCGCGGTGTTCGTGCCCGATCGTTTCCGGGCCACCCCCGTTGAGATGATGTCGGGCATCCACAAGGCGTTCGTGGTGCTTGGCCTGCTCACTGTCGTCTCGGCGCTCATCTTCCGTGAGCTGCGCGCCGAGGACGGCGCCAACGTGAGCCGGCACCTGCCGGTCACGAACGACAGCCTGGCCGTCGCGGGTGCGTCGAGCCACGAGGGGGTCTCGGGACGCACCCGGGAGGGATGAGAGCGGTCGTCCGATTGTGACGACTGATGGAGTGGTCAGATGGAGCGTCTGGTGGCCGAGGTGATGCCTAAGCTCCCCTATGCTGCTGGAGGAAACGGGTGATAGGATGGCTTCGGATTCGCGGCCTGCACACGGCGCACAAGACTATACGGGATGATGTAGCCATGGACTTCGCCTCCGCCGCGTACGACGTCGCCGACGCGTTCGCCGCCAACGAGCTCTATCAGGACAACGGCTGGACCGACGGGCTGCCGATCGTTCCGCCGACGGACACGCTCGTCCAAACGTTTCTCGAGGCCGCGCGCTTGGCACCGGGCGACGTCGTCGGCGTCGAGCCGGAAAGTCGCGATTGCGGCCGTTATGGCCGGCTGCCGACCCGAATACATGCCGGTGGTGCTCGCTGTGGTCCGTGCGCTGTGCGATACGGCGTACGGGCTGCATGGCGTCTCCGCCTCGACCGGAGGCAGCGCGCCGTTCATCGTCGTCAACGGCCCGATTCGGAACGCGATCGGCATGAACGCCACGCACAATGCGCTCGCTAACGCCAGCC
>QHSQ01000357.1 GCA_003221615.1 Candidatus Rokuibacteriota bacterium | reverse complement strand
GGCGGGCGAATCCCGATCGAGCGCGTGCTGAACTCGATCCGTCTCTATGCGCACGAGGTCGCTCCGCGCCTGCGGGGGGCCCAGTAAGGAGTGGCACCATGACAACGAGCCGCACGTCCTATGTGTACGTGGGTCTGGCCGGTGAGACCGCTCCGGGCCGGCCCGTGAAATCAGGTCTCTATCGGATGGCCGTCGGCGACGACCGGTGGGAGCTCGCGACGCGCGGCCTGCCTGCCGCGCCCGCCATCCGGGCGATCGCGACACATCCCGAGGACCCCGACACGGTGTACGTCGGAACGCAGGACGGTCCGTATCGCAGCACCGACCACGGAGAGCACTGGGAAAAGCTCGACGTGCCGGATCACGGGTTGCCGGTCTGGTCTCTCGCGTTCGATCCTCGCGACACGAAGGTCCTGTACGCGGGCTACGAGAACTGCGAGATCTATCGGAGCGAGGACGGGGGCGAGCGCTGGCGGCAGCTCCCGGTGACGGTCCGCTTCCCGGAGATCACCGTCGCCGCCGGGTCGAATCCGGCCAAGCGCGTCCTGAAGCTCGCCGCCAGTCCGGCCAACCCCGACGAGATCTATGGCGCGATCGAAGTCGGCGGCGTGATCCGCAGCCTCGACGGCGGCGAGCACTGGGACAACATGAGCCACGGACAGTACGTGAACGACGACACCGTGGACATGCACGGCGTCCTCGTCGGGCGCTGGCGCCCCGGCCAGGTCTTCGCGATCGGTCGCGCCGGTCTGTTCTGCAGCGCGGACCGGGGCGAGCACTGGGCCAGCGCGCGGCTCGAGCCGCTCAATCCCAACGGGCAGACCTACTGCCGCGATATCCGCGAGGCTCCGGGCGACTCGAAGACGATCTGGGTGGCCGCGGGCGCCAATTTCCAGAGCGAGGTCGGCGTGCTGTTCCGAAGCAAGGACGGCGGCGCGAGCTGGAGTCGGGTGGACATGGGTGTGAAGCCGAGGACGACGATGTTCACGCTCGCCTTCGACACGCGGCAGCCTAGGCGCATGTTCTGCGCGACCAGCGGCGGCGAGGTGTTCGCCAGCGAGGACGGCGGCCAGAGCTGGGGCGCGCGCCCGTTGCCCGAAGGCGCCACGCAGGTCTACGCGATGGGCTGCTCGTAGTCCCGCCGAGGCCGGGGCGTCGGGGTCCATCCCCAGAAGCGCCTTCTCTGGCACGATAGAATTCGTGCCTATGGGCGGGCGTTCCATCGAGCGCCGCCTCGCCGCGATCCTGAGCGCGGATGTTGAAGGCTACAGCCGGCTCATGGGCGACGACGAGGTGGCGACCGTACGCGCCATCACCGAGTACCGCGCGGTCATCGCATCCACGGTGACCGGCCATGGCGGGCGCGTGGTGGACGCGCCGGGCGACAACGTACTGGCGGAGTTCTCGAGCGTCGTCGACGCCGTGCAGTGCGCGGTCGACATCCAGCGCCAGCTCGAGGCACGCAACGCCGAGCTCCCGCCCTCGCGCCGGATGCGATTCCGCATCGGCATCAATCTCGGCGACGTCATCATCGAGGGGGAGCGCCTCTACGGAGACGGCGTCAACATCGCGGCCCGTCTGGAAAGCCTCGCCGACGGCGGCGGCATCTGTCTCTCGGGCACCGCCTACGACCAGATCGAGGGAAAGCTTCCGTTCAGCTACGAATTCAAGGGCGAGCACTTCGTCAAGAACATCGCGCGCCCGGTGCGCGTGTATCGCTTGCGGCTCGAGCCCGGCGCGGCCGGGCCGTCACCGCGAGTGACGTCCACGCGACTGGTCAGGGCCGTGGCGGCCTCCGTCGCCGTCCTGTTGCTGCTGGGCGCGGCGGGCTGGGTCAGCTGGCGCTGGCTCAAACCCCCGGAGTCCGCGGGGCTTCCGCTGCCCGACAGGCCGTCGGTGGCGGTGCTGCCCTTCGCGAACCTGAGCCAGGATCCGGCGCAGGAGTACTTCAGCGACGGCGTGACCGAGGACCTCATCACCGGCCTCTCGAAGGTCTCCGGATTGTTCGTCATCGCTCGCAACTCGGTCTTCACCTACAAGGGCAAGCCCGTGCAGGTCCGTGAGGTGGGTCGTGACCTCGGCGTGCGGTACGTCCTGGAGGGCGGGGTGCAGCGCTCCGGCAGCCGCGTGCGCATCACGGCGCAGCTCGTCGACGCGAGCACGGGCTATCACATCTGGGCCGAGCGCTACGATCGCGAGGTGAACGACATCTTCGCGCTTCAAGATCAGGTCACGCAGCAGATCGTCCGGGCGATGGCCGTCAAGCTCACCGAGGCGGAGAAGGGACGCCTCGGCCGGCCGCCGACCGGGGTCGTGGAAGCGTACGACCTCGTGCTGCGCGGACACGAGGAGCGCAGGCTGACCACGCGCGACGGCAATGCGGAGGCGCGCCGCCTGTTCGTGCGAGCTCTCGACCTGGACCCCGGGTACGCGGCGGCCTATCTCGGGCTGAGCTGGACACATCTTCAGAGCTGGCAGTTTCTGTGGAGCACCGATCGTGAGAGCCTCGCGCGGGCGCGCGACCTGGCCGAGCGGGCCATCGCGCTGAACGAATCACTGGTCGGCGCCTATCACGTTCTGGGGCAGATCTATCTGTGGATGAAGGAACACGACCGTGCGATCGCCCAGGCGAAGCACGCGGTCGCGCTCGCGCCCAACGATGCCGACGGCTACGAGACACTGGCCGAGATACTCGGCTGGTCGGGCCAGGCGGAGGAAAGCATCGGCATGATCCGTCGCGCCATGCGCCTCAATCCGCACTATCCGTTCTTCTACCAGTGGACGTTGGGCCACGGCTACTATCTGATCGAGCGCAGACAAGAAGCGCTCGACGCCTTCGCCAGGGTTGTACGGGAGAATCCCAACTTCGTCCCGGCCTACGCCTATCGCGCGGTGCTGTTCAGCGAGCTCGGCCGCGTGAGGGAAGCGCGAGAGGCGTGGGAGAAGGCGAGCCACCTGAGCCCGGGCGTCTCGATGGGGAGCCTTCGCGAGCGAATTCCGTACCGGCGGCCGGCCGATCTCGACCGGCTTCTCACCGCCGCGCACCGCGCCGGTATGCCGTAGCGTCCCGTGAGTGCAGACGCCGAGTCGATCTCGGCGCCAGAGATCGCTAGAACACCGGAACGCGTGTGTTCGCCGACGGGCGATAGCGCACGGGCTCGGCGAAGCGTTCGGGCTTCACCCCGCCGGCGAGGAGCTGACGGACTCCGGCCGTGGCGATCGCGGTGGCGACGGTCTCGCCGGGGCATCCGTGCGGTCCGCACCCGAACGTGAACGCCTGACGCGAGGGCCGGAACGGATCGAATCTCGAAGGCTCCGGGTTCGCCAGCGGATCTCGGTTGGCGGCCGCGAGGACCACGAGCACCGCGTCTCCCTCTTTCATGGCCCGTCCCGCGACGACGGCGTCGTGCGCGAGGAATCGACGCGTGTTGTGGACCGGCGGGTCGTAGCGCACCACCTCGCGGACGATCGCGTCGAGCTGGCCCGAGTCCACCCGACTCGCCGCTCGCCCGTCCTTCTGACGCCCGAGGATCACGAGCGTATTGCCGATCAGGCCGGCGGTCGCCTCGTAGGCCTGAGACAGAAAGCCGATGCCATTGGCGACGACGTCCTCGCGATCCGCGCCGCCCGTGCGAGCGACCTCGCGCTCGAGCTCGCCGAACAAGGTCGCGCGGCGTCCCGCGGCGCGAACGTCGAGCAACGCCCGAAACGTGTCGAGCAGCTCGCCGGCCGCGGCGCTTCCGCGCGCCAGCTGTTCGCTCGCCGCCGCCGGCGCGATGCTTCGGGCGAAGTCGCCGACCATGGCCGCGGTGCGAGCGAGCATGTCCGACGCGACGCCGAGCAAGCTGGCCAGGACGTAGCCCGATAGGCTGAACGCGAACTCGTTCACGCGCGCCGGATCGTCGGCGGGCTTCAACTCCTCGAAGAGGTGCTCCGCCCACCGGCGTGCCTGCTCGCCGACGTGCTTCTCGATGCCGGCGGTCGCGGCCGACACCGCCGGCTTCAGCGCCGAGTGCTTCGCGCCTTCGTTCATCCGCACGAGGCGCCCGAAGATGGACCCGGCCGGTGACCCCACCAGGGCTCGGGGCACGGGCTCGCTCGGCGGGCGAACCAGACACGCCGGGCTGGTAAGCACCTCGGTCACCGTGGCGGCGCCGCACGCGACCCACAACCCGAGAGCCTCGTCGCGGTGGAGGGCCCGCGCCGCGGTGAGATCCGCATAGTACGGATACGGATCAGGGTGCGTCACCGCGGCGACCGGATCGGCCGGACGCACGTCCGCGGTCATCTCGCGCGACCCGTGAAGAGATCGTGCCAGCCGGCGACCCGGCGGCCGTGCCACGTCGGTCCCTCGCGCACGAACTTCCACTCCGGGTTCTTGGCCACGTCGCGCAGGCTCGCGCAGACCTGGTGGAACGTCGGCACGTCGGCGTCGGCGCACTCGAAGTAGGTGACGAAGTCGTACGCGCCCTCGGGCGCCGGCTCGCTCGTGCTCTTGTAGGTCCTCCGCAGGAGGCAGGCGATGCCGGCGGCCGATGCGAGCGCGTGACCTTCGTTCTTCATCCGGCCGTCGTCGTCATAGCGGGGCAAGAAATACGTGTGCCGTTCCATCCAGTCCTTCGCCCACCACGCGGCGGTCTTGTTCATCGGCAGCAGGAACGCGTTGGGCATGAGGCGTCCGGATTGCTGCACGACCTGGTGCGCGTAGGCGAAGTTGTTCATGGCCGCCCCGGTGTACGTCCTCGGGCGCACGACGCCGCCGATCACCCGCAGACGCGCCATCGAGCCGAGCAGGCGAGTCGCCTCGGCGCAGAAGTCGCTGACGGGCTGCGCGGTTGGCGCCGCGACGTGGACCACCGCGTCGGCCTGCGCGACGCCGTCGTCGGCGACCGCGCCGGCGGCCGCGCCGTGTCGGCGCAGATACGCGATGGCCAGAGCCGGTGGGCCGCCGGCCGGCTCGAACTCGTTCACGAGGCCGAGCTTCTCGGCGAGCGCGGGGATGGCGGCGCCGGCGACGCCGCGAGGGTCAGCGCTGTCGGCGAGCCGCACGCAGACGTAGGCGCCGTGGCGAAGGATCTCACCGGCGAGGACCGAGTTGTCGAGCATGGCGCACCTCCTGACCCGCACCGTACCGGCGGGTCGTCCATGTGTCCAATGCATAGAACGGAGGATGGCCATCAGCTATGCTCATTGCCGTGGAGATCGATCAGGTCCAGGCCTTCGTGGCCATCGTGCGGGGCGGGGGCTTCACGCGGGCCGCGTCGATCCTGCACCTCTCGCAGCCCGCGGTCAGCCGGCGGCTCGACCTGCTCGAGCGCGAGCTCGGCGCGCCGCTGTTCGAGCGGATCCGCAGCGGCGTGATCCTCACGGAGGCCGGCCGGACGTTTCTGCCGCACGCCGAGGGGCTGCTGGCCTGCATGCGAGATGGTCTCGACTCGGTCCGCGCGCTCCACCAAGTCGATCGAGGCACCATCACCCTGGCGCTGGTGGGAACCCTGGCGAGCACCACGTTGACCGCCTGCCTGGAGCGCTTCCGCGAGGCGCATCCGCGAGTCGAGCTGCGGCTTCGCACCGCGCTCAGCCAGGAGGTCAGCGTGCTGGTCCGACGCGGCGACGCGACGCTGGGGCTGCGCTACGGCGCCGACCCGCACCCCGAGATGCTCGCGACCCCGATCTACGACGAGCCGATGATGGTCGTCTGCTCGCCGCGCCACCGCTTGGCGCGCCATCGGCGCGTCGCGCCGTCGGCGCTCGGCGCCGAACGGTGGGTGGCGTTTCCGCCGCGCAGCGACGCGTTCTACGATCCGTATCCCTGGTCGCTCCAGAATCGATTGGCCGCGTGGGGGCTGAGCCCGGCGGAGATCATCCCGATCGACAGCCTCACCGCGCAGAAGCGGATGGTGGAGGCCGGCTTCGGCCTGGCGCTCTTGCCGGAGAGCAGCGTCGACGAGGAGCTGCGCACGGGCACCTTGCGCGCGATGCGAATCTCCGGAACCCGCGTGACGATTCCGGTCCTGTTGATCCATCGCCGGCGCGCGTATCTGAGCGGGGCCGCCCGCGCGCTGATGGCCGAGCTCGCGGCGTGGCCAAGCCGACAGACGCCACCGCGCGGGGTGAACGGCTCGGGCCGCCGTCTCCCCCGCGGCGCTCGAAAGACCGCCGGCCGACACGGGTAGCATCCTCAGGAGCACCGAGACTGGAAAACTTGAGTCTCCGCCTCGGATTTTGCTTGTATGTTGGGGTTATGCGAACCATCGAGCGAGCCATTGGCAGCGCGTAGCCGCAAGCAGACTCATCCGGAGCCCAGTCCTCCCGCTCCCATCGCGACCTCCAGACCGTCGGTCTCCGCCGTCGAGATGGGAGCGCGCCAGCGGGAGATCTCCGTCTCGGAGTTCTTCACCAAGAATCGCCATCTCCTCGGCTTCGACAATCCACGAAAAGCCCTGCTGACCTGCGTCAAGGAGGCCGTCGATAACGCGCTCGACGCCTGCGAAGAGGCCGGAATCCTCCCGGACATCGTCGTCAAGGTCGAGGCGGTCGGCAACGGTGGCCCGCCGCCTCCCGCGAGCCAGGCGAGCCGCTTTCGCATCACCGTGACCGACAACGGCCCCGGTATCGTCAGACAGCAGATCCCACCGATCTTCGCGAAGCTCCTGTACGGATCGAAATTCCACCGGCTGCGCATGAGCCGCGGCCAGCAGGGCATCGGCATCTCGGCGGCCGGGATGTACGGTCAGCTCACGACCGGCAAGCCGGTTCAGATCATCTCGCGAACCGGCGGGCGATCGCCCGCCCATTTCTTCGAAGTCCAGATCGACACCAAGAAGAACGAGCCGCTGATTCTGGAGAAGAAGCAGATCGACTGGGAGTCGCCGCGCGGCACCCAGGTGACGATGGAAGTCGAGGGCCGCTACCAGAAGGGCCGCGCCTCGGTCGACGAGTACGTCGAGCAGACGATCATCGCGAACCCGCACGTCAAGCTCACGTATCTCACGCCCGAGGGAGAAACCAAGGAGCTTCCCCGGACGTACGACCAGGTTCCGGAGTCACCGCGCGAGATCAAGCCGCACCCCTACGGCATCGAGCTCGGGATGTTGCTCAAGATGCTCCAGGACACGAAGAGCCACTGGCTCTCGGGATTCCTGGCCGGCGATTTCAGTCGCGTGTCGCCGCGTCTGGCCGAGGACATCTGCAAGACCGCGGGCCTCTCGCCGCGCGCGCGTCCGCGGGACGTCCACGGCCAGGCCGCGGAGAACCTCTACAAGGCGATCCAGTCGACGAAGATCATGGCGCCGCCGACCAACTGCCTCTCGCCGATCGGCGAGCGGGCGATTCTCTCGGGGCTCTACCAGCAGATCAAGGGCGACTTCTACACGGCGGTCAGCCGGCCGCCGGCGGTGTACCGCGGCAATCCCTTCGTGATCGAGGCGGGCCTGGCCTACGGGCGAGGGCCCGAGCAGGCGCAGGAGGACCAGCAGAAGAAAGCGGTCCCGCTCGCGGAGGGCGAAGCCGATCAGAGCGACGACAACGAGCTCGCGCGCGTCATCCGCTACGCAAACCGCGTGCCGCTTCTCTATCAGCAGTCCGCCTGCGCGATCTTCAAGTCGGTGCTCGACACGACATGGCGAACCTACGGCGTGTCGCAGTCCCGGGGCGCGCTGCCGGCCGGGCCCATGGTGATCTTCGTCCACATGGCCTCGGTCTGGGTCCCGTTCACGAGCGAGTCGAAGGAGGCGATCGCCGAGTACGACGAGATCCGCAAGGAGATCACCCTGGCGTTGCGCGAATGCGGCCGCCGGCTGGGCGCGTTCCTGAGACGGCGCGAGCGGGCCTACAGCGAGCAGAACCGGCGCGACATCTTCGAGCTCTACATCGAGGAGGTCGTCGAGTCGTGCAACCGGCTCAAGGGCGGCCGGCTGCCGGTCGCGAAGCTGAAGGAGCAGCTCCAGAAGATGGCCATGAGGCGGACGGGTGGCGAGAAGACCGACGAGGTGCTCGGCAAGAACGGAAGCGGCCCGGAAGGCCTCCCGCACTCGATCATCGTCACGCCGGAGGGCGTCGAAGGTGAAGTGCCGAAGATGATCGTGGAACCGCTCGCGGCCACGGCTGCGAACGGAAACGGGCATCCCGCCGTGGAAGAGAAGGCCGTCGCGAAATCAACGGCGACGACGAAAGCGACGGCCAAGACAACGTCGAAGGCGAGGGCGAAGGGGCGAGCCCCCGCTACGGGCCGCCGCGAGAGTGCCGGCCGCGCGGAGCATGGACGCAAGATAGACCGAAGGCCGAGAAGTGCCCATCCGACCGCCAAATCGAACGCGCGCTCCCGGCGCGGGAAGGGCTAGGACACGCCGATGGCCGCGAAGGCTCGAAAAGTCAGCACGGTCGAAAAGAAGCTGGTCGGCGTGGCCGACGTCGTCATCGACGCGGCCCAGCGACGCAAGGATCCCACGCTCGCGATCCCGGTCCGCTCGCTCTCCAACATCACCTTCGACGAGCGCAAGGGACTGATCGAGCTCGGCCGCCGCAAGCAGGCCCGGTCGTTCTTCAACGTCGGCATGGCCAAGAAGTTCATGCAGACGGTGCTGGTGGCCGACGCGCTGTGCGAGCTGCAGCGGGCGAACCTCACGACCTCGCTCCGCGAGATCTACTACCGCACGAAGCACACGATCAAGAACTCCCACGAGAACACGCTCGACACCCAGGACGAGTCCGATCCGCTGATCGAGGATCTGGAGGTGACGTTGGCGGCGCTCCGCGAGGAGCTGCACGTGCGCGCGGAGAACGCCGGGTCGATCGTCGGCCCGCTGGTGCTGGTGGACGACGGCGACCGGGTGGATTGCGCGCGGCTCGGCAAGGGTGGCTATTCCGTTCCGTCCATCGTCGAGCCGGAGTATCTGGAGATCAGGCAATGCACCGCGGACTTTCTCCTGCTGGTCGAGAAGGGCACGCAGTGGAACCGGCTCTCGGAAGACAAGTTCTGGCGGACGCACAACTGCGTGCTGCTGACGGGCAATGGCCAGCCGCCGCGCGGCGTCCGGCGGCTGGCCCGGCGCCTGCACGACGAGAAGAAGCTGCCGGTCTACGTGCTCGTGGACAACGATCCCTGGGGCTACTACATCTACTCGGTCATCAAGCAGGGCTCGATCAACCTGGCGTTCGAAAGCCAGCGCATGGCCATTCCGAAGGCCAAGTTCATGGGGCTCTCGAGCGCGGACCCGGAGGCCTACGAGCTGCCGCGCAACGTCGGCATCAAGCTGAACGACAAGGACATCGCGCGCGCGCGTGAGCTCCTCGGCTACACCTGGTTCCAGAAGAAGGGCTGGCAGACCGAGATCAAGCGGATGCTCTCGACGGGGCTCAAGTACGAGCTCGACGCCCTCGCCAACAAGGACTTCCAGTTCCTGACCAAGAAGTACCTGCCCCGCAAGCTCAAAGAGAAGGATTGGTTGGACTAGACCCGGGCGCTTGGCTATTGTCCTCGCGGGGACAGACGCCATGCCGCTGGTCTCGTTTCACGACGTCCAGAAGACCTATCGCTCGCTGCAGGGAGTCGACTACCCGGCGCTAGAGCACTTCAGCATCGACATCGAGGTCGGCGAGTTCTTCTGCCTGCTCGGCCCCAGCGGCTGCGGCAAGACGACGGTCCTCAAGATGCTCGCGGGCTTCGAGACGCCGACGGCGGGCCGGATCCTGATGGACGGCCGTCCGGTCACCAGCGCCAGCCGCGACCGCGGCGTCGTCTTCCAGGGCGACGACTCGCTCTACGGCTGGCTCAACGCGGTCGAGAACGTCGAGTTCGGATTGCGCATGCGGCGCGTGAGCCGAGCCGAACGGCGCGAGCGAGCCATGCGCTTCCTGGAGCTGGTCGGGCTCCGAGGTCAGGAGCAGAAGTATCCGGCCGAGCTCTCGGGCGGCATGAAGCAGCGCATCCAGATCGCACGCGTGCTGGCGAACGAGCCGAAGATGCTGCTCATGGACGAGCCCTTCGCGGCGCTCGACGCGCAGACCCGATCGCTCATGCAGCTGGAGCTGGCCAACATCTGGCGGGCCACCCGCACGACGGTTCTCTTCATCACCCACGACATCGACGAGGCCGTCACCCTGGGCAAGCGCATCGGCGTGATGCGCGCCGGGCCGCGCTCGCAGGTCAAGGGCGTGGTCGAGGTCTCGCTGAACGGCGCGCGCAGCCGCACCGACGACGCGTTCCTGCGCTACTACAAGGCGGTGTACGAGATGATCCGCGACGAAGTCGCCAAATCCCTCGCGCGGGCGGACTAGCGAATGCGCCTGGCGCGACGCCTGTGGGCCGGGTACGGAGGCTACGCGCTGGGCTTCGCCAGCCTGTTCGTGATCTGGCAGCTGGCGTCGCTCTACCTGGTCAGCTCGGTGCTGTTCCCGCCGCCGACGGTCGTCTTCCGCAAAGGGCTCGTGCTGACGAGGAACGGCGTGCTGCTCGCGCATCTCGCGGCCAGCCTGCAGCGAATCCTGGCCGGGTTCGTGGCCGGGTCGCTCCTGGGGATTCCCATCGGGCTCGCCATGGGCTCGTTCCGGCCGGTGCGCAGGCTGCTGGAGCCCTACACGGAGTTCTTGCGCTTCATCCCGTCTGTCGCCATGATCACGGTCGCGGTGATCTGGTTCGGGATCGGCGAGGCGTCCAAGGTCTTCCTCATCATCTACACGACGATCTTCATCGTCATCCTGAACACGGCGGCCGGCGTCTCGGCCATCGCGCCCAACAAGATCCGCGCGGCGGAATCGCTGGGGGCGACGCGGGCGCAGATCTTCGTCCACGTGGCGCTGCCGGCGACGGTCCCGTACATTCTCACCGGGATGCGCCTGGCGATGGCGAACTCCTTCACCACGATCGTGGCGGCCGAGCTGATCGCCGCCAACGACGGTCTGGGCAAGATGCTGTGGGACGGGCGGCTGTTCATGCTGGTGGACGAGATCTTCGTCTCCCTGGTCACCCTGGGGCTTCTCGGTTTCGCCACCGATCGCATGTTCCGCTGGAGCATCTATACTTTCGCGGGCAAATATTCGCCGGCAACCTAGCGCCCTGCCGGGAGAGGAGCTTTCATGCTGACGCGCGGTGCGCAAACACGCGGTGCGCAGTGCCTGCTCGTGTTGAGCCTCTTGCTGTGGAGCGGCGCGGCGCGGGCACAGACCAAGATGACCATCGCCACCGGAGTGGATCCGGTGTTCTCCGCCTACTACGTGGCGCAGCAGGAGGGACTCTTCAAGAAGCACGGGCTCGACGTCCGGATCAACACGGGTCCGTCGGGCTCGGCCATGGTGTCCTTCCTCA
>QHSQ01000356.1 GCA_003221615.1 Candidatus Rokuibacteriota bacterium | reverse complement strand
TCACGAAGAGGGCTATCAGGTCGATCGACAGCCGGACGGACAGCTGAGATTCCGCCGGCCTGACGGCCAGCTGCTCCCCGAGATCCCACTTGGTCCTGAAGTGGCCGATGATCCGGTGCAAGCGGTGCGAGCGCAAAATGAAGCGGAAGGGCTGGTGCTCCACGCGCGCACGGCGATGCCGGGTTGGATGGGAGAGCGCCTGAATGTGGCCTGGGCGATGGACGTCTTGCACCCACTGGCAGCTGGAGGCTCACCAGCCCAGTCCTCTTGATTGAGGAGCTCGAGCAAATAGTCGGCCGCGCCTACGACAGCCGTGGTCGGCGAGCCGCCCACGGGCGGAGCGCCTCGAATGCCGCCGCGGCGCGGAGCACCAGCGCGTCCTCCAGGCGCCGGCCGACGATCTGCAATCCGACCGGCAGGCCACTCGCCGTCCAGCCGGCGGGAACGGAGACGGCCGGCTGGCCGCTGTAGTTGAACGGGTAGCAGAGCGTCCAGCCAAGGTGGGTCACCTTGCGCTCGGCCACCTCGCTCGGGCCTACGGCCCCGAGCGGAAAGGCCGGCAGACACGACGTAGGGGTAAGCAAGAGGTCGTACTTTTCGAAGAATCGTCTGAGCGAATCCACCATTGCCTGCCGGGCTGCCACGGCCCGGAGATACTCCACCACGCTCAGGCCGGCCGAGGCTTCCGCGTACGCCACCAGCTCTGGGTCCATCTGCGCCTTCTGCTCCGCTGAGCGAGCAGCGTGGGCGCCCGCCTGGGCGCCGCCGTAGAGCGTTTTCAGAATCACGCTCGGATCGCCCAGGTCTGGGCTTGCCTCCTCGACTGTCACACCGATTTCCGCGAAGGCGCGAGCGGCGGTCTCAGCGATCTTACGCGTCTCTCGCTCGACTGGAGCGAAGGCGAGGTCCGGCGACCAGGCGATTCTGACTCGCGCACCACCGCGGACCGGCGTGGCACCGCGCGCGCCGCCGAACGGCTCATCGCAAGCGGCCAAGTAGTCCACGCCTTCGTCGGGGAGCGCGAACGCGTCACGGCGGTCATGGCGCGCGATGGCGTTCATCATGAGCGCGACGTCACGCACGGTACGCGCGAGCGGACACACGTGGGCGACGAGCTCGTTGCCGCCCGCGGCCGGATACATCGGCACGCGGCCGAAGGTGGGCTTGAGACCGACGAGCCCGCAGAAGCTCGCGGGGATGCGGATCGAGCCTGCGCCGTCCGAGCCGAGCGCCAGCGGACCCAGCCCGGCGGCGACGCCTGCCGCACCTCCGCCGGTAGATCCGCCGGGCGTGCGGGTGAGATCCCAGGGATTGCGCGACTCGCCGAACAACGGGTTGTCGGTCGAGCCGCGCCAGGCGAACTCAGGCAGATTGGTGCGGCCGACGAAGATCGCCCCGGCCGCGCGTAAGCCCGCCACGCTCGGGGCGTCCTCCGGCGCGACGAACTCCGCGAGCAGGCGCGAGCCGTACGTGGTGCGCTCGCCGGCCGTCCAGAGGTTGTCCTTGATCGAGATGGGCACGCCGTGAAGCGAGCCGAGCGGCTCGCCGGTCATCACCGCGCGCTCGGCCGCGCGAGCTTCGCCGAGAGCGCGCTCGGCGTGGACCATGACGTACGCGCCCAGGCGTGTGTTCAGCCGGTCGATCCGCTCCAGCACGGCGCGGGTGATCTCGACAGGCGACAGCGCCCGACGACGGATCAGCTCAGCGAGCTCGACGGCGGAGGTGAAGCACAGGTCCGTCGCGTCCACGTCAGCGCCGCGCGGCCCGCAGGGCTTCCGCGAGCCGCCGCGCGGTGAACGGCTGGCGGCCGGCGGCGATGCCGAGCGGCGCCAGCGCGTCGGCGACGGCGTTGGAGATCGCCGCCGAGGCGCCCATCACACCGCCCTCGGCCGTTCCCTTCATGCCCAGCGGCGTGTTCGGGTCGAGCCGCTCGAGGTGCTCGATCTCGAACGATGGCATCAGCGCGGCCGTCGGGATCGCGTAGTCGAGCAAGGTCGCGCTGTGGTTCTGTCCGTCGGCGTCGTAGACGATCTCCTCCAGGAGGGCGCCGCCGAGGCCCTGGGCCGCGGCGCCGTGAAGCTGCGCCTCGACAATGCGCGGGTTCAGCATTCGACCGCAGTCCTCGACGATCGTGTAGCGCGGGATCGTCAGCCCGCCCGTCTCGGGATCGATCTCGACCTGGCAGACGTGGGTCCCGCTCGAGAAGGTCAGCGGCGGTGGATCGAAGGCGTGTGTCGCCTCGAGCCCGGGCTCCAGCCCCGGCGGCAGCTCGGTCGGAGCGAGGTACGCCTTCTGGGCGAGCTGGGCGATCGTCATGCCCGACGACGGCACGCCGCGCACGCGAATCGAGCCGTCGACCAGCTCCAGATCTTCGATCGGCGCCTCGAGCAGGTGCGCCGCGATCCGCAGCAGCTTCTGCTTCAGGACCCGCGTGGCTCCGAGGGCCGCGCCCACGCTCACGACGCCGCCGCGAGCGCCGCGCGTGCCCATGCCGTAGGGCGCCGCGGCGGTATCGCCGGACTGGATCCGAATCTTCTCCATCGGCAAGGTCAGCTCGTCGGCCAGGGCCTGGGCGACCGTCGTCAAGTGGCTCTGGCCCTGACTGACGATGCCGATCTGCGCGGCGACGGCGCCGCTCGGCTCGATGCGGACGATCGCCGCGTCGTGCCCTGATCCGGGGATGCCGGCCGTCTTGTAGAACTCCGAGCCGTAGGTGTTCGGCTCGACGTAGGTGGCCACGCCGATCCCCGCGATCCGTCCGGCGGCTCGAGCTCCCGCCTGCTCTTGCCGCCGGTTCTTGTAGTCGAACGCGGCGAGCGCGCGCTCCAGCGTGTCGCGCGGGTAGACCGAGCGGTAGATCATGCCACCCGCCGTCGTGTACGGCAGGTCGGACTCCGTGAGCATGTTTTGGCGACGGACCTCGATCGGGTCCAGCTCGAGGGCTCGAGCGATGGCGTCGATCGTCCCCTCGGTCACCCAGCTGCAGATCAGCATCGGCGCGCGGTACGGGCCGGCCGGACACTTGTTCGTCAGGACCGCGGTGATCGTGTAGCGGTAGTCGCGCAGGCGATACGCGCCGGGGACCATCATGCCGATGACGCGCGCCATGTAGTTCGCCGGGAAGTACGCGTACGCGCCGAAGTCGGTGAGGATCTGGACGTCCAGACCGAGGACGGTGCCGTCCGACTTCACCGCTGCCTGGACGTCGACGATGTCCTCGCGGGCGTGGAGCGCGGCGAGCAGGTTCTCACGACGGGTCTCGATCCAGCGCACCGGGCGTCCCAGCAGCCGCGATGCCGCGGCCGTGGTGAGCTCCTCGCGATAGAGCGGGATCTTCTGACCGAATCCCCCGCCGACGTCCGGGGTGATCACCCGGACCGCGCTCTCCGAAATCCCGAGCCGCGCAGCCAGCGCCGACCGCATCGGATGCGGGATCTGGGTCGAGTGCCAGAACGTGAGCGTCTCGTCGCCGGGCAGCCAGCTCGCCAGGCAGCCGCGCGGCTCGAGCGGCACGTGCGTCTGGCGGCCCTGATGGAAGCGCACTGCGACCACGCGATCGGCCGCGCCGAGGGCCGCCGCGACGTCACCGCTGGCGAAGATGCCCGCGTACGCGCGATTCGCCGGAATCGTCTCGTCGACCAGCGGGAGCCCCGGATCCTGGGCCCGCTCGGGATCGACCACGGCCCGGAGGAGCGCGTACTCGAGGCGGACGAGGGCGCACGCATCCTCGACCTGATCGCGCTGCTCGCCGATCACGCAGGCGACGAGATCGCCGACGAAGCGGACCCGGTCCACCGGCAGGGTCGACATCTCCATCGGCAAGAGCCCGTCGATCGGGGGCGCGATCCTGAGCGGCACCGTCACGCGCGCCAGATCGTGACCGGTCAGTACCGCCACGACGCCCGGCTGCCGGCGCGCGGCGTCGACGTCGATCCGACGAATCCGCGCGTGGGCGTGCGGGCTACGCACGAAGGCGGCGTGCAGCAGACCCGGCACCGTGAGGTCGCCGATGTAGCTGCCGCGGCCGAGGACCAGTTTCTTCGTCTCGCGCGGGCTCAGTGCCGCGCCGACGTAGGACATGGCAGGCCATGATACGCGCTCTGTGCTACCTTCGCGCTACTACACCGCGGGAGGAGTCATGGTGGACGAGGCGGCGGATCCAAAAAGAAACCCGATCGGGACCGAGCTGGTATACGAGGACGATAGCGTGAGGGTCTGGCGGATCGAGCTGGCGCCGGGCGAGACCGCTGGGTGGCACACCCACTACCTCGACTACACGACAGTGGTCGTCGAGGGCGACCTGGTCGAGCGCCCGAACGCCGACGGCACCGTGGATCGGATCGAGGTGAAGCCGGGAGCGATCATGCGCTGGAACCAGGGCACCTTGCGGCACGCGCTGCGCAACGTCGGAACGAAGACGTTCCGTAACGTCATCGTCGAGGTCAAGGGCCGGCGGACCGGCGCCTGAGGCGCCGAAAGGAGCGTTCATGTCCAGCGAGAATCCGCGAGCCGAGAACCCGCGAGCGATGACCCGGCGCGACGCGCTCCGCGTTCTGGGCCTGACCGCCGCGGCGGCAGGGCTCAACGCGGGCGCTCCCGCCGCCGCCGCGCCGACCGGCGAGGCCAAGATCGGCCTCGCGGCCGAGCCGAACACCTTCGACCCGCACCTGACCGTCGGGCGCAATACCCAGATCTTCATCGCCAACGTCTACGACGGCCTGACGGCCCGCGACGTCCAGGGCAACCTGGTGCCCGCCCTCGCCGAGTCCTGGAAACGGCTGAACGCGACCACCTGGCAATTCGCGCTGCGCAAAGGCGTCAAGTTCCACAACGGCGACGACTTCAACGCCGACTCGGTCAAGTTCACCCTCGACCGAGCCACGAATCCCGAAACGAAGGCCACCATCAGCTCCGAGCTCAGCACGATCGCCGGCACCGAGGTCGTGGACGCCTTCACCGTGAACGTCGCCACCAGGACGCCCGACTTCCTCCTGCCGGTGCGCCTGGGCGAGCTGTTCGGGCTGATGCTCTCGCCGAAACACACCAACGCCGCGGGCAAGGAAGCGATCGCCGTCAAGCCGAACGGGACCGGCCCGTTCAAGCTGGTCACGTGGGCGAAGAACGAGCGGCTGGTGCTCGAGGCGAATGAGAATTACTGGCGCGGCGCGCCGAAGGTGAAGACGATCGTCGTGCGGCCGATTCTCGAGGACGCCGCGCGGGTCGCCGCTCTCCAGGCCGGCGAGGTCGACCTGATCGCGCCGATCCCCCACGTGCGCATCGCCGAGCTGCAGAAGAACGACAAGCTCGTGATCAAGACGATCGCCGCGCCGCGCATCTTCCACGTGACGATCGACGTGCGCAAGCCGCCCTTCGACAACGTCAAGGTGCGCCAGGCGCTGAACTACGCGGTCGACGTCAACGCCATTCTCAAGACGCTTTATTTCGGTCACGGCACCCGCCTGGCGACTGTCGTCGACAAGGGAGCGCTCGGATACGACCCGAGCGTTCAGCCCTATCCGTACGACCCGAGCAAGGCGAAGGCGCTGCTGGCCGAAGCCGGATTCCCGAACGGCTTCGAGGTCGAGTTCGACAGCTTCACCGGCAGCATCGCCGATCACTCCAAGCCGGCCGAGGCGATCGTCGGCTACCTCCAGAAGGTGGGGATCAGGGCCAAGGCCAACGTCTTCGAGTTCTCCGCCTTCGGGCCGCGACGGGTCCAGAACAAGACCGCTCCGCTGTTCATCTACAGCATCGGCAACGCTTACCTCGAGCCCTCGTGGGTGATTCGCTGGATGACCCAGGGCGGCCTCGGCATGCACTACAAGAACGCGAAGCTCGACGAGCTCTTGACCAGGATCGAGGCGACCGACGATCCGAAGAAGCGGGCGCCGCAGTACAGCGAGGTGCAGAAGCTGATCAAGGACGAGGCGCCGTTCATCTTCCTCTACCAGGCCGACGCGGCGTTCGGGATGAGCACGAGGGTGGACTACACGCCGCGCCCGGACGAGACGCAGTGGCTCTATCCGCTGGGGCTGAAGGGGTGAGAGCCTCTTGACGTGCGCGCCTACATCGCGGCCCGTCTGGCGACCGCGGTCCTGGTCATTCTCGGAGTGTCGATCGTCTCGTTCTTCCTGACGTTCCTGACCGGGGATCCCGCCGAGATCATGCTGCCGCCGGGGGCGACCGCGGCGCAGATCGAGAAGTTCCGTGCCGACTGGGGCTTCGATGATCCAGTAATTGTTCAGTACTGGCGCTTCCTGAAGCGAGCGGTCCACGGCGATTTCGGGATCTCGCTGCGACACGGCCAGCAGTCGCTGCCGCTGATCGCGGCGCGGCTGCCGGCCACCCTTCAGCTCACGCTGACGGCGATGGTGCTGGCGATCGCGCTCGCGGTACCGCTCGGCGTGCTGGCGGCCACCCACCGTGGCGGACCGATCGATTTGCTGGCGATGGGTGTGGCGCTGGTCGGCCAGTCGGTTCCGAACTTCTGGCTGGCGATCATGATGATCCTGCTCTTCGCCGTTTCCTGGGGTCTCTTGCCCACGTCCGGGCGCGGCGGCGTCGCGCACGTCGTGATGCCTGCCGCCGCCATCGCGATCAATCTGATGGCGCTGCTGACCCGCCTGGTCCGCTCGACCATGATCGAGATGCTCTCCGAGGACTACGTGCGCACGGCCCGCGCGAAGGGGTTGCGCGAGCTCTTCGTGACGAGCCGCCACGCCCTGCCCAACGCGCTGATCCCGCTGGTCACGGTGATCGGCCTGCAGTTCGGCTACATCCTCGGCGGCGCGGTGGTGATCGAGACGATCTTCACCTGGCCGGGGGTCGGACTGTTCACGATCCAGGCGATCCTCAACCGCGACTACCCGGTCGTCCAGGCCTCCGTGTTCATCCTGGCCACCGCGGTGGTGCTGATCAACCTGACCGTGGACCTGCTGTACGTCTGGCTCGATCCGCGCATCCGCGTGACGTGATCCGCCTGGCGCGGCGGAGCCCATTGGCCGGCGCCGGCGCGCTGATCGTCGGCCTGGTGATCGTCGCCGCACTCGCCGCGCCGCTGCTGGCCACCACCGATCCGATCGATCAGGATCTCTCGGAAGCGCTCAAGCCGCCGTTCTGGCAGGGCGACGGCTCTCTCCGTCACCCGCTGGGCACCGACCATCTCGGCCGCGACGTCTACTCGCGGCTGATCTACGGCGCCCAGATCTCGCTGACGATCAGCGTGCTGGCGGCGTTTCTGGGCGCCGTTGTAGGCGTGGTCGCCGGGCTGGTGGCGGGTTACCTCGGGGGGCGAGTGGATACGATCATCATGCGTCTCGCGGATCTGAATCTCGCGTTTCCCCTGATCCTGCTCGCGCTGGCCGTGGTGGCGCTCCTCGGCGCCAATCTGAAAAACCTGGTGATCGTGATGGCGATCACCACGTGGATGATCTATGCGCGGGTGGTGCGCGGGCTGAGCCTCGGGCTGCGCGAACGCGAGTTCGTGCAGGCCGCCCGGGCGCTCGGGGCGCACGACGCGCGGATCATCGCCCGCCACCTCCTGCCCAACGTGCTGGCGCCGGTCATGGTGATCTGGACGCTCGAGGTCGCGAGGATCATCCTGATGGAGTCGGCGCTCTCGTTCCTCGGCCTGGGCGTACCGCCGCCAACGCCGACATGGGGCCGGATGCTGGCCGAGGGTCGCGACTATCTAACCGTTGCCGGCTGGATCGCCGTGTTCCCTGGTCTCGCGATCCTGTTCACCGTGCTCGGGATCAACTTCCTGGGCGACGGGCTGCGCGACCTACTGGACCCGCGGCTGCGGCGGCAGACGTAGTGTCAGGGCTGATTCCCGTCCGGTCCATCATGAGATCCTCCAGCAGGTTGGTGTACGATCAGCTTCATATATCATTACGATCTGATGGATGCAACCACATATCAGAGGTGAATGATGGATGTCAGCGGACGTGTCCTCGCGATCACGCAGGCCCTCGGCGACCCCTTGCGGCTGGCCGTTCTGCAGCACCTCATGGGGGGGCCGGCCTCGGTCTCCGAGCTGATGACCGTCGTGGGCGCCGAGCAGTCTCGGCTGTCCAATCACCTGGCCGTCCTGCGCGAGCGCGGCCTGGTTCGAGCCAGCCGGCACGGCCGCCAGGTGCTCTACGAGCTTCACGACCGGGCAGTGGCGCGGCTCATCGAGTCGCTGGCGCAGATCGGCGGCCCACCGACGCGCGCCGTCAAGTCCGCGCCCGTCGCCCACGCCCGCACGTGCTACGACCATGTGGCCGGACGCCTCGGCGTCGCAATCTTCGAGGCCCTGGTGGCCGGCGGCGCGCTGAAGACTCAGAAAGCCGCGCCCGACTCCGTCGCGCTGGCAGCGAAAGCGGGACCGATCTTTGAGAAGCTGGGCGTCGACCTCGAGGCGGCGCGTCAAGAGCGGCGGCGCTTCGCCACCGCGTGTCTAGACTGGACGGAGCGCCGACCTCATCTGGGTGGCGCGCTGGGCGCCGCGCTGTGGGCCGAGCTGGTGTCCCGTGGCTGGATCGTGCGCCGCCCCGGCACCCGCGCGGTGGTCGTCACCGCCGCCGGCACGCGCGGCCTGAGGCGAACGCTCGGAGTCACCCTGGGTGGCGGGCCCGTGGGCGGCTGAAGCTCGTATCGCGTCAGGACGAGCCGGCGGCCCTCCCACATTCGGCAAGCCACCGCTGGTTCGCGTCGGCAAACAGCTTCCGGGCTCGCTCGATGTCGAACGGCTGCTCCTGCAGGGTCTCCCGGTCCCATTCGGTTCGCGCCGTACCGAAGAAGTCGCCACCATAGATGTGGATGGCGCCGGTGAAGACGCGAAGCGGGTTCGCCACCGCGTGGATCACCGACTCTCCGAGCAGCGCGGTGTTCCCGGTCTCCAGCTGCTTGCCTCCCGCAACCTGCAGACCCGTGGGGCTTCGGCGATAGAACGTATTGTCCTCCCGCCCCCCGTAGAGCCCGATCAGCGCCCACATGCGGTGATCGTGCGGATAGACCGCCATGCCCGGCGTCCAGACAACGTTCAGGATAGTGAGATCGCGAGCGTGGTGGAGAGTAGCGATGCTGCCTTGTCGGGGTGTGCCCAGTGCTGCCTCGACCTCGGATGGACTCGAGACGGCCCGTTCGAGGATCTCCTTGATCACCAGCTCGGGGGTGGGCTGGGTCAGCGCAGCTCGGCACTCGGTGATGAACCGGTCGAGATTCAGCATGAACGTCCTCCTTCAGGCGCCAAGATAGGTCGGAACCGGCACACTGTCCAACCCATTCGGGCAAAAAGACCGATTACCCGTGGACGCGCACCCCTCGTCACACTCCTCACATCTGAAGGACCATGGACTAACAAACAATCGATCCCGGGAAGCCGGGCGAGGAGCGAGGGACATGTCGAGGAAACTGGAAGGGAAAGTGGCGGTCGTAACAGGGGCGTCGAAGGGGATCGGCGCGAGCATCGCGAAGGCGCTGGCGGACGAGGGCGCGTCGGTAGTCGTCAACTACGCGTCTAGCAAGCCCGGCGCCGACCGCGTGGTCGCGGAGATTACGGGCCGCGGTGGCAAGGCGATCGCCGTCCAGGGCGACGTGTCGAAGCAGGCGCACATCGAGCGCCTCTTTTCAGAAGCGACGAAAGCGTTCGGCCGGCTCGACATCCTCGTCAACAACGCGGGCGTCTACGAATTCGCGCCGCTCGAGAAGGTGACCGAGGAGCTGTTTCACAAGCAATTCGACGTCAACGTCCTCGGCCTACTGTTGACGACGAAGGAGGCGGTAAGACACATGGGGCCCCAGGGCGGGAGCGTCATCAACATTGGATCGGCGGGGAGCTCGATGCGCCCGCCGAACTCCACCGTATACACGGGGACGAAGGCCGCGGTCGACGCGATCACGGGCGTGCTGGCGAAGGAGCTCGGCCCGCGGAATATCCGCGTGAACTCGATCAGCCCGGGGATGATTGAGACCGAAGGCGTGCATGCCGCTGGATTCGTCGGAAGCGACTTCCAGAAGATGGTCGAGGCGCAGGCGCCCCTCGGACGCGTGGGGCAGCCGGACGATATCGCACCGACGGCGGTCTATCTCGCGTCGTCCGATTCGAAGTACATGACCGGGGAGACGCTGCTGGTGGCGGGCGGCCTGAGATAGAAGGAGGCGATTTCCTTGACCACGGGAGACCCTGGCAGCTAATCTCGGCCCACCTTGCAGTGTCCCCGGTGCCAGCACGAGAATCCACCCGGGTCGAACTTCTGCCTGGGCTGCGGAACGCGCTTGGGAGCGACATGCTCCGCGTGCGGCAACGACTTACCTGCCGGGTCTCGGTTCTGCAACAAGTGCGGTACTCCGGTCAGTGAGGCATCTCCCGGCCAGACGCGATTCGCCTCTCCGCAGTCCTACACGCCCAAGCACCTCGCCGAGAAGATCCTCACCTCGCGGACCGCACTGGAAGGCGAGCGCAAGCAGGTGACCGTGCTCTTCGCCGACGTCAAGGGCTCGATGGAGCTGCTGGCCGACCGCGATCCCGAAGAGGCGCGCAAGATTCTCGATCCGCTACTCGAGCGCATGATGAACGCCGTCCATCGCTACGAGGGCACCGTCAACCAGGTGATGGGGGACGGCATCATGGCGCTCTTCGGCGCTCCCCTCGCCCACGAGGATCACGCCGTGCGCGCGTGCTATGCCGCGCTCAGGATGCAAGACGCCGTGCGGCGCTACTCGGACGAGCTGCGGCGCGCCCAGGGCGTGGAGATGCAGATCCGGGTCGGCCTCAACTCCGGAGACGTCGTCGTGCGCTCGGTCGGCAGCGATCTGCGCATGGACTACTCCGCGGTGGGCCACACCACGAACCTGGCGGCACGCATGGAGCAGCTCGCGACGCCCGGCAGCATCCGGCTCACCGCCGGCACCTTGCACCTGGCCGAGGGCATGGTGCATGTCACCCCGCTCGGGCCGGTCCCGGTCAAGGGGGTCAGCGAGCCGGTCGAGGTGTTCGAGCTGACGGGAGCGGGCGCGGCCCGCAGCCGCCTCGAAGCCGCGGCGCGGCGGGGGCTGACGCGCTTCGTCGGTCGTGACGCCGAGATGGATCAGCTGCGCCGCGCAGCGGAGGAGATCCGTCGGGGGCGCGGGCAGCTCGTCGCGGTCGTCGGCGAGCCGGGCGTCGGGAAGTCGCGCCTCTACCACGAGTTCATCCACTCTCATCACACCCATGGGTGGCTCATCCTCGAAAGCGGCTCGGTGTCCTACGGCAAGGCGGCCGCGTACCTGCCGCTGGCCGATCTGCTGCGCGCCTATTTCAAGATCGAGAGCCGCGACGATGTCCGGGCCATCCGGGCCAAGGTGACCGGCAACCTCCTGACGCTCGACGAGGCGCTGAAGGAGGCGGTCCCGCATCTCCTCTGGCTTCTCGACGCGCTTCCCGAGGACAGCCCGCTGCTCGCGCTCGACCCGGCCGACCGGCGGCGGCGCACGCTCGCGGCGATCAAGACGGTGCTACTCCGCGAGAGCCAGGTGCAGCCGCTCCTGATCGTGTTCGAGGACCTCCACTGGATCGACTCCGAGACCCAGGCGTTTCTCGACGCGCTGGTCGACGGTCTTCCCGGGGTCTCGATCCTGCTCGCCATGAATTACCGGCCCGAGTACCGCCACGGCT